>NZ_JAUTAU010000001.1:4210350-4519385 GCF_030818775.1 Bacillus sp. SORGH_AS_0510 | reverse complement strand
AGGAAGCACCACCATTTCCGCCTCCACCATAAATCTCACTAATCACAATATTTGTTCCTACGGCTGCTTGCGTACGTGGAATAAATACATTCCCTAAAGCAATTACAAACACCAAACACATACTTACAAGGAAGGCTAACTTTCTCTTGCCTCTCTTCGATAAAATGGCTTTTTGTACCGATTTGCTTTCAAACATATAGCAATAACCTCCTACTGAATTTAAGAAACATATGGATAGAAAAATTAGTAAGTCAAGACATGATGAATAGTATAATCGTGATTCTAAGAAGAGGTAGCTTGCTGAAAAGGTATATTGCACAAGGTAAGAAAAAGGTAATAGCTAGGTACATTTTTGAAATTGAGTAAAAAAATATAATTCCATTAATTTAATAAAATATGTTTTACATGAAGAACCTCAACGTGCACCTCCTAAATTTTTTTTGGCCGTTATCCTTCACTATTTCCATCCCACACTCCACACGTCTCGAAGTCAAACAACTAGAGTTTTGTAGTGTGTTTACCTTGCTTAATTTGACAATAGCATAAATCGTATCTAAAGCGATTCAATTTTTAGTAAATTAAATTAACTTCTAATCATTATTTTCAATACTTATGAAAAAAACATTTCGAGTGGTGACAAGGACTGGAATCATTGGTTTATTAAATGCTTTTTTGTAAATAATAGGATGGTTAAACGATAAATAGGAGGACTTGTATGCCACAGGATCGAAAACCAGAAATTCAAAACGATACATATGCAGGAAAAAAGGACTTGCCAGATAACTCACAATGTCTACCGCATCACGTGCAAAGGGAGTTGCCTCACGAATTTTCTGTGAATCCTCTTTTTGCCCGCGAAGGAGAATTAGCTGTTCCGCGCTTTCAAATGCCAGATGAAGGGATGTTACCTGAAACAGCTTATCAAATCGTTCATGATGAAATTGCTCTGGATGGCAATGCCCGCCTGAATCTTGCAACATTCGTTAGCACATGGATGGAGCCTGCTGCAAAAGACTTATATGCCAAATCATTCGACAAGAACATGATTGACAAGGACGAATATCCTCAGACAGCCGCAATTGAGGAGCGGTGTGTCCGCATTCTAGCTAACCTCTGGCATGCTCCCAACCCCCTTACGACGATGGGCGTTTCAACAACTGGTTCTTCTGAGGCATGTATGCTCGGGGGGCTTGCGTTAAAAAGACGCTGGCAAAATGCACGCAAAAAGGAAGGGAAGGAGACGGATCGCCCAAATATAGTGTTCAGTTCCGCTGTTCAGGTTGTCTGGGAAAAATTCGCGAACTATTGGGAGGTCGAACCCCGTTATGTGAAGATTAGCCCAGAGCATCCTTATTTGGATCCTCAGGGAGTTCTCGCTGCCGTGGATGAAAATACGATTGGTGTGGTACCAATTCTTGGTGAGACGTATACAGGGATTTACGAACCAGTTGCTGCGATTGCGAGTGCGCTGGATGATTTGCAGGAAAGGACGGGCCTCGACATTCCCATGCATGTGGATGCGGCTTCGGGAGGATTTATCGCACCGTTTCTTCAACCAGATTTGGTCTGGGATTTTCAATTACCGAGGGTGAAGTCCATCAATGTATCTGGACATAAATATGGACTAGTGTATCCTGGGCTGGGTTGGATTATTTGGCGGGAAGCGGAAGATCTTCCTGAGGACCTCATCTTCCGCGTGTCCTATCTTGGTGGGAACATGCCGACTTTTGCCCTGAATTTCTCTCGTCCTGGTGCGCAAGTGCTCCTGCAATATTACAATTACCTGCGTTTAGGAAAAAGTGGGTACCATGATGTGCAAAGAGCTTCACAGAAAGTCGCTCTTTTTCTTAGCAAGGAGATTCAGGAGATGGCACCGTTCAAACTTTTGTCCGATGGTTCGAATATTCCGGTTTTCGCTTGGCGAATGAAAGATGGATATACATCAAACTGGAATCTTTATGATTTGTCTCGGCAATTGCGTGTGTTTGGTTGGCAAGTACCTGCCTATCCATTACCGCCAGATATGGAAGAGGTGACAATAATGCGCGTGGTGGTTCGAAATGGATTTTCCATGGATCTCGCGCATTTGTTTCTGATGAACCTAAAACAAGCCGTCGCCTTTCTGGACTCCCTGGACGGACCTATGCCACATGATACGAAATGTGACAATGGGTTTCATCACTGAGTGGAGCACTAGAGGAGATCTCAGTAGAGGTCTCCTTCTTTTATTGGCCACGGTTTAATGTATCATTACTCTTTATAACTGAATGTTGATTCAATTTGTTTGAAAAATAAACGGAAAAATTCCGCTTATTTTACTATCTCTGGTTTTATGTTTGTAAAAAAAAAACAGCACCCTCAAATTTGCTGGAGAGGTGCTGTTTTTGCTAAATTTAATATTCACCTTTAATAACAAAATACGAACCCCGAATCGTTCCCGCTAGTTTAGACTTCTGCCTAGCAAACTTAAACTTCCCTTCTAATTCCTTTGGAACTTCCATACCCTCAGAAAGCTTAAAACCAACGGCCCGCTTTGGCTTAGGACCATCAATCGTATACAAGACGTTGACTGAAAGACCATCCTCATAAAAGACGTAGGTCCAATTGATATTTTCCACTTGAAAACGCGACGTTTCTAAAGGTTTTGCTGTAAACTCAATATCACGTTCTTCTTTTAAAATTCGGTTCACATAATCAAGGGTCTCGCAGGACTCGCTAGCTGGAACAACCGTAAATTCATGCTTGTATTTGTTCATAAAGTAACGGGCTTCATTCGCACGTAAACCAGCAAGCGCCTCTGCAACAGGTGAGGAATCTAAACCAACTGTAGACACATTTTTAAAATCAACGATATAAGACAATTCCATCGCTCCTTTTATTTCCTAACAACAGGAATCCACATTTCACCAAATACTAGGTCGTTGCGTTGCCCCATTATAACTGCTGTATTTGGCCCGCCAACATAGGCAACATTCTTTACTTCAGGCAATACTTGACCAAAGGCAATGCCAGTAACCATATTACTTAATTCTTCATTTGTCGCTGCTTCCCCTTTTACAACCAGGTATTCTCCCTTTGGAAATTGGATCATTCTAGTTGCTTCTGGTATTGATGCCTCTGTCATGACGCCAGCATAATGCATCATCTTGTTATTCACTGCTTCATTTACGACAAAAATGTAATCATTTGTGGCTAAGGCTTTTAACTTATCAAGCGTACCATCTTCTTTGACGGCCGACCAAAAGTCTGCCTTTTCCTTGTTAATACCAGCATAGTCAGTGTAGTGGCTCTTAAGCTCTGTTCCGATACCTAAAACGGTGAAGCTGTCTTTTTCTTCTAGGGTATAATCTGCCATATTCAAAACCTTCCTTTTTTTAAAATGAATCAAATGATTGTTTTTTCATCTGATGAGATTATAATAGTCTTTAATTATGTCAAAAAATGATACTGTTTAGGAGAACCCGATGAAAAAAGTGGAACGGATTAATACCATCATGCGGTATATTAACAACCGCGCCAATTTTACCATTTCTGAAATCATGCGAGAATTTAACATCTCTCGCTCGACAGCTATTCGAGATATCAGAGAAATTGAAGCCATGGGGATGCCCCTTGTCGCTGAGGTTGGAAGGGATGGGGGTTACTTTGTCATGAACAACTCTGTCCTTCCAACAGTCCGCTTTACCGATAATGAGATTAAAGCGCTTTTTATTGCCTTTATGGCCACAAGAAATCAACAACTCCCATATCTAAAGAGCCGTCAGTCTTTAGCTGAAAAGTTACTAGGGCTCATCTCAGAGAATCAGCAAGAGGACCTTGTCCATTTAAATCAAATCTTGCTATTTGAAGGTACCAATCCGAATAATCCTGACCTACTTGATCTGTCAGACCTGCCCCATCCTATGTTGGAAAAACTCATCCAACTCCTTCTTCTAGATAGCTATTTATTGATTACCATCAACGAAGAGAAGGGAATAAAGTCTTATCCCATTTATCTCTTGCACCTATATCGTGAAAAAAGCGTTTGGATGATTGAAGGCTTCAACTTAGAGGAAGAAAAGAAACAGATTATTCCTGTCGACAATCTTACCAATGTCGAACCAATCCCTACGAAAAAAAGATTAAGTAAGAAAAAGATTATAGAAAAACTAAGTAAACAGGAAGAAGAGATTAACCTTGTCCTTGAACTTGGTCCAAAAGCGATTGCCCAGTTCAAAAAATACCATCCATTAAAAATTTCAATCTCTTATATGGATCCATACCAAACCACAGCCATTCTAAAGACTTTTATTAATGTTACTAATCCCGAAGAATTGGTCGAAATAACAAATTGGCTACTTTTTCTAGGTGGGGAAATCAAAGTTAAGAAAGTGCCAGAAGAGGTTTTAGAAGGTATACAAGAGAGATTATCTTTATTCTGTCCATAAGCAGTGCCAGTTAAAACCTTGGACAGTTATCCTTTTCGGGTGGTGTTTTTTTATTATCTGCCGAGAATCACAATAAAAAGCATGAGACCGGCACAATTAATTCGCCAGTCTTCATGCTTTGATTAATGCTGCTCATCACTTATCTTCCTAGCCATCCACCATCGACAGCTAATAAATGCCCATGTACATAATTGGAGGCATCTGATGCAAGATACACAACAGTCCCATTAAAATCTTCTGGATTTCCCCAACGTCCTGAGGGGATTCGCTCGAGAATTTGTCGATTACGCGTCTCATCATTAATAAGTGCCGTATTCATGTCTGTTGCAATATAGCCAGGGACAATCGCATTGACATTCACATTATGCTTGGCCCATTCATTCGATAATGCTTTCGTTAACTGGGCCACGCCACCTTTGGCTGCAGCATAAGCTGGAACCGTCAATCCGCCTTGAAAGGAGAGAAGGGATGCCATATTAATGATTTTTCCTTTTCCATTTGGAACCATATAGCGGCCAGCTTGCTGACATAGGATCCAAACTGTCTTTAAATTGACATTGATCACATCATCCCAATCCTGTTCTGAGAAATCTACTGAAGGTGACCGGCGTTGGATGCCTGCATTATTAACTAAAATATCAATTTTGCCAAAATGTGAAACCACATGAGGAATGGCAGCTTTTACTTGTTCGACATTTTCCAAATCACAAGGAACAATCAAGCATTTTCTACCTAATGCTTCGATTTCTTCCTTAACATCAGATTGTTCAGGGGAACGTTGAAGGAGGGCAATATCTGCACCCGCTTCCGCTAAAGAGAGAGCTATTGAACGTCCAATTCCTCTAGTAGCTCCCGTGATAGCTGCAACTTTTCCGTCTAGTTTAAATAATTCGAGTACCATCTTTGCTCCTCCTTCATCAATTAGGCTGAAATAATATTTTTAAAGAAACATCTGGATTCTCCATTAACTTAAAGCCTTCTTCAATCTTCTCTAGCGGTAACTCATGAGAAATAAATGGAGAAACATCAATCTTTCCACTTGCCATTAGTTGAATAGCAGTTTTAAAATCACTGCCACTATAACATCGTGTAGTTGCGATCGATATTTCTTTAAAGTGCATTCCTGCTAGATTGATAGCCGGTGCTTGTTTGTATACGCTAACGACCATAATTTGTCCTTGGATTCTGCACACTTCAACCATTTGTTGAGCCGTAATTTGTGTACCAGCCACTTCAAAAACAATATCTGCCCCAATTCCATTTGTTAGCGATAAAACTTTTTCCGTAACATCTACTGCTTTAGCATCCATTGCGGTAAAACCTAGTTCTCTTGCTTTTTCCAATCGGTAAGGACTAATATCGGAAACGATGATTTGGTTGGCCCCAGCCTGTTTCGCCATTAGGCCAATGAGTAAACCAATGGGGCCTGCACCTAAAATGACAACATCATCGCCTACCTTCAGATTGGAGCGTCTTACAGTGTGAACAGCCACTGCTACAGGTTCCGCTAAGGCTGCGTGGGCATCTGATAATCCCTCAGGAATCACATGAAGTCGATGTAGAGGAACTGCCGCGTATTCTGCAAACCCACCATGCATATCGATACCAATGAGCTTTAATGTTTTACAAACATGAGATTGTCCAGATGCACAGGCTTCACACGTTCCGCAGCTAAGAGTTGGTTCAATAACCACGCGGTCTCCAACTGAAAATGCTGACTCTCCGTTCAATTCTTCAATGACACCGCTAAACTCATGGCCCATTGCAAGTGGTGCTTTTGCACGAGGGTGTTTTCCTGAATAAATCATCATATCCGTTCCACAAATCCCAGCGTAGGAGACGCGAATAAGGGCTTCACCTTGATTTAAAGTTGGTTTATCTAGCTCCCCAACCATTACTTTTTTTTCAGAAAGATATAAACCCGCCTTCATAACTGCCATTCTTATAACCTCCAATTTTTAGTTGTCTACCTGTCGACAAGACGAGCAAAAGGATATTAACCTTAAATTATTATGTTGTCTACTTGTCGACAAGTAGAATAAAAAGGATCATCATCTCTTATTTAAAAAGATGTTAACCTTCAATTATTACTCATGGTTCCTTTTTAACAGGGTTTCACTAACAGTTTTACGAGTATCTTTAAAATGTTCATGAATTAGTTCTTCAATTAGCTGAAAATCTTTTGAAACTAGTGCTTTGACAATTAATCGGTGTTTCTCAATGAGAGGTTCTATTTCATGTGTTTTTCCTACAAATCGTTCTCCGGTTGCTACTAGTAGAGCGGTTAAAACGATTTCCCGTATACTATTCCATAAATGTGAAATTCTTGTATGGTTGATTCCCAAAATCATTTCTTCATGGAAACATAGGTCTTGATAAGAAAATTCAATAATGTCTTGGTGCTTCCCCGCTAGTTCCATCTTGTCGATAATCTTAGTAAGGGTTTCTACTAATGGCTTATTATCAATCTCAGCCAGACGTTGTAATACAAAGCTTTCAATCATAAAACGAACATCGTTTAGTTCATCTATATCCTTTGATGTTAAGCCTAATACCACAGCACCCATCCTTTCTAAACGGATCAACCCTTCACCAGCAAGCGTTCTCAAAGCCTCTCTGACTGGTGATCGACTAGTCCCGAATTCAGATGCTATCTGATTCTCAGATAATAGTGCTCCCGTAGGAATGGTGCCATTAATAATTTTTAATCTTAACTCACTTACGATTATTTCTCCAAGTGAGGCTCTTTGTAGCCATGATGATGGATACTGCATTCTTTTCAACTCTCCCTATAAGTCTACGCGAAAAAAGTTTTCTTCTTATCAGTTAGGAAAAAATCCAAAATGGAAATAAAACCTCAAGATACATTTGAAAAGGTATTCTGTCGTGTACTTGTATACAAGCATAAGTTTAATGAATATCGATAATTCTGTCAACGAGAATGAAAGCGTTATATTTAAAATCGTAGGGGAGTGGATTAGGGATTCTTATATAAATCTAAAATAATATAAAAGCGCTTGCATTTTGAATAATCTGCATTATAATACTTGTATACATGTATGTTACTTTTTGAAAAGGAGGTAAATTCTTGCCAGAATCTAAGAAATTGCTATATCCCACAAAATGGCTATCAAAGGCTTCTACTGGTGAGCGTGTGACTTGCGAGCTTAGAATGCAAATTATTTCAGGTTTAATTGAAAGCGGTACCATCTTATCGGAAAATAAATTAGCAGAAGAATATAATGTAAGTCGTTCACCCATTCGTGAAGCATTAAAAATACTAGCCTCTGAAAATATGATTCGATTAGAAAGAATGGGAGCAGTTGTTGTTGGCTTAACAAAGAAAGAAATCGAAGAAATCTATGATGTACGTTTGCTAATCGAAACCTTTGTTTTTGAACGGCTTGTAAAAATAGATACTACAGGGTTAGTAAAAGAACTTAGTAAAATACTTGAAATGATGAAAATTGCCATAAAATACAAAGATGCCGATGAGTTTTCATTTCAAGATGTCCTATTCCATGAAACGATTATTCGTTCCATTGATCATTCCTACATTTCGCTGATATGGAATAATGCAAAACCTGTTATGGAAAGTTTAATTCTATTATCGATGCGAGCCCGTCTCGAAGAAAAATATGATGATTTTGAACGGATTGTGGAAAATCATCAGCTTTATATCGATGCGATCAATACAAAAAATAGAGACCTAATGATCAAGTCATTGCATCAAAATTTTGACGATGTTCAAGGTAAAGTAGAAGACCTTTGGATGTCACAGCAAATGTTAGCTAGAGAATAAAAACTTAATTTTAGGGGGAAAGAGGATGCCATTAGTAATAGTAGCAATTGGTATTATAGCATTACTTATTTTAATTATGGGTTTAAGATTAAACACGTTCGTTTCACTGATCATTGTCTCATTCGGAGTGGCCATTGCGCTTGGAATGAAATTAGATGAAATCATCGCAACCATTGAAGCAGGTTTAGGTGGAACACTTGGACATATAGCCTTGATCTTCGGTCTTGGTGCCATGCTGGGTAAATTAATTGCAGATTCAGGTGGCGCGCAGCGCATTGCGATGACTCTCGTGAATAAATTTGGTGAAAAGAATATTCAGTGGGCTGTAGTGGCTGCTTCATTCATTATCGGTATTGCTTTATTCTTTGAAGTAGGATTAGTTTTATTGATTCCAATCGTATTTGCCATTTCAAAACAATTAAGAGTGTCAATTCTATATCTTGGTATTCCAATGGGAGCCGCTTTATCTGTAACACACGGATTTTTACCGCCGCATCCAGGACCAACTACCATTGCAGGTGAATTTGGTGCGGATCTTGGTCAAGTATTACTTTACGGTTTTATTATTTCTGTTCCAACTGTCATTATCGCTGGACCTGTATTTACAAAGATAGCTAAAAAGTTGGTTCCTGCATCATTTTCAAAGACTGGTAACATTGCCTCTTTAGGTGAGATCAAAACGTTTAAACTTGAAGACACACCTGGATTTGGAATCAGTGTATTTACCGCTATGCTTCCTGTTATTCTAATGTCGATTGCTACTATTATTACATTACTTCAAAAAACAATGGGGTTTGCAGATAATACGCTACTAGCTATTATCCGTTTTGTTGGTGGCGCTTCCCCAGCAATGGTAATCTCCTTATTAGTTGCTATCTATACAATGGGATTGGCAAGAAAGATCCCAATCAAAACAGTAATGGACTCTTGTTCAGAAGCGATTTCACACATTGGCATGATGCTTTTAATCATTGGAGGCGGTGGTGCCTTCAAACAAGTATTAATCAATGGTCATGTAGGTGATTATGTAGCGGAATTATTTAAAGGAACAAACATTTCACCGATTCTACTAGCATGGATCATTGCAGCCATCTTACGTATTTCATTAGGTTCTGCAACTGTTGCAGCCTTAACAACTGCTGGTTTAGTAATTCCTATGTTGGGTCAAACCGATGTAAACCTAGCTTTAGTTGTACTAGCAACCGGAGCAGGAAGCTTGATTGCCTCACACGTGAACGATGCTGGTTTCTGGATGTTCAAAGAGTATTTTGGTTTAAGTATGAAAGAAACATTTGCCACTTGGACATTACTTGAGACGATCATTTCGGTAGCTGGATTAGGATTTGTTCTATTACTAAGTTTGTTTGTATAAACTCACGTTCAGTGACCCCCGCTTTATTGAAGTGGGGGCTTTTTATTGAATAAGGTGATAAGTGTTTAAGGGTAAAAACAGAAGGGAGGTTCTCAGCTAGTATGAGGACCTCCCTTTGTGTTATTGGTATAAGAATTTGATCAACGATGGGCTTATCTTCCATTTGACTTCACAGAGGTGTAAGCCTAAATATTATTAGCATTCTTCGCATAATCCTTGTGCAAACCCACTAATGCTTGCTAGATTTCCTTGGTTTACAACGAATTGTGTTTTTTCGATGGGGACCTGTCCAAACTTTTGTTTGGCAGATTCATAGACTGTAATTATCTTTGAAAAGAAAGGTTGTGAAAAAATGAGTAAAGATAAGAAATCTACTTCTAAATGTGCATGTGGATTATTACACCAGTTTGTAGTGGGGACTAACGCAGACCCGCTTCCTGAATTGCCGTCCAAGGGAGGAGCAGGTTTTACGACTCTTTCAACATTAACTATAGCTATCGACGATCCTTTGGACACAGTAAGATTTATAGCAACAATCGAAGCTAATAACCTGGGATCATCAGTTGAGGGCCCACTAGCACAGAGACTCGAATATCAAATTAGACGAGTTGCACCGGCAGGGCTGATAATTAATGTTCTAGATACAAATATTGACTTTGTAACAACTACCTTCACTGCTTTCGATAGACCTGGTGTGGGATTTTTCACTTATGTTTTAGAAGGAAAAGTTAGTGGATCCAACACTGGCAACGATAGTAATGAGGAGATAATTGACGTAGTCTTTACCGCTGAGGAAATCGAGAATAACATCCCTTGCAAAATGGAATAAGTAACGCATAACAATAACAGCTGTTTCAGTTCTGCTCTTGACACTTTTAACTTCCAATAAATATATTTTTAGTAAGATCCTTTACTCAATAGGAAAGTAGAGGATCTTTTTATTTACCCCCAGATATTGTACAATTTCCATATATCCAATAAATAACAATATCTTGGTTCATATCAGATATAGAGTCAGGGGAAATCCAATGGAAGCGGTAGAAAAGAAGCTAATCGTGAACTCCGACAAGGGGAATCTATTAAGAGAATTAGTGAAATCGATGAGCGAGTGTGAACGGTTTTACTTTAGTGTGGCATTTATTAATTTTAGCGGGCTGCAGCTTCTTCTTGACCCTTTGAAGGAAGCTGAAAAAAAGGGGATCACGGGTAAGATCATTACTTCCACATATCTTAATTTTACAGATGCAAAAGCACTAGAAAAAATAAGAGAGTTTAATAATGTTGATTTAAAGGTTTTTGTTACGGATAAAGAGATTGGATTCCATACGAAGGCATACATATTTGAGTATAAAGACAGCTATAAGGTGATTATAGGGTCATCGAATATCACTCAAAGTGCGCTGAAAAGCAATATTGAGTGGAATGTTGAAATCATTACAAAAGAGGATGGTCGGTTTATACAAGATGTTTTACAGGAATACGATTATCTATGGAATATAAGTGAGGATGCAGACTCTGATTTTATTAGTAGATATGAAGAATTTCTTAAAAGCTTTAAGAGTACGCAGATGACACACCAAATAATCTACGAGAATAAACAATATATCGTTCCAAATAGAATGCAAAAGCGTGCTACAGAGAATTTAGATCGCCTTAGAAGTTTTGGAGAGAAAAAAGCACTTGTCATTGCCGCTACCGGAACAGGTAAGACGTATATGTCTGCATTTGATGTGAAGAACGTGAAGCCTAAGAAGCTATTATTCATTGTGCATAGGGAAGAGATTTTGAAAAAAGCAAAAGATACATTTGAAAAGCTCTTGCCTAATGATGGTCTTTCATTTGGGCTTCTTACAGGTAATCATAAGCAAAAACATGTGGATTACGTGTTTGCTACAATCCAAACGATTTCTAAATGCTTTCATGAATTTGAAAAAGATGAGTTTGAATATCTAATCATCGACGAAGCTCATCACGCAACAAGTCCCACCTATCAAACCGTACTAAACTATTTTGAGCCCAAGTTTACTTTAGGTATGACGGCTACTCCAGAACGTAGTGACGGATATAATGTTTTTGACCTTTTTGATAATAATGTGGCATTAGAAGTGCGATTGCATGAGGCGTTAGAGGACGAGTTGGTTATTCCATTCCACTACTTCGGTATCACAGATATAGATGGAATTGATTTAAGTGATGTGGATATTGACGATATTGGTGAGATCACAAAGCGATTAAAGGTTAATGAGCGGGTCGATTTTATTATTGAAAAAATGGACTTCTATGGTCATGATGGTGAGAAAAGGAAAGGCCTTGGTTTCTGTGTGAGTATCGAACATGCACAGTATATGGCCAGTGAATTTAATAAAAGAGGTTATAAAAGCGTTTGCTTATATGGAGCCGATTCACCAGAAACCCGGGAGCGATATATTAATCGCTTAGAGAGTGACCATGACGAATTAGAATTTATTTTTACAGTAGACATATTTAATGAAGGTGTAGATATACCTTCTGTTAACTCTGTTCTAATGTTAAGACCAACCAACTCTCCAATTGTATTTATTCAACAGCTCGGTCGGGGTTTACGTAAGCATGCCAACAAAAGCTTCTTAACGGTCCTTGATTTCATTGGTAATCATAATAAAACGTTTCTTATTGCCTTAGCACTTAACGGAAGTCGTTATTACGATAAAGAAAGTTTGAAAGTTGCCATTGCTACCGGCTTTGCGAATATTCCCGGGTGTACTCATATCCAAATGGATAAAATATCGCAGGAAAGAATTTTGGCTCAGATTGATAATGAGAACTTCAATTCTATGAAGTATTTGAAGGAAGAGTATTTTGAGTTTAAAAAGCTCAACCAGGGGCGGATTCCATATTTACTATTAGATTATCTGAAGTATGATGGTGCACCTGATCCCGTGAAATTCATTGATCGAGAAAAAATATATTTATCCTTTGTAGCGAAAGTTGAGAAGGATGACTATTTAAAGGGACTTTTACAGAACGAACAATTCGAGTCAACCTTGAAAGAGTTATCAAGTAAGCTTCCACTTAAAAGGATTTATGAGTTTGTTATTATTCGCTATTTGTTAGATCACGAAGAAATGAATCTAGAAGTAGCCAAGCATCAAATCTTAAAGATGGTTACTCATGTTGATGACGATAGTGTGCTTCATGCTTTTGAGTGCTTGAATCAGAACTACTATGACAGTGGCCAGCTTAAGAATAAGCCTAAACTTGTTCAATATAGCGATGGGAAAGTAGTTAAGACGAGCCTGTTTAATGGGCTACTAAGCAATCAGGATTATCGGAAGTTTATTGAAGATATCATCACATATGGAATTTTCCGTTATGAAAAAGAGTTTAAGTCAGAATACTATGGTGTGCCACATTTTAAACTGTATGAACAATATCCAATGATTGATGCAGCATTACTCTCTAATTATCGTAAGATCCATAGTTCCTTTAGAGGTTCAGGGTTGCTTGCTAATGGAAAAGAATACTTTCTTTTTATAGACTTGCATAAGGAAGAGGATGTAAAGGAAAGTATTAACTACAAAGATAAGTTTATAAACGAGAGCTACTTCCAGTGGCAGTCACAAAATAGTACGACACAACAATCTGATAGAGGTCAAAATATCATCCGCAATAAGGCGCGTGGAGTAAATCTTCATTTATTTGTGAGGAAGTATAGAGAAATAGATGGGAAAAATGAGCCTTTTATTTATATTGGAAAAGGAGACACAGTCCAGTACGAAGGCGAGAAACCGATTACGGTAAAAATTAAACTAGAGCATGAAATACCTGCCACCTTATATACCGAGTTCACTAAAAAAGTGTAGTCTTCTCATTTCGAGAAGACTATTTTTCGTTAATTAGTTGTTCTACTGCAGGAATGTCAGCCGGTGCCCACTTTAACGAGTCTAGATTTTCTCTTTTTAGCCAAATAAGCTTGGAGTGTTCACTAGGGGTTGGCGTCCCTTCAATAACCCTACATTTGATGGAGATTAAATTAATAATAAATGTTTCGTATTCATGGGTGTTGTTGTTAAACACTTCTTTAAAGGTCTCAATTTTGCAATCTAACTCTTCTTGGATTTCTCTTTCTAGCGCTGAGTATATATCCTCATTAGCTTCCACTTTTCCTCCTGGAAACTCCCACATGTTTGGAATAGCCATTATTGGGGACCTAAGCGCACAAAGAATTTCGTTTTGATCATTTTCAATGATTGCTGCTACAACTTTTACGAGTTTTTTCAAGATAATCCTCCTAAGAAGTAATTTACTAGTCACTATAATAACACTTTTATGAATTAGGGATAAACAGGAAGTCCCTTTTTCAGATATTGAGAGCTAAAAAACTAATCAAACGTTTGATTAAAACTCTGGAGCCCTTGGTGCATAAGGGATAGAGAAACTAATTAAACGTTTGATTAAAAGTTGCCTATACAAGTGGGTGTCTTTGAAAAAACTAATCAAACGTTTGATTAAATTGCAAGAAACCTTGATATATAAAGGGTGAAAACATCCCAATGTAAGTATATAAAAAGCAACCTTAAATGGAGCCGAACATCAGGGCTGTTTAAGGTTGCTTTTTATTCGTCACTCATACGGTTTGGTTTGATAAAAATAGTTAGGTTTTACAATCTCATTAGCATAATGGTTATGGAAAATGTGGGTAGCTGCAGGTGCTAAAGGTGGAATGAGCCACGTCCAGTCCCCGGTCACGTCCCGACCGTTTTCCATTTCTTTTTCCTCGAATAATTTAAACTGTTGTGCAGCGGTATGATGGTCGACAATGCTAACCCCGTCTTCCTTATAGGAATGTAAGACAGCCGTATTCAACTCTAATAGTGCCCGGTCCTTCCATAAAGAGATATTACTTCTAATATCTAGTCCCATTAATGAACCGATTTGGGGCAACAGGTTATATCGGAACTCATCAGCTAAGTTTCGTGCACCTATCTCCGTGCCCATGTACCATCCGTTAAAGGGAGCAGCGGTATAAGTAATGCCGCCGATTTCAAGGCACATCTCAGAAATCATAGGGACGGCGTACCATTTTAATTGTAAGTCCTCGAACCACTCGTATTGCGGATGGCGGATAGGAACTTCGAGTATTAGGTGTTCTGGTATTTCAAATAACTGCGGAGTGTGTTCGTTCACTTGAACGACTAACGGTAAGACATCAAATTTTCCATACTTCGGTTCCCATCCAAGGTTGATACAAATCTCTGTAAAGTCTACAGAACCTGGGTCCCCAATAACGCCTTGTTCGGTCCTATATCCTGCGTAACGAATTAATTGATGATTCCAAATGCGTATCTTCTTATTTCGGTATGCCTGTGAAAAAATCGTGATCGTGGGTCTAATACGGCCATCATTGGTTGCGAAATCCATATGTTCAAAAAGGGCATCGCGAATGTCTTCTTCTGTATGTAAATGTCTCTTATCAATGACGGTTAAATGATTCCAAAATAATCTACCGATACATCGGTTACTATTGCGCCAAGCTACTTTTGCTCCGAATTCCAGTTCCGCTGTGGTATGTTCATAATACCCATGCTGATCTATCTGCTGGGTAACCTCAATTAGGCGATCTTCTAGCTCCTCCGCCGATTTATTTGCCTCATTGTAAAAAGAACGAACAAACTCTGTTGCTTCCTTAAGTAATTCCGTGTTCAAGGTGAATCCTCCTAGAATGATGATTTCCTTATCATATCACAATGCTGTTTTTGTAATTGTGAACATATGGTGAAAAACTAATCAAACGTTTGATTAAAACCTTGGAATCCTTGGTAAGTAAGAGTGTTCCTGGCGCCTGCTTTTTTTGAGAAGTCGAGAGCGTTGGAAACGGGCTTTTTTGACGAAAAGTTTTATTGACAAACGACACTATTCGGTAATACTATATACTAGTAATCAGTAATACTGAATATAAGTAACACAAAATACCTGTGTTACAGAGTACTGAAAAAATTATAAGTAAAATATAATTGGAGGTAAAGAATTGGATAATATCACGGAAATGTTGAAAGGGGTGCTTGAGGGTTGTGTGCTGGAAATCATTAGCCGTGGCGAAACTTATGGCTATGAAATCACGCAACAGCTACGAGAACTTGGCTTCACTGATGTAGTTGAAGGCACAGTTTATACGATTACCATGAGGCTTGAGAAAAACAATCTGGTGGACATCGAGAAAAAACCATCCACTATGGGACCGCCGAGAAAATTTTACACACTCAACGCAGCAGGTCAAGAGCATCTTGAAATTTTTTGGAGAAAATGGGATTTCGTCTCAAGTAAAATTAACGAACTCAAAACTAATAAAATCAAAAGGAGAGAAGTAAAATGAATATTTTTGAAAAAATTATCGGAAGCCTGGATGACAAGCGAGAATGGAGGGAGATGGAGGCGCGTGCGAAGGCACTTCCAAGTGAGTACCACAACGCTTACAAAGCTATCCAAAAATATATGTGGACTGCTGGTGGTGGTCCCACAGACTGGAAGGACAGTAGCCGTATCTTTAACGGCATTCTCGATCTCTTCGAGGAAGGTGTAGCGGAAGGTAAGAAAGTCACTGACCTTACGGGCAAGGACGTGGCTGCTTTCTGCGACGACCTAGTGAAGGATGAGCAAACTTGGAAGGATAAGTATCGCAAGAAGTTGAACGATACGATTGGTCGTGACTAACGCGAAAGCCTGCCTAGCATCGACACTAACGACACGAAACGTTACTGGGGATGACTTGGCTTCCCTTGCCGACAACCTAGTGGCAAACGCTAAAACCTTGTCGACACGTATCATGAAGATTTTAATCAGAGATCTTGAATCCATTGGGAAAAAAGTAAATTCAATAAATCATTCCTACTGAATAGTGGTAAAAATGTAATGTCACCTTTACTATTCAGTTATATTTTTAATCTGGTAGTAAGTAATACTGAATATCAGTCACACTGAATAGATGAGTATAGAATATCTAGCGTTTTGCTGCGCATTTTATAAGGAGGAAAAAAGTATGGACAATGCAGCGATTTCTGTAAAAGGGTTAAAAAAATCCTTTAAAGACAAGGAAGTCTTAAAGGGGGTGGATTTTGAGGTGCGCCGTGGCGAAATTTTCGCACTGCTGGGCTCAAATGGAGCGGGCAAGACGACGACGGTCAACATCCTCTCGACGCTGATGAAGCACGATGGTGGCGAAGTAGGTATTTGCGGCTTTGACATCCAGCGTCAACCAGATCATGTTCGCCAGAGTATCAGCCTGACAGGGCAGTTCGCAGCTTTAGACGGCTTGCTCACAGGAAGGGAAAATCTGATGATGATCGCCAAGTTGCGGGGAGTTTCCAATCCCGCGCAAGTCTCCGACAATCTGCTTGCAAGGTTCAGTCTGACCGATGCGGCCAACCGCCGGGCAGACCAGTATTCCGGCGGGATGAAGCGCCGGCTTGACATCGCCATGAGCCTGATTGGGACGCCAGCAGTCATTTTTCTCGACGAACCGACCACAGGGCTTGACCCCGAAGCACGGATTGAAGTCTGGAATACTGTCAAGGAGCTTGCCGGTGGCGGCACGACCATCTTGCTGACGACCCAGTACCTGGAGGAAGCGGAACAACTGGCGGACCGAATTGCCATCCTGCATGGCGGAAAAATCATCACGACAGGTACCCTTACCGAACTCAAAGAGATGTTCCCGCCAGCGAAAGTGGAATATATCGAGAAGCAGCCGACATTGGAGGAAATTTTCCTCGCGATTATTGGTAAAAAGGAGGAGATGTAGATGGAGAGCAAGACAGGGGTATTACTAGGACGTTTAATGCGCAACATCATGCGCAGCCCGGATACGATTATCACGGTGGCGATTACGCCGGTTATGATGCTGCTGCTATTTGTCTACGTATTTGGCGGCGCCATAGAGACGGGAACGGACAACTACGTCAATTATTTATTGCCGGGAATCTTGCTGATAACTATCGCATCCGGGGTAGCTTACACTTCCTTGCGGTTGTTTAACGATGTAAAGAGCGGGCTGATGGCACGTTTCGTTACCATGCCCATCAAGCGCTCATCGGTATTGTGGGCTCACGTGTTGACTTCGCTTGTTTCCAATGCGCTTACTGTGGTGGTGGTTATTCTCGTCGCTCTCTTGATGGGCTTCCGTTCCAGTGCTGATATCCCGGAATGGCTCGCGGTAGCTGGGATACTTGGGCTGTTTACGATGGCGCTGACTTGGCTGGCGCTCATTCCTGGATTGAGAGCGGGGTCTATGGAAGGGGCGACAGCCTACTCGTACCCGCTGATTTTCCTGCCGTTTATCAGTTCGGCCTTTGTCCCCACCGAAACCATGCCTAAAATTGTCCGTGCGTTCGCTGAGAACCAGCCAGTGACTTCAATCGTGAATGCGATTCGTGCCCTCTTGTATGAAGGGTCTGTTGGCAACGGTATCTGGATTGCGCTTGCCTGGTGTGTCGGCATTATGGTCATCGCTTACTTCATCGCTTATAAAGAATTTAAACGCCAGTTAGGGTAAGTACACCATTATGGAATTAGCCAAATCAATAGTCAATCTGCCACGATAAATGTATTTGCTACAAATGGAAGGCTGCTTAAATGCAGTGCAACCATCGATGAAATCATGAAAACCCACAAATATGGGATTAAAAAAAGTGAGCCCCTTAATTGAAAGGGGCTATACTTGTAATTATAATAAATTACTTTAGACTCTTAAATCCATACTTTTCAAAAGTCTTCATCGACTTTTCGTTTTGCAGATAATCATAGAATAGTTGCGATTCTTTGGAATGGGAAGATTTTTTTATTACTCCTAAAGGATAAACAATAGGAGCGTGAGTGTTTTCCGCAGCAGTTGCGACGATTTTAACCTTTTTTGAAATCAATGCGTCCGTTTTATATACAATTCCCGCGTCCACATTGCCCGTCTCTACATATGTAAGCACTTGGCGAACATCCTTAGCAAAGACCACTTTCCCTTCAACATTTTTCCAAACACGTAGGTTTCCTAAAGTGTCCTTTGCATATTGACCTGCAGGCACAGCTTCCGGGGTACCGATGGAAATTCGATTAGCTTTTGGCAGGTCTTCGAATGCTTGGATTTTTTTATTGGAATTCTTAGGGATGACTAACACCAATTCATTGCCGACTAAATCGAGTCCTTTGCTTTTTTCAATCAGTCCATCGGTTACGAGCTTATCAAATTTGTCTTCTGCAGCAGAGAAGAATAGATCAACGGGTGCACCTTGAGAGATTTGCTGTTGGAGGGCTCCTGAACCTCCAAAGTTATAGTTTACGACGATATTGGGGTGGTCCTTTTTAAATGCTGCATTAATTTCAGTTAAGGCATCTTGTAAACTAGCCGCTGCTGAAATCGTTATTTCTACTTTCTGTTCTTCTAGCTTTTTAGTTTGTTCCTTACTCGAGCAACCTGTCATTGCAAATAAAAGCAGTATCATTGAAAAAAATAAAATAAATCGTTTGTTCATTGTCGTCTCCTAAAATTATTTATAACTAATTATAATTAGTTATAACAAAAAAAGACTATAAGGAACATCACATATTCATCCTTCTAATGCTAAAAGCAGAGTCGAACGACTTTCTTCCACTAAGCCTTTATCCATGAGGTCCTCCCCGTATAATAGAAGGACAAGAAGCGAGTAAATGGCTTTAAACCTGGCTACTTTTTTCACTTCAAGTTGAACATCACCATATAAACGGAAAAATAGTTCTCGGCCTTCTGCTGGTAGAAAGCTATAAACAATCGATAAATCTACCGCAGGGTGGCCGATATGGGTATCGCCCCAATCAATCATTGCAGAAATCTGTCCAGTATTATTTACTAGCATATTGCGGATATGTAAATCTCCATGAACGAGTGTCTTCGTGTCATCCTCTAATGGACTTTTGATGGTCGAAAGAAACGATTCCAACAGTTCCACAGTATGTTGGTCAATTAGGTCCTTGTTCCGTGCCTTTTCTATATTCCCTTCAAGCAGGGGCTTTCTTTTAATAATATTCATCCGTTCTATTTGGTCATAAGGTACTTGTAGTTTTTTCGCTTCAATCAAGGGAAAATCATGCAGGGTCCGTAAAAATTGCGCCAAAGGTTTTACTGACAACATTCGCTGTTCCTTTGTCAGCTTGGCAGGTGTTTTTCCAGGTAAGATTTCGTAACCTCCGAAAGGCCATGGATAATCTCCTTCTGGTGTGCCTCGATACTTAGGGTTCGGTATGGGAATTGGTAGCAATGGCTCAATCACCGGAAGAAGTCGGTTCTCGGTTTGAATCAAGCTGGCTGCTAGTTCCTTTCTAGGAAAACGAAAAACATATTGTTGGTTTACAAGAAATACCGTATTATCAAAGCCCTCACCCAATACCTTTAGGGATGCGGGTTTCAGCTGCGCGAACTGTTTTTCAATCAACTCTATAGCTTCTCGTTCTGAAATGACTCTTTCTGGCGACCATGGCTGGCTCATTCTATCAACTCCAGTCTTACATGTTTACATTATAATACAGTAGCGGCACTTTTCTAAGCCAATACGAAACGCAGCCATCAGTTTAAGATTGCTGCGTCATGTTATGGTCTTGATATAAATCTATATAAAGATTTCCTTGTGTCCCCACCACTGCGTATAGGATATCAGGAACCTTAATGTTCCTTTTTTGGAGTTCAGCCTGTAGCCAATCTTCTGTATATGATGAGTTGGTAAGGCTGTCTAACAGAATCTTACCATTGATGACGAGCTCAACTGGTATCTTATTGGGGGTAAGGGATAATTGTAAATCTTTCCGCGTTACATATTGGTACTCGGCTTTTTTTAATACAGACAAAGAGCCGCTTACCTCTAGGATCGCCCACTCAACTTCTTCGATGTTAAAGATATCTTTGCTACGTAATTCCTGCTTTAGAAGATCTAATGAATAACCAATCTTTTTTAATGAGCCCTCCATGATCTTCCCTTCATGAATTAATGTCGTGGGTTGCCCCGAAATCAATGCCCGTAAGTGATGGTTTTTCACAGAAAGGATATTTAATGTAAAAATAACAGTACCCATAATAGCAAATGCAAGGATAAAGTATAGGAAGCTAATATTATGATTAAAGGCTAGGTTCCCCGCAATAGTGCCCATGGTAATAGTTGCGATAAATAGGTGGTAGGTTTTTTGAAAAATCGTCTGTTTCCCGAGCATATGGACGAATATCCATAAAATAATAAAGGCTGTTAAGGTTCTAAAAATGATTTCTAATGGCCCTGACATCACTTTCTCCCTTGCAAAACATCATAATGAATGAAAACTTTAGTATGGGTGTTATTTTGTTCCTTCTGAAGGGGATTATTCTTTTTATGCCTTTTATAGAGATTTATTTTTTTCGTCAAAAATTATAGGTTGATAATAAATGGATAAAATATTGTTGAATCATAAGTCAATTTAAAGGTGTGAAGTAAATGGATTTTCCAACAATACATACAAATTTTTGGGATGCTGTCATTGCCGTACCACTAGTCTTGGTGCTGACACAGCTAATCAAAATTTTTCTAAAAGTTCCAAGAACATTCATACCTACTGTTGCAACAATTTTGGGATTAGGTATTTCCATTTTTATTAGTCATCGCCATCACCTATTTGCTGGGGTTTTTATGGGATGGTTTTATGGATCGGCAGCAATCGGATCGTATGCTTCATTAAAAACCACTTTTTTGGCATTCAGAAATAAATATAACAATGATTAACTATTGAAGGTGATTTTAATAAAAAAGGGATTGCAGAAGCAATCCTTAAAAACTTTTCCGTAATAAATCGTTCTGAACCCTTAATAGAAAATCAAGTTTCTTGATACGCATATGTTTCCTTCATTAAATTTTGATACTGTTCAAATAGGTTGATAGCGGTCTGATAATCTTCGCTGTCTGCATTTCCATCTGCCTCAAGCTTTTCTTTTAATTGAAGGCAAGAACCTTCCCATTCCTTTAGGCTCTCCATATCAAAGAGTTTTGAAAATCTGGGTTTCATATTTTCCCAATTGGAATACATGTTCAGGCACCAAGTTAACAATTCATCCCGATATCGATGGCTCTCTTCAAATTCCACATGATGATCAGATTCTATCTCCGTATCAAATGAATTTTCATGGGGGGAGTGACTCCCTACATTCATACCGGATTCCATTTCTTCTGGAGAATCATCCTTTTCCAAAGACTCCTCAAGCGAGTGGGACAGCTTTATTTCCATATCGTGATCAACTTCCACCTCGGTTTCCACATGTTCTGCCACAGCGTGATCGTCTAATTCCGAACGGTTTTCAACATCTTCGTAAGCATTCAACACGCTGGACATTCTTTCCCAATGTTCAAATAAGTGTTTCGCTGACTGATACTCATCAATGCCCGCCTCTTGATCTGTTTGTAACATTTCTTGTAATTGAAGGCAAGAACCTTCCCATTCCTCTAAGCTTTCCAGATCAAAGATTTGTGATAACCTTGGCTTCGTCAATTCCCAATTCGCATAAAGGTTTTGACACCATTCCAACAAATCGTAGCGGTATTGTCTTTGTTCTTTCATTTAGAAACATTCTCCTCACTCACGCAATTTAATTATTTTTTATAATGCTTTAGTGTTTCGTATTCCTAGTCAACACAATTTCATACTATGTAGAATGATTGTCCTAGGTTTAGACATTTACCTATTTAAAAAATAACCGCCTTCAATGATGGAAGTGGTTAAGCCTACTGTAGAAATGGCCACGCATGAATAAAAGAAACTGTCTGCTGACAATACCGTAGCACCTGCTAAAACAATGAGACCATCGATGAAGATAATGACAAGGGCTAAGTTTAAGGAAAATGATCTTGAAATGATTTTAGCGAGTAAATCTGTCCCTCCAGTGCTTGACTTATATTTGAGCATTAGTCCAACGCCTATTCCAATAATGATTCCTCCGATTACAGCTCCTGTAAAGTGAGAGACAACAAATTGAGTACGCAGGGGAGCAAGCAAATCAATGAAAATAGAAGAGACCAACAACCCTTGTAAACTACTAAAAAAATATCCTCTTTCATTCATTGATGCGAATAAACAAATAGGAAGGCTTAACGCCACCATTGTAATTCCTGTTCTGAAATGAAAGAAGTAATGAAGAATTAATGCAATACCCAGGATTCCGCCATCAATCAAATAATTAGGCACGAGGAACCCATTTACCCCAATTCCTATTAACAGACTGCCGATCATCATAGCCATAAATTTCTGAATAACAATCACCTTGTCCTGTCTTTTTACTCTATGAATATGTCATTTACTTGAAATTAAGAATTTTTATATAGTGAATGAGAAAAAATAAAATTTTTTTACAAATGAGGTTTATTCATCCAAAATGAGGGTATACACGATGTGTTATTTATGTGAGGTGTACATAAAGGGGGAGCAAGTTTTGGAAAAGTTCTATGATACGGCAAATATTTCGGTATATATTAATAAGCATAAGGAAGAGTTTCAGCAGAAGCTCTTATCAGAGGCAGTCAATGTTGCTTCTAATATTGAGGGGATTTTAAGAGAAGGGAATATTGATTTATTGAAAAATGCACAAAGGCTTGTTCAATACGTTGTAGAAGATCGAAAAGATGAACTCATTTCTTTTGCCAATGAAGAAGGAATTGCTTGGGCAAAGTTTTCATTAACTCTTGCGTTCAAATTAGAATGGGTACATGCAATCCGACGAGCTTTATGGCATTTTATTAAGCTTTATGACCAAATTAATGAAAATACATGTTTTCAAGATGATTTTTTTGATTTAGAACACAAGGTTAATGATGGGATTGATGAGTTTTTAAATACGTTTTTCATCAGCTATTCTCATTTTAAAGATGAATTACTACTTACTCAAAGAAAATTAGTGGAACATTTATCGGTTCCAATCATTCCTGTTAGCGAGACGGTTGCCGTGTTGCCGTTGATTGGCACGTTTGATTCCTATCGCATGGACATTATTGAAGAGAAGGTATTAACGGATATTGCAAGACTCCGGGTTCTTACACTGATTATTGATCTATCTGGAATTTCAGACATGGATGAGATCACTATTTCCCATTTCCAAAAAGTGTTGGTTGGCATCACCTTGATGGGAGCGAAATCCATCATCACCGGTTTACGCCCTGAACTTGTGAGACGCATGGTTCATTTAGGAATTGATCTTTCTAAGTTTACAGAAACAAAAGCAACGCTTCAGCAAACATTAAATAAATACTTAGTTTAATTGGCAAAAAGAAAATCCGCCTTCACTGGGAAGGCGGATTATTTTGTTAACGATTTATGATGTGGTAGTGGGGCTTTGCCCGTTTTTTGCGAATTTAACTTCGAGCCGTTCACTTATAAAAGTAGAGCCGAGAACGAGGACGCCACCGAGAATTTGCATCCATGTCATACTTTCACTTAAGAAAATTGCTGCAATGATGACGGCAGAAATTGGATCAATATAGCTGAGAACAGCAATGGTTTGCCCTTTTAACTGTTGTATAGATGTAAAGTATAAGAAGTAAGCCAACCCGGTATGTACAATTCCGAGAATTAGAATAAACATGATAGAGGTTGAATCTAATCCAGAAAACTGAAGATTTCCCTGCCACAATATATAGGGCAAAAGGACAATCGCACCTACCATTAACTGCACTAAGGTGAGTTCAAAACCAGATAAGTTTTTGATGAATTTGTTCATTAACACGATGCTGGCATAGAACGCAGCCGCTAACAGGCCGTAGAAAATACCAACTGCATGGTTCTGAGCGCCACTTGGGCTGCCCGCCCCCGTATAAACCACTAAAAATAGACCGATCATGGCTATTGCGATACAAGCAACCTTTAAGCTTGTTAGCTTTTCTTTTAACACCCATGGAGCTAAGATCATCACAAAGATCGGGGCGAAATAATAGCTGATGGTCGCGTTGGAAATGGTGGTGTAATGATAGGATTGAAATAAAAAGATCCAGTTTAGGCCGATCGCTGCCCCAGACAACAGGAGTAGTAGGGCATTTTGTTTTAACGCCTTAAAAGACGGCTTATGTTTGACTAGGAAACTAGCAGCAAGCAGGAATAAGCTGCCAATGACCCCTCTTAAAAAAGCAATTTCACTTGAAGACAGGTGAATCTTTTTGACAAACACACCGATGCTGCCAAAAATGAGCATGGTGATGATGAGTCTCATCTTTCCGTTCATGTTGAACCCCCTCCTAATTATTTCTAATAAAATCACAATTTTTGTCATTGTACAACTGTTTTTTTTTACAGGAATAACATGCCTAGATTTTAGTCATATTTTTTCTGGAAGACTATAAACTTATAAAAATAGTAGATAAAGGTGAGTGGACCATGAAGAAGATTTATCGAGACTTCTTTTTGCATTTTGATATTCTCATCCTGTTTTTGCTTGTGATCTCTGGCTCCATTTACGTGCTTATTGTGGGAGTAGAGATGGTATTTTGTTATTATTTCTTGATCGGCTTTTTGACCTTTGCTCTCAGTGAATATTTGACGCATCGCTTTTTCTTTCATTTAAAAACTCCTAAGAATCCACTCTTTTTGAAGTTCCTCAAGAGAATTCATTACGACCATCATACGTATCCAGACGATTTAAAGCTTTTGTTTCTACCGATTTGGTACAGTCTGCCGAACTTTCTAATGATTTGTGCGATATTCTATTTCTTTACAGGTAATTTTACCGGAACTGTCGCGTTTGGAATCGGGTTAATGGTTATGCTGCTAATCTATGAATGGAAGCATTATGTAGCACACCGGCCGCTGAAGCCAAAGACGAAATTCGGCAGATGGGTAAAAAAGGTTCACATTTTACATCATTATAAAAATGAAAACTACTGGTATGGCGTTAGTACGCCGTTTGCTGACTTCTTGTTTGGTACGTTTAGAGATGAAAAAGAAGTTGAAACGAGCAAGACAGCGAAGAGTTTGGAAAAGAGGTAATCTTGTAAGATTAGAAACAGATTAAATTTGCGGTACCTTCGATTCGTTGAAGGTATTTTTTTGTGGATATGAAATATATAAAGTAACACAGCAAAGAAATTTTCATCCTATTGACCAATCAAGTAAAAGGGAGAGCGATTCGTATGTTCATCGATAGTATTTGTCCAAAATGCGGGGAAATCAATCTAGTCGAACATAAAGGGGAAAAGATTCTGTTAGTCACCTGTAAGAACAAGCATATGTATGATCATATAGTGATCCCCTATTCTCGTACCCAGCCGATAAAGGATGAAAAACGGGCGAAACTAGAGGAAATGATTGTGGAAAAGAAGTTTCATCGGATGAGTGAGAAATCTACAATTTGTCTATTAATATTTAATAATGGTTATGAAATAGAAGGGCGCTCCACTGTTCGTGATGTAGCCGATTTCCGCAATATTGTGGGTAAGGATAAGGCTTACGAGCAAGCCTTGAAGAAGGCGATGGTGGCGTTAGGGGCGTTTTTAGTATAACAAGCTAATTACAATAGAATAATTGAGTAAGCGGTATTTCGTTAATCGAGATACCGTTTTTTTATACCTAAATGAATTGTGTAGGTAAAAAGTCCCTTGGATTTAATTGCCACTTGCTTTAAAATGAAAACTAATTTCATATTATTTAGAAACATGAAAATTATTTGAATAGTTTTGTGTTTACGAATAAAATGAAAGCGCTATCCAAAATACTGCTTCTTAGTTCAATCATTCATTCATTTGACTAGTGCTAGTAACTACTAAAAAGGAGATGGGAACATGAGTAAAAAGTTTAAAGTAGTGGCGGGGTCTGTCCTTGCATCAAGTCTAGTATTCTCTTCAATTGGAGTAGGCAAGCATGTTTCAGCAGAAAGTAACATACCGGTTAATGTTCTATCGGTCCTAGACCAGTCAGGTGATCAGATAGTGATTAATGGGATTAATCAAACAACAAATAATAACAAGCTCATCCTTTTTAATGACAATTTTAGTTACTATACAGAGACACAAAAAGGGAGTATCGAGGTTGTACTTGAGAAGACAGGCTTGAATACATACCGTGTAGCAAAGGAAACAGATGGTGACAGTGCCATTCCGGAAAACGGTTTGGTTCTCTCTACGGGTAGTGTGACAACGGAGGCCATTAGGGCATTTATACAACAGTTGAAAGATGGAGAAACCGTTAAATTGTTGGAGCCTGTAGAAAAGCGTGAACAAAAGCAAGCTCAAGCGGTTGATCCCACTCGTGAATCGAATCCAGCAGGTGCTCCATTTGATGGTTATCGAGGTCCAGATCAACTGATTGTCTATACACCGGCTTTTGGTGAGTCGACTAAAACCAATCCATATGGGTATGAGATTACCGTAGAAAATGGCTTTGTCACAAAGTTGGGCGGAGGGAATTCAAAGATTCCGAAAAATGGGTTTGTTGTGAGTGGACATGGTGTGGCCTCCCAATGGATTTCAGCTAATTCCATAATTGGTGCAAAAGTTTCCTTTAATGAAAATGGGGTAGTAGAGATTGTCCAGGACGTGGATAGCTTTCAATTTCAAAGCCTTCAAGCCATCAACCAAGCAAAAGCATCAATGGAAAATGCGAAAAAGGCATTCTTAGATGTGCCATTGGATCAAGCGGATGAGTCAATTCAAAAAGCAGAGGCGTTAATTGCTGAAGCGGATCAAATAAAGGCAAATGACCCAGAGAAAGCTCTTGATCTTGTTCGGCAGTCAACGCAATTTGCGTATGATGCCTATTATTATTCAACTCCTTCAGAAGTAGCAGAGCAACGAGCGATTTGGTATCGTCCGGAAGAAACAACACTACAAGGGGTACAGCAGGTATTGGATCGAATGGAGAAGGCGGGTTTTAACTCGGTGTACCTAGAGACTACTTTCTGGGGTTATACCATTTATCCAAGTAAAACCATGGAATCCTATGGGTTACCGACACAGCATCCAAGATTTGAAAATGGAAACTATGGACCATACGGGAAAGACATCTTGAAAGCATACATCATGGAAGGTAAAAAACGAGGGCTTACGATTCAGGCCTGGACAGACGGATTTATGATCGGTCATAGTAGCCTTGGGTTACCGTCACAGTTTAAAAAGTATCCAGAATGGGCGGCAACGCAACGTCAAAATACTAGCGGAAAACCACAAGCGGATTCTTCTAGCAACTATTATTGGCTTGATATTGCTAATCCTGAGGTACAAACCTTTATGTTGGATATCTATAAAGAAATGCAATTAAATTATGATATTAAGGGATTAGATATCGACTACATGCGCTATCCTCATCAAAAGTTCGAGCAGAGCTATGGTTTCAGTGAAAAAGTTAGAAGTCTTTATAATGAACAATTTGGGGTCGATCCGTATGAACTGAGTCCAACAAATACACCAGAGCAATGGAAGAGCTGGGAGGATTGGCTGCGTGCACAAGAAAATAGATTTGTGGATGAGCTTCATACTCAAACAAAGGCAATTAATAAAAAGTTTATGTTAACGGCCACTCCGGAGCCTGGGGCTGAAGCCGTGTTAATCCAAGACTGGAAGGATGATCTTGACGGTGTCATTCCACAGGCATATGGACATGACTTTAACAGCATTCAAAGTACAGTTAATGCTAGCAAAAAATTAATGCCGGAAGGAACGATGTATTACACAGGCATTTATTCGTTCTATCATCATTTAAGTGAAATGGCGAGTGTCAATGATGTAATTTCAGCTAAACATGGAACAAGTGGTGTCAATATGTTTGCTTTCGGTCAAGCTAGTGCTCCTTCGATTGATGCCTTAGGAAAAGGTCCGTGGAGAGAAAAAGCTATTAATCCAGGGGAAGAGCCGATTAAAGCAACAGTAGCCCAATTGAAGGAAATGACGAAACAACTTAACCATATTTATATTCCAAAAGGGGCAGTGGAGCAGCATCAGGGTATTGCTATCAAGCAGGCCGTGAATAATCTTAGAGCATTGGTAGAAGCAAAACCTGCGGAAAGTGTTAAGGTCTTTGATGAAGTAGTGGAACAAGTGGATCGTGCTCTAGCATCGAATCAAATAGATGCGAAAGTGGGGGAAAGAATTAAGAAACAGATCCGTGATAGCAAAATGTGGGTGAATTATTCGTTGAAACACCAACAATAGTATCATCGCATGGGAAAGGCAGATTGAGGTGGAATCTGTCTTTCTTTTAAAATAATGGCTGTTTTAAAGAACAGTGTTGATTTATACATCCTGTTGATTGGAGCGGAAGGCACGAAGACTCCTGTGGGAGTATGGTTCAGGGGAGACCCCGCAGACGCTTGCGTCGAGGAGGCTCGCCGAAACACCCACGGAAAGCGAAGTGCCTGGAGCGGAAATCAACAGGCAAGTTTAACAGAGCCGAAATAATGTAAGAAAAAACAAAAATGAAATTAATTTTCAAAAATAAATTAAAAACTAAAATAATTTTAAAAATAGATTGCTATATTTTTCTTGCGGGCTTATAATCGTATTAAGAAAACGCTTTCTATTATTTCCAAGGGGGAAAAGAGATGAAGAAACGTACAAACAAGATTGTTGTAGGCTCGTTAGTCGCTGCACTTTCCGTCGGTTTGATGGCTTGCAGTAATAATGAAACAAGCAGCACAAAAGAAAAAAAATCAGCCAAGTCAAATGAACTTACAGGTAAGGTTACACTTTGGACAGCATCTTTGGCTGGAGAACCGTTTGATACATATTTCAAAAACATCGAGAAAGAGTTTGAATCCCAACACCCTAAATTAGATGTAGTAATTGAAGATGTTCCACAGAATGAAATGGAGCAGAAGGTATTAACTTCACTTACTGGAAAAGATGTTCCTGACGTAGTGAATTTAAATCCACACTATATGTCTAACATCGCCGCACAAGGCGGGTTACTAGATTTAACAAACGAAGTTAGTGATGAAGTCAAAAAATCATTTGTAGAAGGTCCATATAAATCCGGTATTTACCAAGATAAGTTATACGCTCTGCCATGGTATCTCACTACGACTGTTTCTTGGTATAATAGCGCTCACTTTACAAAAGCAGGCGTAACCGAACTACCAACAGACACAAAAGGAATCTATGAAACTGCTAAAAAGGTAACAGAAGCAACAGGAAAACCATCCTACTTCCCAGTTATTAATGATGGAAATGCAATCATGGAGAAAATGGTTTCCTTGGCAAATGGCAAGCCAATTGTAAAGGACGGAAAAGCAACATTCGAATATAATGATGCAGTTCTTGAATTCTTCACAGTAACACAAAAAATGTATAAAGAAGGATTAATTCCGCAAGAAACAGCGGAAGGATCTATTAAAACAGGACAGGAGCTCTATATGGCAGGAAACCTTTCTTTCCTAGAAGGCGGTGTAACGTTCCTTGGACCAGTTGAGTCAGGTGCTCCTGATGTATTCAAGGCATCCAAAGCAGGTCAGCCATTAAATGCAGCTGATGCTCCAGTAAACGTTGCCGTGATGAACTTTGCTGTACCAAGTAAAACGCAAAATAAAGAAGCAGCAGTTGCCCTGGCTGAATTCGTTTCAAATCCTAAAAACCAATTAGAATTTGCGAAAACGGCTGGTACAGTATTACCTTCCACAAAAGAATCTTTAGAAGATGATTACTTTAAAAACCCTGGCGATTCACCTAAGGCTCTTGGTATGTTAGAAGCATCTAAGTCACTTCTGCGTGCGAAGGTATTAATACCACCAACAGAAAATAGTGCAGATCTTCGTGCAGCAACAAAGGATATCTTTGTTAAAAATCTACAAGGTAAACTTTCGCCTAAGGAAGCATTGAAGCAACTTGCTTCAGAATGGAACAAAGCATTTGAAAAAACAGGTGAAAAGGTAACATTCTAACGAATGAAAAGGGGCTAGCTTTTTTACCAAAAGGCTAGTCTCTACTTTTTAGAAAGGGAGTTTAAATATGAACAAGGAACCGGTTGTCGTATCGAATACAAAAACAAAAGTTGTCCGAAACAAGCGAAATGGGAGTATGAAGAATGTCACTCCTTGGCTGTTTTTACTCCCATCTATTTTAATTTTGGGTATCTTTCTTGTTATTCCAATTTTAGAAGCCTTTAAATGGAGTTTCTTGGACTATAAAATCATTGCGGATACAGGTGAATTTGTTGGATTCGCTAATTTTAAAGAGATATTTGAAGATCAACATTTTTGGACAGCATTAATGAATACATTGCTATTTTTAGTGATTGTTCTCCCGCTAAATGTCTTTTTACCAATGATTTTAGCAGTCATAGTTAATCAAAAGATTAAAGGAGTTAGTACTTTTAGGGTCCTCTACTATCTCCCGGTTATTACTCCGATGGTAGTAGCGGCATTAATGTGGAAAATGCTTTATTCACAAGATAGTATTATTTCTACATTGATGGTGAAATTAGGGATTTTCGATTCTCCTACAAACCTGCTTGTTCAATCCTCTACTGCACTGATTGCCGTAGCAGCGATTACAGTATGGAAGGGTCTCGGGTACTATATGATTATTTATTTGGCTGGTCTTCAGTCCATTCCAAAGGATGTTTATGAGTCTGCTAGTATTGATGGGGCTTCTGTTATTCAACAATTTAGAAGAATAACGGTTCCTATGTTAATTCCATCTGTAACACTGGTATCGGTAATGACGATTATTGCTGGGATGAAGGTGTTTGAAGAAATAGCCCTTACTACAGGTGGCGGGCCATCTGGAGCAACTACTACGCTGGTGATGTATATCTATCAAAAGTTTATGAGTCTAGACGTGAGTGTGGCTTCAGCTGCAGGTTTAGTATTATTACTTTTAGCTATTGCTGCTTCTCTATTACAAATGAAGTTAACTAGTAAACGGGAAGATGACCTTAGAGCATAGGAGAGGGGAAGAGCGGAAAATGAACAAAAGAAAAACGATTCAAAAGGTATGGCTCTACGCCCTGATGCTCTTCATCACGGTATTAACAGTAGGACCATTTCTTATTACTTTATTTATGGCTTTAAAGTCTCCTAGTGAGGGGATTTATGGGTCTGTTTTACCAAAAGAACCAACACTAGAGAACTTTGTTGTTTCTTTTGAAAAGGCAAAATTTGCGACTTATTTTTTGAACACGGCTATTGTTACTGGAATCGCTATACCATTAAACCTACTGTTTTGTAGTCTGGCGGCCTATCCTTTGGCGAGAATGGATTTTAGAGGACGTAGTGTCGTCTTAGCATTAATTATTTCGACGATGATGGTTCCTTTTCAACTATATATGGCCCCACTTTTCCAACTTGCGGATCAGTTTGGTTTACGTAACACACACCTTGGTCTAGTAGTCCTGCAGGTATCAACGGCTTTTGGTATCTTCTTGATGCGCCAGGCTTACTTAAGAATACCAAAGGAGCTTGAAGAATCTGCTTATTTAGATGGAGCCAATAAGTTTAAGGTTTGGTATAAGGTTGCCCTGCCTTTGGTCAAACCGACACTAGTGACACTAGCCATCTTTACCTTTATGGGAACATGGGGAGATTATTTATGGCCATTAATAAACTCTACTGAAAGCAGCATGTATACACTCTCAATCGGTTTAGCACAGCTTTCGCAAAATTTTGATGGATCGAACTTAAAATTAATTAGTGCTGCTTCTATTTTAACAACTATTCCTACCTTGCTTATTTTCATATGGCTGCAAAAATATTTCATTTCTGGAGCAACCGATGGAGCGGTGAAGGGATAACCATATGAAAAAGGGGTGAATGGAGTGAATACGGTCACTTTTTTCGGGAGAAAAGTTCCTATTCTATATGAGATGGACTGTGTGGTGGTTGGCGGTGGGACGGCGGGAGCCGCTGCCGCGATCACTGCATTGGAAGAAGAAATGACGACACTGGTCGTAGAGAAGACAATCAGCCTAGGTGGTACTCAGACGAATTCACTTGTTTCGCCGATGATGCCAACGTATGTAAAAGCAAACGGTGTTAACCGTTTAATTATTGAGCGACTTCAGCAGGAAAACATTCAAACAGATGATGGAACAACGACCTGCAGTTGGTTTAATGTTGAAGCATTAAGCTACGTACTAGAACAATTGATTATCGAACGAGATGGAAAGATTCTTTATGACGCAAATTATATTGATTGTCTAATGGAAGACGGGAAAATAACTTATATTGTTGTAAATACTTGTAACGGCTTATCTGCGATTAAGGGAAAGACATTTATCGATGCTACTGCAGATGCCGTGTTATCACGCTCTGCAGGTGTACCGGTCGTTTCTGGAAATGAAAATGGACAGAACCAGCAAATCTCTTTCCGTTTTGAGATGGGGGGGATTGATGTTCCAGCACTAAGGAAGTTCATTCTTTCACAAAATGAAACTTTCTGTAAAATCGATAACCCTGAATTTTTTGAGATAGCCATGGTTCCTGGAAAAGGTCATGTACTTGAGCCATTTTTTCAAAAGGGCTTAACCAATGGAGATTTAGTGGAAGAGGATCTACGTTATTTTCAAGCCTTTACACAGCCAGGGAAACCAACCGTGATGTCCTTTAATTGCCCACATATCCCGGGCGTCTTTCAAACAACGGATCCCAAACTTCGCTCTGAGGCAGTAACCAAAGGGCGTGCAATGATTCGGAGGCTAGTACACTTCCTGCCAAAATATATCCCAGGGTTTGAAAAAGCCTTTTTGTTAAAAGAGGCTACACAGCTCGGAATTCGAGAATCTTATCGAATTATTGGTCAATACATCCTCACCGAGAGAGATTATCTCAATCGTGCTAGGTTTCTGGACGGAATTGCCCGGGGAGATTGGTATATTGATGTTCATAGTGTAACAAAGGAAACAATAGAAAAGCCGAAATACTCGAGGGGAGAATATTACGAGATTCCGTATCGTTCTCTCATTACAAATGAGATTGCTAATTTAATTGTTGTAGGTAGGCATATTTCTAGTACCTTCCTTATGCAGGCATCACTAAGGATTCAGCCAACGGTTAGAGACATAGGTCAGGCAGCAGGACTTGCCTGTGCTTATTCAGTAAAGAATTCAATTGATCTGAATCAAATAGATGGCAGTGAGATAAAGAGACAGCTCGGTTTAGTGGAGGAGAAGTAATGAATCAGACGAAGGAAGTATATATTTTAAATCATACTCATTGGGACCGAGAGTGGTATGAGACATTTGAAGAATTTCGTTATAAACTTCGAAACGGACTGCGCTATGTCCAAGAATTAATAGAAAATGGAACTCTAGAAAGCTTTTTCCTTGATGGGCAGACGATTGTGCTTGATGATTATCAAGAGATTGTCAGTCAAGAAGAGTTTGAGCGTTTTCGGTCACTCATTCAAGAGGGGAAAATTGAAGTTGGTCCTTGGTATTTGCTTGCAGATGAGTTTCTTGTCTCTGGTGAATCGATCATTAAAAACCTAGAGATAGGGATCAATAAAGCAAAATCATATGGTTCATCCTATAATATTGGTTATTTGCCAGATACTTTTGGACATATTAGCCAAATGCCACAAATATTACGGGGATATGAGATCGATCATGCGCTAATTTTTCGCGGTGCTGTTTCCGATCGATTCGAAAATAACTGGGAAGGTTCAGATGGTAGTAAAGTTTTTACCTTTGTTCTCCCTCTATTCGAAGGGTACTATCAAACCTTTTTGAAGCACGAGACATACATGGAGGAAACAAAGAAGTATCTTGAAAGTAATGATCCCTATTTAAGCTATGGCAAGACATTGATCATGAACGGTGCTGACCACACTTTTACTGGTGCGGATATCAAAAGCAAAATTAATCAGTTAGAGAAAAGTTTCCCTAGTATTAGTTTCAAGCAAACGTTAATGTCGGAATTTATTTGTACTTTTAAAGGGGATGTACCTGAGCGGATAATAACTGGGGAGCAACGTGACCCCTCTAAGATTTTTATCTTGCCCGGAGTGTACTCAACGAGGTCTTATCTAAAGGAGCAAAATCAAAAGTGCGAAGATCAAGCCATTGGTGTAATGGAGGCACTTAATGTTTGGACGAATGGTCAATCGAACTCAGCAGAATTCATAGAATACGTGTGGAAATTGATTCTGCAAAACCAGCCACATGACAGTATTTGTGGTTGTAGTGTCGATGAAGTGCATAAGGAAATGGAAACAAGAACCCAAAAAGTCTTAAGCTCGATCCACCAATTTTCTTGTGACAATTTGAATATGTTATTCCCTTTTGAGTTTTTGAACAATACAGTTGATAATTCAACTTTATATTTAGTAAATAATACGCCCATTATCGCTGAATATCCAGTTAGAGGCACAATTAGGATTCCAGTTGAACAAGATCTCGGAGCAATAAAATTGTTTGATCAAGATAAAGAGATCCTGTTTGATGTAGTGAAAAGGGAACAACGAGAAGAATTCTTGCGTCATATTCTTGCTGAACCTCATTATGCAGAGTATGTAATCTATGATATATCGTTCACGATGCCTTTTGAAGGTGCTGAAATCAAAGCGTTAAGAATAGAACGGGTTGAAATGAGATCAGAACCGACGATAGGTATCTGTGAGGAAGTTATTGAAAACGAGTTTTATCGAATTCGTTGGACAGAAAAAGGTCTACAAATAACAGACCGTTTAAAGAACAAGGTTTATGAAAATCAACATCAGTTCATCTCTTCTTTAGACGCTGGAGATTCCTATAATTATTCCCCACCTATTCATGATGTTATTAGCGAAGCGGTTATTACCGGGGTGAGTGAACTAATAAAGGGTAAGACGTACCAATCTTTTATCCTACATTATAATTTAAGACTTCCTCTATCCTTAAATGAGGAGAGGACGGGCCCAAGTGATCAATATGTGGTGAATAAGCTAACTACAAGGGTGACTTTATATAAGGGGAATCGATTGGTTTATTTCAAAACAAAGGTAAAAAATGAGGCTAAAGACCAAAAACTTCGTGTAGGTTTTTCTGTTTCAGAAGCATCCTTTAGTTATGCAGATACTGCTTTTGACTTAATTAGACGAGAAACACTCCGTGAGAAGCAGTTGGATGTGCCAAAAAATAAAGAGGCTGTCATGAATCAATATCCAACCTATTCATCTGTTATAGCTAATGAACATCAACTGGTACATCGTGGCTTGCAAGAATATGAGGTTGAAAAGTTTAATGGATTTGATATGGCATTTTTAACCATGATCCGTGGAATCGGATGGTTGTCGAGGAGGGACCTTCGTACCCGTGGAAACGGTGCTGGTCCTGGATTTAAGACACCTGGTGCCCAATGTCAAGGAACATATGAGTTCGAATATGGATTAGTTTTGGGAGAAGAACAGCATTCGTTAAATCATAAGGCGCTGCTGCGCCAACCAGTTTTATGCCAACAATCGTATCAGAAGAAGAAAGAGCAGAAATTATTTGTTCAAACATCACCAATAATTGTATTTTCTTCCTATATAATGAAAGAAAAAGATACATTTGATATTCGACTATTCAATCCGACCACCCAAGACCAAACGACGGAATTGAGATTTGGATTTTTGCCAGAGACCCTTTCTGAAGTGAATTTTATCGGAGAGTGCAAGGCAACACTAACAGCAGGACAAGAAATAACAATTGCTTTTCGGCCAAAAGAAATTAAAACCATTCGTGTGAAAAGAAGTGGCCAGTCATGATAAAGTCAATTGTTCCAACCAAAGGGATGAAGGTGATTTAGATGAGAAAGTTTATAGCGTTTGATATTGGCGGAACGTTGATTAAGTATGGTGTCCTACATGAGGACGGCACTTTTATTGAAAAGCACGAGTGTCTTACAGAAGCGTATTTAGGCGGAGAAGCCATTATTAGGAAAGTTATGGATTGTGGAAGAAGTCTAATGGACTCACATACCATCAGTGGGATTTGCATCAGTACGGCGGGGCAGGTCGATTCTAAAGAGGGAAAGATTCTATACGCCTCTTCCTTAATTCCGAAATATACGGGAACTCCTGTAAAAAAAGAGTTAGAAGCTTTTTTTCAATTACCAGTAGAAGTAGAAAATGATGTGAATTGCGCGGGGTTGGCAGAATCATGGATCGGAACCGGAAAAGATGCCAAGAGCCTATTCTGTTTGACTATCGGTACGGGAATTGGTGGCAGCTACATTTTAGATAATAAATTGCATACGGGTCATAGCTTTAGTGGTGGGGAGATTGGTTATATACCTATTGAGGGGGATCAATTTCAGGAACTAGCCTCTACTAGAACCTTAGTTAGAAACGTTGCTAAATTAAAAGGGATTGAAGAAAACGAGCTAAATGGTAAAGCTATATTCGAATTGGCACAGTCAGGTGATGAGATTTGTATTCAAGAGATTGAGCGCATTGTTTATTATTTATCAAAGGGAATTGCCACGATTGCTTATATGATGAACCCAGAAATGATCATTATTGGTGGGGGTATTACCGCTCAAAAGGATTATTTGTACCCCTTGATAAAAAAGCAACTACAAAAGGATATTATTCCAACCATTTTGGAAAAAACCAAAATTGAGATTGCGCAAAATCTTAACAATGCAGGCATGATTGGGGCATTACGTCATTTTCTGCTCCAAGAATCACTTCAGCCTTTAAAAAGTGTGACTACTATTATTGAATCAAATTTGCATAAGCTCACCAAAAGAGAGCAAATGATAGCCAAATACATTATTCAAAATTTAGAATCTGTTCCAAATAGGACTATTTCAGAGTTATCGAGACAAATTAATGTTTCTGAAGCAACCATCACCAGGTTCTGTCAAAAACTTGAGTTTGGCTCGTATAACAAACTTCGCTTATTAGCCAAAGAAGCATCTGTCAGCACGAGGTTGTATGAACCATCTGAAATGACAAGTATGTCTGAGGTAAAGGAATCATATTTAAGTATGATTAAAAAATTTGATACTCTTCACCAACAGAAGGATGTTCATGAATTGCAGCAAAATCTGCAATTGGCCAAGCAAGTATATTTATATGGCGGTAACGGATTATCCCATGTGGCAGAGCAGTTCAAATTTAAGTTAATGAAGCTTGGTTTCATGGCCGATGCTTTTACAACTAGCTATCAAATGGAGATGTCTGCTTATGCACTTACTCCAGAAACAACCGTGATTGCATTAAGCAACTCGGGTTACACATCTGATGTTGTCAGTATGCTTGAGAAGGCAAAGGATATTGGCTGTGTAACCGTTGGAATAACTAGTCAACAGGATTCTCCACTGGCAGAGTTATCGGATATTTGCTTACTGATACCTGCTACAGAAGGAAAAGAAAGCGAAACTAGTTTCAACGGTGAAGTGTCGTCGTATTACTTATTGGATGTCATCTTAAAAGAGCTTCAATCCAATCAAACACTTTCTGTAAAAAAAAAGATCATGGTAATGGAATAAATATTCAATGGTAGGAGCAGGCGGAATATGATTCCACTGCTTCTTCTGTTTCAGCATTTTAAAAAAGGGAGGAAAGAAGATGAACCTCTTTGACCTGCCGATTGAGCAGCTTCGTACTTATTTGCCAAATCAAACCAAACGACATGATTTTGATGCTTTTTGGGATCACCACATTATGGAAAACCAACAGTATCCTTTACATATAAAAAAGATGGAGCGTTCATACTGGGTTCCGGATGTTAAGGTTTATGATATATATTTCGATGGATTTCGAGATTCACGTATACATGGTGTTTATGTTACTCCATCAGTTGTAAATGAGAAAAATCCTGGAGCTGTTATTTTTCACGGATATAATTGGAATACACTACAACCACACTACGCATTTAAATATGTCATGCAGGGAATTCCTGTATTGCTTGTAGAGGTTAGGGGACAAAATCCTGCTTCTCCTGATTATCATTTGTACGAAAACGGCGGTTCCTCAGGGTGGATGACATTGGGAATTAAGAATCCAGATCAATACTACTATGGCAATGTATACATGGATTGCTATCGAAGTGTCGATGTGGTACGGGAGTTATCGGGTAAATCAAATGTACTCGTTGAGGGCAGTAGTCAAGGAGGGGCCCTTGCCATTGCGGTTGCCGCCCTTCAAAGAAATATTCTGCTGGCACTCAGTGATATTCCTTACTTGACCTATTTTAAACGTTCAGTTCAATTGTCAACAGAAGGCCCCTACAGTGAAATTTATCATTACTTTAAAGTACATGATCCTTTACATGAAACGGAAAATATAATTTATGGAACATTAAGCTATTTTGATTGTATGAATTTAGCAACTAGGGTGAGTTGTCCGACTCTTATAGGAGTTGGCTTAGAGGATTCGGTTTGTCCTCCTTCAAGTGTTTTTGCGCTATATAATCATTTGACGTGTAAAAAGGACATTCGGATTTATGCTGAATATGGACATGGACTCCCTCCACTACACGAGGAGGAAAAGTTAAAGTTTTTAGCCACCCACATCTAGTAATATAGAGAAAAAAGCCATCAAATTAATAGAAAGCGGTGTCATGATGAGAGTAGTTTATATTCCTATTGACGAGCGTCCTTGTAACGTGGACTATGTACAAATGATTGCCAAGTCTTCAACTGAAGTAGATTTGCTTGTACCAGAAAATCAACTATTAGGGTATAAGAAGAAAGCGGCCGATACAGAAGGAATATGGGAGTGGATAACCCACGTTGTCAAAAAATCAGATGCTCTTATTATTAGTATTGATATGCTAGTGTATGGTGGATTACTTCCATCAAGACTGCATTATTTATCACCCGATGCGGCAACGGTTTGGATGGAAAGATTACGTTCTTTACGTAATGCCTATCCCAATTTACCTATCTATGCTTCCAACTTAATTATGAGGACACCAAAATATAGTTCGAGTGATGAAGAACCAGATTATTATGAACATTGGGGCCGAGAAATCTTTCTGCGATCTTATTTAGTTGATAAGAAAGTGCGAGAGACTTTATCTGTGGAAGAAACAGTGCAGCTAGAGGAAATTTGTGCGCGGTTGCCTAAGGAGCATATAGAGGATTATGAAGCAAGACGTAGTTTCAATTCATTCATTAATAGTCAAATGTTGGACCTTGTAAAAGAAGGAGTTATTACGTTTCTAGCAATACCTCAGGATGATAGTGCGGAGTTTGGGTATACGGCAATGGACCAAAAGAAAGTTGTAGCTAAACGTAATGAGCGTCGCTTACATAAAAAGGTCCATATGTATCCTGGTGCAGATGAAGTAGGAGCCACATTGTTAGCAAGGGCTTTTAATGAATATAAGGGGCAGCGACCAAAGATTTTTCCTCTTTGGAGCAGTACACTTGGACCACAGTTGATTCCGATGTATGAGGATCGTCCTTATGCAGAAAGTTTAAAGGCACATGTATTAGCAGCAGGCTGTCAGTTAGTAGACCGGGTGGAGGAAACGGATCTTGTGTTGGCCTATAATACACCCGGCCGTGTGATGCAGGAGTCGTGGAATCAAAAAGAAAAGGATATTACCTATACTAGCTTCAGGAATTTATTAACGTTTGTAGATCAGATAAAACCGTTGATTGGTTCGGGGAAAAAAGTAATTGTGGCAGATTCCGCTTTTGCTAACGGTGGAGATGGTGAGTTCATTACACTTTTAGATGAAGAGAATATCTTAGATCAATTACTTTCTTATAAGGGTTGGAATACCAACTGTAATACGCTTGGAACGACAATCTGCCAAGGGGTTTTAGGGACTTCTGGGAAAAATGAAGTCATTAGAGAAAACCTAATTTATCACTTGCTTGATGATTATTTTTATCAAGCTGAAATTCGGATGGAAATGGTAGCAGATCTTCTTCCAAAGTTGGGCTTAACTTATTTTGATTTAAAGGATACGGCTGAACAAGTGAATCTAGAACGGGACCAGAGATTAAGAAGCCGATTTAAAGATATGATAAAAAATAGCTTCCAAGACATCGAGATAGAGAGAATAAGTAGCTTTGCACCGTGGAATCGAATGTTTGAATGTGGACTATCTCTAAAGACGAAAAGGAAAGTGGAATTTTAGAGAGGTTTTGTCGCACGATTTATGAATGTAAAGAGGCCTTTTTTTGAGGTCTTTATTTTTTTGTAAGCTTTGGAGAAACGAACATATTGCTTGCGATATAGGAAATAATAGGAGGGCGGACTGCACGAAAGTACTGGAATTGAGGTTAGAAAATGGAAAGAAATTATGCAATCGACTTTATTAAATTTTTTGCGATAGTGGCTGTTGTAGTCATCCATACCTTCCCTAGCGATGACAAAATAGGTTTCTTTTTACTTGATAACTTTTCAAGGTTTGCTGTACCTTTCTTCTTTGTTGCCTCGGGGTATTTGTTCGGTCTCAAAGTGATAAATAATCCTCAACCTGCAGGTTATTTTAAAAGATATGTAATAAAAATACTAAAAATATATGTATCCTGGCTTTTGTTTTATATCGGTTATGATATTCTACGGATTGCCTTGAGTGGAGAAAATGTTAAGCACGAACTAACCAAATATATTAATGAATTGACCCCTCTCAATCTCTTTTATTATGGGCATGGAACAAGTGGGTATCAATTATGGTTTGTGATTTCTCTAGCTTGGAGTATGTCTGTTGTATACCTGTTTTTTAGACTGAGAAAAATAACGCTGCTACTATTTCTTAGTCTTTGTTTGAATATAGCAGGCCTTTTTGGACAGTCATATTCTATGTTCGCTGAACTAACCTTAACTTCCACAAGAGATGCTCTATTTATTGGTTTATTTTATACAACCCTGGGGTGTTGGTTTGCCTACAGGTTACCTGTCATACAGAATTGGAAGTTTGAAAAAAAAACTTACTTATCGTTGATCGGTTTCTTCTTCATCCTACAGGCAGCTGAGGGGTATTTTTTGACAAAGGTGCTATTAGCGAAGCAGGGAGAATACTTTTTATCGACTATAGTGCTGACTTTCATTTTGTTTTTGTTTATTGTTAATAATCCACAGCTTGGAAAAGGCGTATGGATAACAAAAATAGGTGGCAATGCTTTGGGGATATATGCTGTACATGTGTTATTGATCGATATTGTAGACATGGTGTTTAACACCTTCGGCTTAGAAGATTTTTCCCATTATTTATTATGGAATTTGCTAGATGCCTTTCTTGTTTTTACATTATCCTATCTAATTTATCGCTTTCTTCAGCAAATAAAGCCCCGTGAGCTTTTTGGGCGGTGAGGTGTGGGGGATTCTACACAAATCGGGTGTAATTCTACACGAAGTTATAGGAATTCTACAAAATCGAAGAGGAATTCTACAATTTATGGATAATTATACCTAAAAGCTTCCGTATGCTGTATATACAATTGACGATCTTCATGAAGAGGATCGTTTTTTTTTAATCATGAAACTTTTACCAATTTAGTTTCGTATTACACTATCATTGGGGAAGGAAGGTGATTCATGTGGTTATTGGTGTTGTGATGGGGGCTCTTGTGCTTGCAGGAATCGTTACAGGAGTAGCGGTATCGGCGACAAAGAGTCAATCTAAATTAAAGAAAGAAAATATACCGGAGCAATTAGGGGTGCTGACTGATGTTCCAGTGACACCGTTACTTGAAAAATTAGATTCCGCTTTGAATGCAGATTATATTGAACAGGTGAAGTACCGATTTCTACAAGAACACCCGAAGCAGACTGAAGATGAGTTTGAGTGGCGGATGTTTGAGTTAAAGCGCTATTTCTTGCTTTCAAACATGTTGAAGGAAACGCCGATGTTTAGTTTAGTGGTAGACGAAGTATGGCATACGATGTTGCTTTTTACTCAAAAATATCAAATGTTCTCGGATCGCTTTGTTGGAAAAATGCTGCATCATACTCCAAACACGAACCCAACGCCTGCACCACAGGAACGAGCATTTTTTGATTGGGTGTTCTCTCATTTATTTTCTATTACCGAGTATAGCTGGAAGTCGTGGGGCAGTTTTTTCAGATACCCTTTAGATCAACAGATTTTACAAGAGTTTAGGGAAGAAAGTAATGATTGGTTGATTAATCGATATTTTAAAGTGAACGACGAAAACAGGGGTACCGTTGAGTATCTTGTAATGAGAATGAAACAGCAAGTGAATGAAGTGGAAATGATGTATCAAGTGGACGAAAAAGGTCAATTTACGAAGCAGCGTCATTATGGGGAAATGACGAATCTAGCGCTTGCAATGGTATTTTATTCTTCTTTTTACTTTGATGATTATTGGATTTATGCAAGTGAATATACCTATGCGAAAGCGGCGAATTACACAAGTGGCTGCTCTACGGCGACATTTTGCGGGACTGCATCGTATGATCATGATAAAGGCGGTGGTGGCCATCATGACGGAGGTCACGGGGGGCATCACGGTGGCGGTCATGATGGAGGTTCCAGTTGCTCGAGTTGTTCCGGTGGGTCTAGTTGTTCAAGCTGCGGTAGTGGATGTTCCTCTTAACAGAGGAACTTTTTTTTGTTTTGGCTGTATTAAAGAACAGAGTTGATTTTTACACCCTGTTGATTGGAGCGGAAGGCACGAAGACTCCTGTGGGAGTATGGTTCAGGGGGGACCCCTCAGGCGCAAGCACCGAGGAGGCTCGCCAAAACACCCACGAACCGCTCGTGCCTGGAGCGGAAATCAACAGGCAAGTTTAACAGAGCCTTTGTTTTAAAAAACTAATCAAACGTTTGATTGAATTCTTTTGAACCCTTGGTACATAAGGGATCTGCGAACTAATCAAACGTTTGATTAGGAAAAAAATGGACGATTTTAATTGATGTAAAATTTAAAAAACTATATGATTAAGGTAACTAATTAGCAGGAGGATGAGGCTATTGCGTACGATAAATGGTTTTTCTAAGAGTTATGAGGTGAAAAATAAAACGAATTAAAGGAGATTCAAATGACCATTATCAATTCAAAACTTTTTTACGGTGAACGCGTAAAGCTAACTGCAGCAAGAGAAGATGACGTAGAGATTATGATGAAGTGGGGAGAAGATGCAGAATATCTACGTAATGTGGATACAGATATGGCCCTTCCAAAAACCAAGGAACAGTGGGAGGAAGAAGGAAGCTCTGGATCCAATAGTGCCTACTTCAGGCTTCGAACCATTGCTGAGGACGAATTAATCGGATTCGCTGTTATTCATAGCATTGAATGGAATAATCGCGCGGGCATGTTGGCGATTGGCATTGGCCAGGCGGTTCATCGTAACAAGGGATATGGGTCAGATGCCTTGAGGCTGATCCTTCGTTATGCTTTCCACGAACTAAATCTTGACCGGGTAGGGTTAGAGGTAATTGAATATAACAAAGGTGGAATTAGGGCATACGAAAAGGTTGGATTTCAATTAGAAGGTCGTAAGCGCTCCATGGTCTATCGGGACGGAAAGCGATATGACGTGCTTGTGATGGGCGTTTTACGACATGAGTGGGAGAACCTTCAAAAGGTGTAAGAAGAACAAGGAAAGAGCTGCATATTTATGTGCAGCTCTTTTTAGTGTAAATCTAAGAAATCATTTACGTTCTTTACGTGCTCACTTTTTGGATAGGTTTGGTACAAAGTACTAGACAACCGAATTGGATCACCAAAAAAGTACCTTTCATAGTGAGTTTGTCGGGTTCCAAATGAGCTCATTGTCAAATCCCAAGCTAATCGGAATATTTTCACTCTATCTTCGGCCGTCTTACTGGCGCCTTGAACATATTGATCAAGGTCCGGACGAATAACCGATTCAAAGGCATTTTCGCTAGGTAAGGACACCATCCCGCTTGCTCCAATTAATTGAATGATTTCACTGAAACGAGGATAAATTCGTGGAAAGACGTTAGTAGCCACCTGAAGAGGACGAAGGCTAGGACGCATAAATCCCCATTCATCCAGTTGTGCATCCTTTTCTGCTTTCTCCAATAAGGCTTTCATCGTTTCGAGTCCGATAATGATTTCAGATAGTTTTTCCTGAATATGCTGGTATTCACGAACATTTATCGTCTCGACCAAAAGTTCCGCAATGCCTAAGACAAACTCAGTTTTTACGATTTGCCTAGTTAGCACTTGGTGCGTGGCGAAATGGTGAAAAGAGCTATGGAGCATGAAATCAGAGGCCGCTTCGACATTATCATAAAAAAACACTCGTTCCCAAGGTACTAACACGTTATCAAACACCACGATGGAGTCCATCTCTTCATAACGAGAACTTAATGGGTAGTTAAAAGAAGAGTCCCCACCTACAAATGATTCCCTACAGATAAACTTTAGACCTGCTGTATCCGAAGGGATAGAACAGGCAAATGCCTCGGCTGGGTCCATGAACTTACTCGGAGCTGAATAAACTAATACTTCATCTGTTAAACCACCTTGTGTCGCGAGGAGCCTGGCCCCTTTAATGACGATTCCTTTTTCATTTTTATCAACGACTTTTGCGGAAATGGGTACTGAGGAGCAATCGAAGTTGTATTGGGAGCGATTAATTTGGGGTGTAATGAATGTATGTGTAAAGCAAAGGTCGTTTTCTTTCGCTTTTTCATAGACAGATAAAATGTTTTCGGGGAAGCAGTTCTCTTTCCCCTTTATGAGGGCAGCCGAAGAAGAGGCAAAGCTCATGATGATTGTATTCATGTAGTCAGGACTTCTCCCCATCATCCCATGAGTGTGTCGAGCCCATGTCTCGATCATCTCGCGTCTTTTCCTTAAATCCTCTTTTGTTTTCGGCTGCAAGAACGAAAGCCCTATGCGGTTATTCGTTTCTGGTGATAGGTAAGTCATTTTCTCCAACAACTCACTATCATTCTGCAAATCATAAAGCGATGCTTTTGTTTGCATGATGCCTTTAAAGGCAGGGTGTTCAGTAAGCATTCCCTTAATTTTTTCACCGTTATACCAAATTTCAATTTTCATTTTATTTAATCGGTCTAAAAAATGATTCCCCGTAATTATTCCCATATGAACACTCCCAATTTTGTTGAAATCGTACATGTCAGCTAGTTCTATTTTATTGGATAACCTGTTGGCCTGTTCCAATAGGATAAGCCTTGTTTTAAAATTGGGATTTTATCATATGAAAATTTTTTTTATGGAAAAAGGGAATGTTTTCTTGTTTAACTCAGTACTGGCTCCGCCTTCGCCATATACCATGATAGCCACACGCGCTATCCCCACTATTGAGTACTATACCCACTTTTTATTAATAAACTATGTCATTTTTGTTAGAAACATATTAATCATTTGTTACAACAAAAGAAAACAAGCAACCTCCTATTGGTTGCTTGCTTAGTCGCTTGGCTTTTGATCGTTTGTGGAATGATCAATGAACTCAGCCAAATCCTCTTTCATTTGGTCAAAATTTTCCTCTGTTTTGGTTTCCCAAATGCTATATTTGATTTCGGAAGGTTGATTTTCCCTTTTCTTCATATTGTGGATTCACCTCCATATTAGGGTTTCTATTAGTAGTAGAACTATACGTATTTGTTTATACTAAATGCTTAGGAATGGAGGAGAGATATTAATGGCAAGAGAGATTGTTTTATTTATAGCAGCTAGCTTAGATGGTTTTATCGCAAAGGAAGGCGACGATTTAGATTGGCTTCATGAAACCGAGGGTGAAGGGGATAACGGTTTTTCCGAAATGTACGAATCAATTGATACCATTATCATGGGGAAAAAAACGTATGATTATGTGGTAAACGTGACAGATACGTTCCCGCACTCCGATCGGAAATGTTATGTGTTCTCAAGAACAGAACAGGGCTCCAATGGAGAAGTAGAGTTCGTAAATGAGGATGTCATTGAATTTACTAAAAGATTAAAGCAGCAAGATGGCGCGAAAATATGGATGGTGGGCGGTGCTAACTTGCTTGATGCGTTTATGAAAGAAAAGTTAATCGATGAAATTATTATAACTTTTTCACCACATATACTTGGTTCAGGCATTCCATTATTTAAAGCTCCCAATCCAGAGTTTTCGTTAACGCTGCTTGAGGTAAAGCGGTATAAGCAATTTGCGCAAATGCATTATAAAGTGAAACATTAGACCTTATGGATTTTTGGGGAAGGTCTTTTTTTTGTGGGGGGATTTTTGGATTCGCTGATAAAACTCGGAAATTCGCTGATAAACTTCCAGATTCGCTGATAAACTCCGGAAATTCGCTGATAAACTTCCAGATTCGCTGATAAATGCTAAAAGTTCGCTGATAAACTTTGTATTACATTGTTTTAGTGTAATTTTACACCGGTTAGCACCTTCTACGAGCCCGAATGAACAATTTAGAAGAGGATTTGGTCGCGTAGGTTGTGTCTACGAGCCCGAAATCACTCAAGCAGAGGAAGAAAAGGTCGCGTAGGCTGCGTCTACGAGCCCGAAATTTTCATCCAGAGGAAGAAAAGGTCGCGTAGACTGCTTCTACGAGCCCGAAATTGTCTTTCAGAGGAAGAAAAGGTAGCGTAGCCTGGGTCTACGAGCCCAAAATTTTCATCCAGAGGAGGAAAAGGTCGCATAGCCTGCTTCTACGAACCCGAAATTTTCATTCAGGAGTTGAAAATGTCGCGTAGCCAGCCGCTATGAGCCCGAAATCTTCATTCAGAAGTTGGAAAGGTAGCGTAGCCTGCTTCTACGAGCCCGAAATCTTCATTCAGAGGTTGAAAAGGTTGCGTAGCTAGCCGCTAGGAGCCCGAAATCTTCATTCAGAGGTTGGAAAGGACGCGTAGCCAGCCGCTAGGAGCCCGAAATCTTCATTCAGAAGTTGAAAAGGACGCATAGCCAGCCGCTATTAACCCTAACTCTTCATTCAGAGATCGATTGGGTAACGTAAACCGTCCCTATATGACCAAATCCATCAACTAGATCACGCATGAGCCACATAAATTTTCTTCTTTTTCAAAAAACAATTCCTTTAACTAAAATAGATAACTTTTTTACATTTAGGACATATGTCCTTCCCTAAACAGCTCAAAATACATTTTAATAATGATAAATCAACGATGGAGAGTGAAAAGGATGAAGGGAATCTTTTTTGCGTTTTTAGCAGGGGCATTTATTACCCTGCAGGGAGTAGCAAATACAAGAATTAGCAATGATATAGGCACATGGCAAGCCGCGACCATTACTCAGTTAACTGGATTTATAGTGGCCCTGCTTATACTCATGTTCACCCGTGAAAAAAAATACCAAGGCTTCAAGCAGGTCAAACCGTTATATTTAGTGGGTGGGACCTTTGGAGCGGTTGTTGTGTTTAGTAACGTCACGGCAATTCAACACATTGGCGTAACCTTTACCGTTGCCGTTATCTTGATTGCCCAGCTTTGTCTAACCTTTATAATAGACAGTAACGGGTGGTTTGGGTTAACGAAACAGAAAATGAAGCTGCCGCAGTTTATTGGTATCGGAATGATGATTGCTGGGGTATTGATTCTTAGATTCTAAATGTATGCAGGTGGAAGGTGGGTCATAGCAAATGAAAGAGATAAAAGATCGTGCGCAATTACAATCATATATAGATACTTTTCAGCTAGAACCCATATTTAATCAACAGCTACACCCATATTTGTCTCTTTACAGCTTTGAAGAAGGTGAACTCATTTGTACCCAGGGTGAACCTTCCGAATATTTGTACGTTCTCGTGAAAGGAAAGGTTAAGATCTATACCAATTCTTCAGAGGGTAAAACGCTTATCCTATCGTTCAAGACGCCGCTTGAAGTCATTGGCGACTTGGAATACGTACAGGAGATTGATTTCCTCAACACAGCGGAGGCTGTTTCACCGGTTTGTATGATTGGAATACATCATCGCTGGTTGCAAAAATATGCAAAGGACCATGCGCCGTTCCTGCAATTTTTATTAGGAATTATCACGAAAAAATTCCACGTCAAATCCAAATCGACGAATCTTACCATCATGTATCCCGTCGAAGTGCGTTTGGCTAGTTACCTCATGTCGGTCTCCCTAGACGAATCGGCCTCACTTAATAAGAGCCAAATAAGCATTAGTATAAAAGATACGGCGAATCTGATAGGAACTAGTTATCGGCATCTAAATCGCGTCATCGGCCAATTATGCGACGATGGTCTGATCGAGCGCCAAAAGGGAGCCATCCTCATTAAGGACCGGGATCGATTGAGGATGCTGGCTGGGGATAATATTTACGAATAGTTAGGGGTGTAGATTATGATAATTGGACTATTATTCTCGCTGGTGGCTGGAGCGCTGCTAAGCGTACAAAATATTTTTAACAGTAAGGTTAATGAACGTGCGGGGTCATGGGCCACAACCACTTTAGTATTAGGGTTAGGTTTCTTAGCTTCCATGACTTTCGGTCTGCTCTTTGAGGGGAAAGAATTATTTCATTTACAAAATATGAAGCTTTGGTATTGGTTCAGTGGCTTACTGGGGATAGGAGTTGTCACTTTTATTGTACAGGGGATGAAGCACCTGGGACCAAGCTACGCCATCTCGATCGTATTTGCTTCACAGCTCGCATTTGCTTTGGTGTGGGACTCTCTTGGGTTATTAGGGTTAGAAAAAGTTCCATTTACTTTTAAGCAGTTAATTGGTGTGCTCATTATTGTCGGTGGGGTTGTTGTTTTTAAATTTGCGGGTAGACGAGAAAGGCAAGTACAGGCTAAAAAAATGTTAGAGTTAACGAATGAAGTTTGAATCTGAGTACCTTCCCTTCACAAGTGCATAGGATAGCTTTATAAACTGTGAAGGGATTGAGAAAATGTATTATATTCCCTATATGTATCCTTATCAATATCTTTATTATAATAATGTTTCAATGTCAAACTTTGGAAGACAGGCTGTTTATTGGACTTATCCTTATGGGATAGAGCATGCTAACAGATTTAATTCATTTCGCTCTTCCAACGGTGATGGAAGTGTTGTTTTAACAGATTATGGACCAAAACCATTTGTGGTTAACATCAATGAAGCATCGAAGCAAAACAATACGTATCGCACTGCTTTATGGACAGGGAAACATTTACAGGTTACTTTGATGAGTCTAAATGTTGGCGAAGATATCGGTTTGGAAATACATCCGAATGTTGATCAATTCTTACGGATTGAACAAGGTCAGGGAATTGTTCAAATGGGTAATAGTAAAGAGAATCTAACCTTTGCAAGAAATGTCTATGATGATTCTGCCATCATGATACCTGCCGGAACATGGCATAATCTAACTAATACAGGTAATACTCCGTTAAAACTTTATTCAATCTATGCTCCTCCTAACCATCCATTTGGTACTGTGCATGCTACCAAAGCAGATGCAATGGCTGCAGAAGAAAGAAACAGTGATGGCAATAGAATAACAGAGGTTAGTAAAATAAAATCATATTAGAGATAAATATATTTCAAATAACAAATTATATTAAACTATTGGTATCTTAAAAAGAGAACGGCTTACTGCTTAGTAAGCCGCTTTTTCTTTAAAGGGTTTATTAAAATACTTTGGTTTGTGTTAACTGTGAATAAAGATCCAGCGCTTCCTTCACATTTAACCCCTTGTGGACGATTCCGTTAATTGCACGAATCATGGCTTCCGGGTATTCAGACTGCCAAATATTACGGCCCATATCTACACCTGCAGCACCTTGGTTCATCGCGTTATAGGTTAAATCCAGTGCATCTTTAATTGTTTCTAGTTTAGGACCTCCAGCAATAACGATTGGAACGGGGCACGTGCTTGTTACTTTTTCAAAGTCTTCACAGTAATAGGTTTTAACAATATCTGCTCCCATTTCAGCCCCAATCCGAGAAGCGAGTCCTAGGAATCTAGCATCACGCTTTTCAAGTTCCTTACCTACAGCAGTAATGGCGAGAACGGGAATCCCATAATCGTGTGCTTCCGTAACAACATTCGCTAAGTTAGTCACCGTTTGCGTCTCATATGCAGAACCAACAAAAATAGATACGCCGACACCAACCACGTTATGCCTAATGGCTTCTTTAACAGGAGTAACAATGTGCTCGTTAGCTAAATCATTTAACACACTTGGTCCACCAGAAACTCGTAAAAGGACAGGCTTGCTTACACCTGCAGGAATGCATGCATCCAATGTCCCACGTGTGACAAACAAAGAGTCGGTATGTGGCAGAAGGTCTTTGACGGTTTCACCAGGCTTTTCAAGTCCATGGACGGGCCCGAGGAAATAGCCGTGATCAATTGCGAGCATAACGGCCTTCCCATTTGGTAAAATTTGATTCATTCTATTTTTAAATCCCCAATTCATCGTTCCATTCACTCCTTCATTTTTGGGTTATCAACAATTACGGAATCTCTTTCACTAATATGTGGCGACTTTATAAATACGGCTTTAAAATCGACGGAATTCGTATTTTTTAAATAGTGTGCTTCCATCGGACGTACCTGTAGCATGTCACCTGGCTTTACATGGACAGGTTCACCGTTTATATAAATATCAATTTCACCTTCAAGGATATAGAAGATTTCCTCACAGGTAGTATGATAGTGGTTATCATGATCATCACCAGGTTTTAAAAGAACCACTCCAATATCCACATTGGGTCCTTTAGATAAGTATTTTGGGCCATGGGTGCCATAACGATATTCATTGTTTTCCTCACTTGTGTGAAACATTCGTTTCACCCCCTTTCAAAAAAATCTAAATGGTTACTCCAGGTGCAATCCACATATGGTTTGTCATACCGGAATCGGCTAATTTAAGCTGTTCGGCGTAAACTTTACGCCAATGTTCATAAATGGCTTGATACTCTTGATGGTTTTCTAGATTAGGAGAATGCACTCTTTCCCATTTCACTATGTCGGTAATAGCAGATTCTAAGTTGGGGTATAGACCGGCACCGAGTCCTGCCATAATGGCTGTACCAAGTGCTGCAGCTTCTTTTTCAACGGGGACCTTTACAGGAATCCCTAGGACATCTGCCAAGGTCTGGCTCCATAGTTTCCCTTTTGAGGCACCGCCAGCAAAAATCGCTTCTTTAGGGAATTGTCCCGTCACTTCTTCTACAATTTTTAAATTGCCATAGGTAACTAGAGCGGCATTTTCTTGTATGGATTTAAAAATTTCTTTTTTACCAGTTTTGTTGGGATCTAGGCTGAGGTTAAGGAAGGATGGTGCTGCATGTCGCCAAGAGATATAATCCATGACATCAGAAAAAATAGGAATGATACCATTTGAGCCGATAGGGACATCTTTTGCCTTTTCTTCAAGAATTTCATAGGCATCACGTCCTGTTTGCTCTGCTTCCAGTTTTTCTATTTCACAAAAGGCATCTCTAAACCATCGCATGACAAGGCCGGGGAAGAAGGCGATAGTCTCGATTTGCCATAAATCAGGAACAGCATGACAATTCACACGAATACGGTTGTGAGGGTCAACCTTTAATGCCTTGATGTTAATTTCTTGTTGCCAAAAGCTGCCCCCGCAAATAAAAGTTTGGGCATCTTTAATGGCGCCAACACCAACGGATGCTAGCTGAGCATCACCACCCCCACTGAAGACGGGGGTTCCTGTTGCAAGACCTGTATATGAGGCAATAGACTCTGGGATTGTTCCTAGTAATTCACCTGCTTCGTTAACGGGAGGGAAGATGTTACTTTTAATTTCACATGCATCAGCAATTGCTGGTGTCCAGGAGCGGTTTTTAATATCGAAAATGCCTGTGGTATAGCCATTAGATGGGTCGACTTGAAGTTTGTTAGTGAGTTTGTAGAGGATCCAATCGTTGATCATTGTTAAGTAGGCAATTTTTTCATAGATTTCAGGTTGGTTGTTTTTAATCCATAGGAGTCGGGGGAGGGCGCCTAGTGCAAAGGTTTGGCCGCTTAAATCATACAACTGTTTTTCAAGTTCAGGATCGCTGTTTTTAAGCTCTCGTGCTTCTTTTTCGGCCCGGGAATCCACGTTGGCACATGCCCAGATTTCTCTGCCATTCTCGTCATAAAGGACAAATCCTTCACGCATGCTAGTTGCACTAATGGCCTTGATATCTTCAGGAGCCACACCAGACTTGTTGATTACTTGTTTCACACAGGTTTGGATGATCTCCCAATTCTTAATTACATCAAAGTCCATCGAACCAGGGTAGCGTGGGTCTTCAATATGAGTCCATTCAACTTGAGATACGGCAATCTGCCTGCCGGCTCTGTCAAAGAGCACGGCTCGAACACTGCCAGTCCCAGCATCAAAGACTAGGATGTACTCCATTCAAAGAAACCTCCTTATTTAAACGTGGATTTCTGCTTTTTTTAATAATGCAACAGCTGTTTCTTCATCGGTAATAAGTGTGTCGATGTAACCTCCTTTTAAAGCACCAAAAATCGCATCTACCTTTTGAGGGCCTCCGGCAACACCAATTACATTGTTAAGCTTTTTCAATGTGTTGAGGTGAGTACCAATTAAGCGATAATGGTGCGGTAAATCAAGAATATTCCCCTCAGCATCATAGAATTGCCCTAAAATATCACCCACTGCATTCTGATTTTTAATATAAATCAATTCGTTAAGGGTCATCTTTTCTTCTTTGATTATGGTTGAAGCGGTGGAAATACCGCCAATTCCAACAACAACATGATTGGATAGGCTAGCTAAATCAAGAATATTTCTAACAGATGGTTCAGAAAGCATATTTTTAGCCATTTCTTCTGAGGATGCTAAGAACGGAGCGGGAATGACATGAATACCCCCTTTAAATTTATCCACGCCTCCCTCTAGTGAATAATCACGTTTATGGAAATAGTAATTAACTCCACCTGTAAGTGTGACCATGGATACTTCAATGGAAGGATCAATAGTTAGTGATTCAATGGTGCGCGAAACTGCCTCACCCCAGCCGAACCCTAACAGTTCATTATTATTAATATTATTTTCAATATACTGTGCCGCCGCTTTTGATAGGGAACGGCTAAGTTCACCTTTAGGTGTAGGAATGACAAATGCACGAGGAAGGTTAAATACCTTGATGAGCTTGTGTTCGATTTCTAAACAATTGACCCCATGGCCTTTGATATGGAATTGAACAATATTTTCCGCACGTGCTCGGTCAAGTAAACGAACAACTTTGTTCCTTGATAAATTTAGCATTTCAGAGATTTCTGTTTGGGTTAAATTATCCTTGTAATAGTACCAGGCGACTTTAACTAGAAGATTTTCGGTAAATGCATCATTGTTCGACAATGTCCTCAACCTTTCAACAAATAATCATTGGGTAAACAAATGTTCAACTCTAATATCGAGTATAGAACTCAAAAAACGAAAAGTCAACCATTTCAAAATATTTAGGTAATTTACTTTAAACGTATTGACTATAGGTAGAATGTCATTTAATATTTTGCTTGTAAGCGCTTTATCTGAAAAATCAAAAATTTTATTCAGGTTTAAACAAAAGTTAATTCTACTAGAAAATGTTCATGAATAATAGTTTATAAAATAGCAGGGCAGGTGAACCAAATGCAAGACCAACTGATTCATATTCGGCATATCTATAAACAATTTGCAGGTAACCCTGTGTTAAAAGGAGTGGACCTCACTCTTAATAAGGGAGAAGTTTTTGCCATCGTAGGTGGAAATGGAGCTGGTAAATCTACCTTAATGAAAATCATTACAGGGTTATATCGTCCTGATGAGGGAGAGATTGTCGTTGAGGATGAAATCGTTTCGTTCCATCAACCGGCAGATGCTCATAAGCATGGTATCTATTTAGTGCCGCAGGAACCGCTAATTTTTCCAAATATGACTATTAGAGAAAACGTTACAATCGGTTTTCATGAGAATAAGGCTGAGTGTGAGAAAAGAATAAAGCATTATCTCTCCGTGTTAGGCTGGAACTTGGATCTAAATCGTAAAGGGTTTAGTTTATCCATTGCTGAGCAACAACTGGTAGAGCTCCTAAGAGGGCTAATAAGGAATGCAAAGATTCTTATCTTAGATGAACCGACCTCCACCTTAACTTTTAGTGAAATCGATTCACTCTTCGCTACAATTAAAAAGTTGACTACGGATGGGTTAGGCGTGTTCTATATTACCCACCGCCTGACAGAAATATTTGAGCTAGCTAATTCTGTCGCTGTTCTAAGGGATGGTGTAATTTCAGCCAAAGGGGCAGTAAAGGATTTCACTTATGAAAAATTGTTAGAAGGTTTAATGCCTGAACAAAGTAATAAAATCTCTGTTAGTCATGTAGATGATTCTAGTAAAGATAAAACTGCTAAAGTAAAAGATTTTAATACCCCCTCAAGTAAATCACATATTCCTGTTCTGTCTGTTAGGGACTTATCCGGTCATCGTTTTCAAAATGTCACCTTTGAGCTTTATCCTGGTGAAGTTTTAGGAATTGCCGGAGTCGTCGGTGCGGGCCGTACGGAGCTTGCCTCCGCCATTTTTGGTTTAGACCCGTGGGATTCAGGTGAGGTTTTCTTACTTCAAGAGAATGTAAAAGGTTTCTCATTACAGGAAAGGATTAATCGGGGGTTGGTTTATGTCCCTGAAGATCGACATCAACACGGTATTTTCTCCATTGCCTCTATTAAAATGAACATCACATCAACGATCCTACATCGGTTCAAACACTTATTCCTCCCATTTAAACAAGAAAAAGACATCTCAACAAAAGCAATTGATAACCTAAAGGTGGTTACTACCGGACAAAATCAATTGATCGGTAATCTATCTGGTGGGAACCAACAGAAGGTGGTTCTTTCAAAATATCTTGAAACAGGGCCAAAGGTCATTATTTTAGATGAACCGACACGGGGAATCGATGCCGGTGCGCGCGGTGATATCTATAAAATGATAGATGAATTGAAAGAAAAGGGGTTAGCAGTCATCTTGATTTCATCTGATACGGAAGAAATCGTTCAATTGAGTGACCGTGTCCTCGTTATGCATGAAGGTAGAATGACTTCTTCGATTTCAAGGGAGAATTTAACGATCGATTCTATAACCTCAGCTGCATTTGGGTTTAATAAGGAGTTGAAGGCTCTATGAATCTCCTGTCAAAGGTTTTAAAAGAAAGAGAAGTCTCGATTGTTATTCTTATCCTTGTCTTTATTGGGATTGTTGGTTCCATTAATAGTAAGTTTGTAACGGGTAACAGTCTGCTTTTGCTTGTAAGTAGCAGCATTATATTACTTATACTGGCTGTAGGACAGTCCTTTGTTCTGTTAACGGCTGAAATAGATGTATCCGTGAGCTCAACCATGGGAATATCGGCAGCCGTTTGTGGTCTGCTCTTAACTAATGGTGTTTCTGGATGGGTCGCAGTACTTGTGGTTCTCCTTGTCGGATTGGTTGCAGGACTGTTCAATGGGATCGGAGTGGCACTCCTAAAAATTCCAGCGATTATTATGACTTTAGGTACCCTAGGTATTTTACGAGGTCTAATGATTATCTCAACAGGTGGAAAATGGATTGAGGATATTCCAAACTATTTTAAAAAGTTATCAGGAGCTGATTTCATCGGTATTCCTTTTCCAATTTGGATTGGGATGATCATCCTTATTGCTGCGTTTCTTGTTCTAAAGATGACGAAAATGGGCCGTTATTTTTATGCTGTTGGGGATAATGCAGATGGTGCCCGCCTAATTGGAATTCCTGTTTCTAAAATACGAATTCTAGCCTTTGTCCTGTCAGGAATGTCAGCTTCAATAGCAGGGATGATTTTTGTTATGAACATTGGGTTTGTACCAAATCAAACAGGTAGTGGAATGGAGTTGCAGGTCATTGCTGCTGCCGTATTAGGTGGAGTAAGTTTAAACGGTGGATTAGGGACAGTGTTTGGTGCAGGACTCGGTGCCATTTTTTTAACCGCAATTAACAGCTCGCTAATTTACTTGAAAATACCTGCTTACTGGAACAACGCCATATCTGGATTTTTGCTCCTTCTCATCGTCATTAGTGACTCTAGATTCCAAAGCTATTTAGTTACTAGTCAATTTAAAAGAGGAAAGAGGCTTAAACAGCAGTCAATTGAAGGAAAAGGAGGGATTCACAACGATGAAAAAACAGATCGGGCCACTCTTTAGGTGGGAAAGTGCACTTGTTATTTTCTTATTTCTTGAACTGATTTTCTTCGGTGTGATGAATCCGGACTTTTTGAACTTTACTAATCTCATTTTTAGTATGAATGACTATGTTTACATCGGACTAGCCGCTATTCCGATGACTTACGTTATTATTACGGGTGGAATTGATGTATCTATCGGCTCAACAATCGGATTATCGTCCATTTCTATAGGTGTTTTTTGGATGAATGGTGTAAATATTTGGCTTGCTGTATTGATTGCTTTAATCATAAGCGCCTGTGCGGGTGCTGTGAATGGTGTGATTGTTGCTACAACTAATGTTCAGCCATTGGTTGTTACATTAGGAAGTATGTTTCTTTTCTCAGGAATCGCTCTAGTGATTTCTGGAGGAAGTGAAGCATCTGGGTATGAGGGCATCAGTGGTTTTCCCGATGCATTTGTACAGCTGGCGAATGGCCAAACTTTTGGGTTGCCCAACCCTATATTATTCTTACTCTTTTTTATGATTATTTTTGCTGTGATTCTAAACCTTACTCGCTTTGGCAGACAGGTTTTTCTTATAGGAATCAATATAAAGTCAGCAAGGTACAGTGGAATTCGTACAAAATCTATTTTAATTTGGTCTTACATTATTGCCGGTTTAGGGGGTGGTATCAGTGGAATCGTCTTAACCTCCTACTTCAGTTCTGCTAGATCAGACCTTGGAGCAGAAGCAGTATTGCCAGTTATAACCGCAGTTGTCCTTGGTGGAACTAGCATCACGGGTGGGAAGGGAACGGTTATTGGTACAGGGATTGCGAGTATTGTCATTGGTATGATGCAGTATGGTCTGCAAATGATGAGTATGACAAATGAGGAAACAAGCGTAGTGATTGGATTTTTGTTAATCTTGGCAGTTTTACTCCGTTTAGCTAATTGGAGCCATCTCCAATTAGTTATTAAAAAATTTAATAATAAAAAGGCCAATGTAAAAGGGCCGCAAAAGGGAGTGTAGATTAATGAAGAAATCTGGACTGTTAAAGCTGTTCACGGTGGTACTATCAGCATTCCTTCTGCTAGCTGCTTGTAGCAGTGGAGGGGAAAAAGCTTCAGGTGGGGAAAGCAAGAGCAAGAAAGATGTTAAATTAGCCTTTATCCCTAAATTAACTGGTGTTGGTTTTTTCACCTCTGGGGGAGAGGGCGCTAAGGAAATGGCAAAAGAGCTTGGAGTGGACTTGACGTATGATGGACCAAGTGAAGCATCTGTTGCTGGTCAGGTTAAGTATATTAATAACTTTGTTAACCAAGGATATAAAGCACTCATGATTTCCTCAACATCAGTTGACGGTTTAAACCAAGCGTTGGATCGCGCAAAGAAACGCGGCGTAAAAATTCTTACATGGGATTCCGACGTCAATCCAAAACATCGCTCTTTCTATATTAACCAAGGAACCCCTGAACAATTAGGCGGCTTGTTGATTGAAATGACAGCTAAACAAATTCCAGATAAAGCTAAGGTTGCTTTCTTCTACTCCAGTCCAACTGTAACAGACCAAAACCAATGGGTCGAAGCTGCAAAAGCTAAAATAAAAGCGGAACACCCTGGTTGGGAAATTGTTACGACACAATTTGGTGAAAATGATGCTCAAAAATCTTTAACAGTCGGTCAAAATATTATTAAAACTTACCCTGATATTGATGCAGTTATTTGTCCAGATGCTACGGCTCTACCAGCAATGGCTCAAGCAGCGGAGAACCTTAAGGTAGCAGGAAAGATTGCCATCACTGGCTTCTCCACGCCAAATGTAATGAGAGATTTTGTTAAACGGGATACCGTAAAGCAATTCGGACTTTGGGATGTTAAAAAACAGGGGGCTCTTGCAGCCTATGTAGCTTATCTCATGACGGTCAAAGGGAAGGACTTAAAAGTGGGCGATGAGTTTGACGTACCAAATGTAGGTCATGTTAAAATTGAACCGAATACGATTCAAGGATATGATTATACGGATGATCGCAGCGGAATCATCTTATTGCCGGAACGAGTAGTGTTTACGAAAGAGAACATTGATAATTACGATTTCTAAAATGCGTGGAAAGACTGCCTGTTGTGGCAGTTTTTTTCTTTTATAAACAATGTTTTATCTGTTCATACAGTCGTTACGATCGTTGGAATGATGTTTGTTGGGCATTTTTTATTAATTAAATTTATGATCAGTTTATAAAAATTAAAGAATTGTTCCCATCCCAACAGGGAAAAGTAAGCTGAAAAGGGGGGCAAATAAATCCATGCCTATGCTCATTAGGATTCTTCAGCTTACTTTACCGTGGATTTCCATAATATTTCTCCCAAAGAGGTCTTTGAAACACTATTTACCTGTTTCTATTTTCGCTTCACTCCTTGTATGCGGGATGTGTCTGTTAGCGGGTCCACTAAAATGGTGGAATAGTGCAGGTGGTTGGAAAGCAAGACTATTGAATGATACCAGTTTTACTTTTGGTCCTTTTTTTGTAGGGACATTATGGATTTTCCACTTTACCTTTGGGAATATGAAACGATATTTCTTAGCTAACTTATTAATGGACTCACTCTTTTCCTTCGTGCTATGCAAGTTTTATCAGAAGTTAAAACTGTTTAAATTAATTACATTTAAACCTGTGCACATATTCTTAACTTTTAGTAGCTTTTCTTTCATTATTTATGGATTTCAGTTGTTAGTACAGAAGAAAGTAGAAAAATGGAGATGACACTGCCGGTTCGGGCGGTGTTTTTTATTTGGCGAAACAATTTAGGGAATAAAACGTCTATTTTTATAGAGACCAGAAGGAGTTGGTAGGGTTGAAGGAGAATAAATGTCCGAAGTGTAATTGTGAAGAAGTTGCAGAAGGCACAGATTTTATGCCTATTAAACCTTTAAATAAGAAGTTTTCAATGGGTTCAAATAAGATTTATACTTTTTGTTTGAATTGTGGCGAAGTTATATCGATAAGAATAGAAAATCCTATGAAGTTTAGAGAGTAGGAAAGGAAAGTGAGTGGGGGGTTGTGAAGGTTATAACGTTGTGTGGTTCTACTAAATTTAAGGAGCAGTTCGAAAAAGCAAATGCATATCTAACTCTGCAGGGGAATGCGGTCATTAGTCTTGGTTTCTTTGAACAAAGTGAAGGCATTGAAATAACAAAGGAACAAGAGGAACTATTTGCAAAAATTCATCTAAAGAAAATTGATCTGGCGGATGAGATTTTTATCATTGATGTTGGTGGCTATATCGGAAGCAGCACCAGAAGTGAAATTGAATATGCGATAAAGGCAGGCAAACCTGTCCATTATTATTCTCAGAGTGAATTAGAATTGCTTACACAGAAAAACTAATCAAACGTTTGATTAACAAAATAAGACCCATTAAAGGGTTTTTTTTAGCTGGTTAAGCACTTCTGGAATGAATTCAGCATAGCTGTCTATATGAAAATCAGCTTCTATGTCGCGGTTTTGAAAGGCGACGGTTTTAATATTTAATTTCCTAGCCGGTATTAAATCCAACTCACGGTCACCCACTACCAAATCAATATGGTGATTTTTTAGTACATATTCATATGATGCACTGTGTGGTTTTCTGGTGAAGCCTTGTTCTTCCACTGAGACAACTTCCTTAAAGTAGTTAATTAAATTGTATTTTTCAAGGAGAAATATGGTTGATTCCTTGTCACGATGAGTCACTATAATATTATTTTCAACAGATGCGAGGACTTCTTCTAATTGCTCGAAAGGCTGGCTTTCATTTTTTGAATAATAGTTATGTAATCGTGTGTATTCTTCACGTTGTCTCTCATCGATTCCATAGTGTTTAAAAGCAGTCTTGGAATCTTTTTTCAGCCATCTCAAAACTTCCGTGCGATCTAGGTCCTGTTTGCTTAAACTGATGAATCCCTCCACAAGTGCCGGATAGGTATCAAAAAGAGTCCCGTCGAAATCCCAAAGTATGTTCATAAATATCCCTCTTTTACTTAATGTTTTGTTTTTTAAAGACAGTACCATAGAATGAAAGAAAAAGGAATGATTATGGTTGCCGGAAAACTAATCAAACGTTTGATTAAATCGCTGGAACCATTGGTATATAAGGGCTGAAAAAACTAATCAAACGTTTGATTAAAAAAAGAGGTGGAGTGCCATGAAAACGAGAAATAACTATCCATACATCTATTTTTTCACAGAACCGAATGTTGTTTTTGTTTATGAAATCCAAGGGGATAATTATTTAACTGTGTCGCAGTTGTCTGAGCAGGGTGGATGGGAAACATATGAAATTACGGAAGCGTTCGAAGAATTTAATCATAAAGAATATAGTCCGTTAGAAGGCCGAGGTTATTCGATTAGGCTAGATGATGTTAACTTCATGGTAGGTAAAATAAATAAACTCATTCGAATACATAGAAAAAGTTCTAGTCTTATAAAGAAGGATGGTCCGGTACATCTTGTGTCTTCGGAATCGGCTGCGGGTGCTTTAAAATTTGGATTAGAACGGCCCAAAACGGTCATTACATTCCAAGGTTTATTCTCAATCGGCCCGTTATGGAAGCTTGATGATAAAGTGGGACAAGCTGAACGGTTTAAATGGTTAAATGAGAATATTAATCTTGAACAGGATGATTACGAGCTAGAAAATCATTTTACTAAGACTCTGCTAGAAATAGAGGACCTCCCTGAGGATGTACTTATATACATTTGGACGGCTAATAATGGGAATGAACAAACCGGGCTTCGATTCATGCTGCATTTATTAAGGGGAAAAGAGAATGCAGTCGTTGTAATGAATACGACAGAACTTTACAAGAAATGGATCGGCTCTATGGACGAGATAAGTTACTCGAATTCCCTGCATCCGGATGAGTTAAGGCTCCTATTCGAAAAAAGCCAATCGAGCAAGCCGTTAACCCGAGAGGATCGATTACAGTTATTGGAAGAATGGGGATTGCTTTCGCAAACGAAAGAGAATTTACGTCTATGGAAAAATGGAAAAGTAACCAGCGTGACAGAAGATTATTTTGATGACCTTATATTAGAAACCATCAGCAATCTGCATAAAAAGCAAGAAGCAAAAGACTTTATTCGGGCAGGGAGAGTAATTGGAGAAACCCTGCATCAAATGGAAGAAATAGTGGGTGATTCTTATCTAGAGTATCGAATTAGATATTTAATCTATACAGGATCCCTGGAGCTAAAAGGAATTCCAAGATCGATGCGGCATTATAGTGTGAAATTGACAGGTTAATTATAAATAAATAGAAGGTTAAAGGCGGGGGAGTGGCATGAAACAAGAAGGGAAATTTAAAGGTGTTAATGGAGTGGAGTTATATTATCAAGCACTGCATCCAGAGGTAAATGCTCCAAAAGCGGCTGTTATTTTAGTACATGGTCATGGTGACCACAGTGGTGGATTGCAAAACCTTAGCAAGAGTTTGGTAGAAAAAGATTTTTTGGTGTATGCCTTTGATTTGCGTGGACATGGAAAAAGCTCAGGTAAAAGGGGATTCATTCGGGAGTGGGATGAATATAGGAATGATTTACATGCGTTCCGACAGCTAGTTGCCTCCGAAGTTCCCGAACTGCCACTATATATTTTGGGGCATAGCATAGGTGGTGTCATTGCTCTTGAATATACATTAGATTATAGTGAAGGACTTGCAGGACTCGTTGCCATTTCTCCAGCAATTTCTTATGAGGTCACACCTTCAGAGAGAATCCTTATATCGTTAATGGGTAAGCTTAAACCAGATTACAGTATTGTAAAGACTGGTAACCCGCAAATATTAACGAAGGATCCTGAGGAACTTGCGCGACTAAGTTCGGATGAGTTACGTCATGATGTAGTAACACCTGGATTGGGACGGGGATTAATGCGGGCAGTTCAACGGATATCCAAGGAGACAAAATCAATTAAACTACCATTTTTATTACAGTTTGGATTAGAGGATGAGCTAACGCCACCAGCGAAGCTGCTACACTTCTTTACTACCGTTTCATCGCCAGAAAAACAGAAATATGAGTATCCACTTGTGAGACACCGACCATTTGATGATCTTGAGCGGGAACAATTTTTTGAAGATATGACTAATTGGTTAGATAAGCAAGTTGACATTCTATAACGGGTCGTTGACACAAAAGTTCGTAAAAATATAGCCTGTAATTTTCTAACTTTCAAGGGTATAGTGACTGTATTGAAACTGTAAGGAGTGGGCTAATATGTTTTTTAAATTAACTAAAGAGCAGCAACAGGTAATGATTTCTGATATACAATCTTTCTTTTCTGAAGAAAGGGATGAAGTACTTTCTGAATTTGCAGCAGAAAGAGTGTTAGATTTTGTGAAGGAGTCACTTGCGCCACACTTTTATAATGCGGCTGTTTTAGATGTAAAGCGTGTGGTGGAAGAGCGATATGCCGCTATTGAAGATGAGATTTTAACGCTGGAGCGCCCAATAAAGAGATAGGTAATTGAACGTAAGCATGGCGGATAAGCCATGCTTTTTATTTTTTTACAAAAAAAATGCAACCTAAATGGGTTCTTCGTCGCCTAAAAGGTACAAACAATGAAAAAAAGAAGGGGGTGCTTCTATCATGGATCAGAAAAAGCTGATTGAGCGGATTCGCAATGGAGAGGATTCAGCGTTTGCTGAACTCATTCATCCGTTGATTGAAAAAGGATATCGTGCCAGTTATTCGATTCTACGTTCGAAGGAACAGGCGGAAGAGGTCGTCCAAAACGCAATGATTGAAGCGTACAGAAACATTATGAGCGGAAAGGAAATTCATTTTTTCAGTACATGGTTTTATAAACTAGTGTCTCACAGGTCCATTGATGTTTTGAGAAAGAACGGAAGATTAAGAGAATCGGTACTTGAATTAGAATCCCTGCGTGATGAGCAGGGTGTGGTGGATAGCGTGATAAAAGAGGAAACTGAAAATGAAATAAGAAGGGGCATATGGTCTCTTGAGAACAGAGATTACCGAAATGTCCTTCTTCTCTATTATTATCAAGAGTTAACGATTCAGGAAGTGTCTGATTTACTTGGAATCAATAGTTCCACAGTAAAATCACAACTGCGGCGGGCACGGAGCGCTTTGAAAAAAAGATTGCTAGAAAAACAGTTGATAGGGGTGAATACACAATGAAGATGGATGAGTTTTTAAAGAAAGAAATTGAGGAAGATATGGAAAAAATTCAAGTTCCTTCTTCTCTGTACGATTTTGCTAGGAATATTAAGGCGGAATCAGAGGTAAAAAATATTCACGAAGCCCCATTTTTGAAAACGAGACGTAATCGGAAATTCCATTATGTTGCAGCAGCAGTCATTGGTCTAGGTATCCTAACAGGCTCGGCCTTCCTCAGTCCATCGATAGCGGAAATGGCTTCGAAGATTCCTTATTTAGGGCAGGTATTTCAAACCAAACCGGTTTTCGAACTAATCCATGATGCTTTGGAGAAGGAAGGATACAAGAATCTCGCTTTGGGTATGACCCCTGGAGAAAAGGTATTGTTTGAGATTCGAATGGAGGGGTCTGAAAAGGATGCGGACCGGGAGAGAAGGAAAATCACAGGAATCGTAGAGGACATCCTGAAAAGTAAAGGGTATGATTCGTACGAAGTCAAAGTGACATCCTTTATTCCAGAAGTTGTGGAAGAGACGGAAGAAGAAAAACAAATGAGGCAGCTTGGATTGAAATTGGAAGAAGGACTGAGGAGCTCGGGTTATGATATTATGACCGTTAACCCGTATAACCCGAAAATAGAGGTAAGTATTCCGTTAACAGAAAAGCGCGTTGATGAAATTCAAAAGGCCACACTTGAGCTTGCAAAAGAGAACGGTTCGGATAAAGAAGTAGTGATGGATGTGGTAGATGTAGAGAACCAAAAGCGTGAGGGCTTGTGGATGGATTATTTGAGGAGTATTCACGAGGGGCTAGCATTGAAGAAGGAGTATAAAGTTTCCAGTTATGGTTATTCGTATAAGCCGGAAAAGGTGAAAATCATAATTAAAACTAGTATGACTGCTTCGGACGATGGGACCAAAGAGACGGTTGGAAAAATTCGTGACGAGATTAAGGCGTTCCTTGATAGTGAAGACGTTAAAGCAAAGGTAGATCACCAGCCGTATGAGGTTATTGTCCGCGATAAGAGTGGAAAGGATTTTCCGTTCTAGGTATAAGTTAAATTATCTTTTGTTGCAACAGCCCCCCTTCTAATTGAAGGGGGGTTAGTCTCAATTAAGGATACAATAGTGAATTAAAAACATGAATAACAAAAACTAATCAAACGTTTGATTAGTTTTTTTCATGCTCGGGCTAGGTTACTTTCTACTTCTCTATTTTTTTTAGAATAAAGCAGCTCCCATCCTTCGCAAAATAAAGAGATTCTCCATGGTCTCCATGGTCAAGATTAAAATCTACATTCGTTTTATCATAAATTAATTTGTCCACTGTTGCATATTGCACCAGTAATTCAGGGGGAGGATTAAATATAATAGATTGGCTGTTATCTGTTGTAACAAAGCCTTTGGGGTTTGATATTCTTTCGGGCTTTAGTTCAGCTTTCCAATGTCCCTCCAGTAGTAAGGAACTCGCTATGGACTTGGTCTTTCGGTTTTGGACGGACCAAACTTTTCTGCAATTACATCGATGGATTTTGTGCTTCATTTCGTGATACCTACTTTCATAGATAGTAGACTAATAAGGGTTATAGTCATTTTATTCAGTAGGTGGGGGAAATATTTATGGACAAAAAGTCCGATTTCATTAAACCTGAAAACTCATAATTTACGTTTTTTTAAAATAAATGAATAATAAATTGATAAAGTATCGTCTAATAAAACAGTACAGAAAGAATAGAACGGGGGGACCCGATGAAAATAAATAAAGCGAAGCAGCCAGCACCCATTGATGTTTCGAGTATTAACAAAGAAGCGATGCTTGAGGAACTAGTGGAAACCTTGGGAAGCAAGATTCTAAAGCTTGCATTTACATATGTGAAGGATCAAAAAATAGCAGAGGATCTCACGCAGGAAGCCTTCTTGAAATGTTATAAGAACTGGGATCATTTTCGTGGAGAATCCTCAGTGAAAACATGGGTTTATTCGATAACCATTAACCTTTGTAAGGATTATTTGAAAAGTTGGTCCTTTAAGAATTTGTTATATTTGGATTTTTCACCCAAGCAAACCACTGTGAAGGACAGCGTATTAGATCAGGTTTTAGAAAGATCACAGAAAAAGGAATTAGCATCAGCAGTGCTTAATTTGCCTGTAAAGTACAGGGAAGTTATTATTCTCTTTTATTATGAGAATTATCGGGTCGATGAAATCTCAGTTCTTTTACAACAAAATGAAAACACAATCAGGACACGGTTAAGAAGAGGCAAAGAGCTTTTACAAAAGAAGGCTGGAAAAGAAACGAGGGATAAAGATGGAAGATGAACTTCGTTTATTAAAGGAAAGTCTTGATGATACTTATTTTAAGGAGCTAGAGCTTTCAAAGAATATTAAAAAGAAGATAATCAAGCAATCTAAAAAATCTTCCCGAAGATCTCAACACATTCAGAGTTTTAAATATGCAGCAAGTTTGGCCATAGCGGTGTGCTGTCTTCTGCTTTTGGTACAAAACTTTATCCAAGTACCAAAAAACAAGCAAGCTAGTCTTTCGACAGTTCGACAGCAGCAGGTGGCGTTAATCCATTTTCAAAATGATATTATTAGGCTTGTTAGCAAACAAAAACAATCCGAAACCGCCTTTTTAACAGCGATTGTAGCAGGTAAGTCTAAAGGGGAAATTGAGTTGAATCGAGCAGAAAGTATAAAGCAAGGTGAGGAGATTATCTTAGGGCTCAAAGGTATGGTGATCCCTTCTGAGCTTTCCCCTTATCAAGAAATAATTAAAAAAAGCCTAGTGGAGTTAGAAACTGGGTATGTGCTGAAGAATGAATATTTCAGGGATTTAACTCCTGAAACCTACCAAGGACTTTCGGTGCATTATGAGTATGTGGATAAATTATTTAAGTTTGACCAGATGATGATCCCCGTATATAAAGCAGTAGAATTTAGACCAGTAAGTTATGTTGGTTATTTTAACTTAAGAGATTACAGAGAAGAATGAGCAAGAGAAAGGGACAGTCCCCCGGCGCTTTAGCGCAACGGGGGACTGTCCCTTTCTCAGGTTTGTGTTACAATCTTACTATTAAATCTGATCCTCATGAGGAGGGGGAACGCACGTGAACATTCGGATAAACCATAAACTCATCAAAGAAATGTGTGGCACTGTCTCCTTCAAACGAGGGGATTATTTTTACCGAACGGACAGAGTGACCTTTGAACACTATCAGCCCGAATGGTGTCAAGCGACGGTTACATCTGATGAAGCGTTTCGTGTGGTGATTAAAACTGAGACGGATGGGAAACTAAGGACGGAGTGCAATTGCCCGAAGCTTGCGTCCTTTAATAAGGATTGTCAGCATATTGCGGCTGTTTTATTGGCACTTTGCGAACATCAACAACATGGAACTATCCCAAACATATCTAGCAACCCGGGGCTAACTGAGGGCTTATTGAATCTTTTCTCGGATCGACCTGTTCGCTCTAGTGGTCACCAAAACCACTTTGAAACGAGGGAGGTTCTTGAGGTGGAGTTTACCTGCCGCCCAATGGATCTCGGTAATGGGAAACACCTTTTTGGTATTGAACTGGCGGTCGAGTCAACAAACGTGACGGACATTCGTGCCTTTTTAGAACAAGTAGGTTCAGGCCGGTCAGCCGCTCTTTTCCGGAACTCTACGTATGACCCAATTAAGCATTGTTTTCCAAAAGAAACCGATGCCGTCCTTCAACAGCTCATCCAAGTACAGCGTGATGAAAAGGTATATATGAAAAAGGTGCCTGACACCACTGGGCATCAGATACTGCCAATCCCTTCTTCGTCTTGGGAACAGCTGCAACCGTTACTTGTAAAGGTCCCTCAGGTAAAGCTTGTGGATGACGGGCAGACTTTTAAAGGAATTCACGTCTCTCATGAATTGCCGCCATTGCAGTTTCAGTTTAAAGAAGCAGAAGGAAATGGGTATCAATTGCATGTGAAAGGCTTTGAACAGGTACTGGTCTTAGATGCGTATCGGTCTGTATTGTATGAAGGGAAAATCAAACAGTTAGAGGCGCAAGACTGCAAGCGTCTCACCGAGCTAAAACAAATGCTGTCTCAAACAGGAACGAATCGAATCCCGATTCCGGAAGGAAAGATTTCGTTTTTCCTAGAAAAAGTCGCCCCAGGATTAAAAAAGCTCGGACAAGTGACCATCGCTGAATCAATTCGGAAACAAGTAATGGGTACGCCGTTGGTGGCTAAACTCTATCTAGACCGAGTAAGTAATCGCCTTCTAGCCGGCCTTGAGTTTCATTATGACCATATGATGATTAATCCACTAGAAAAGCGAGAGCTGCCAGCTGACAGCCTAATCATAAGAGAGGTAGAAAAAGAAGAAGAAATTCTGCAACTCATGAACGATAGTGAATTTGCCACGACGGACGGAGGCTACTTTTTGCATAATGAGGAGCTCGAGTATGAATTTCTTGTTCATATGCTCCCAAAACTCCAAAAACTGGTGCGGATTTATGCCACAACAGCGGTAAGAAACCGGATTTTTAGAGGGACGACCCATCCTCAGATAAGAGTGAAGGTCAAAAAAGAACGGACGAACTGGCTCGAATTCAAATTTGAAATGGATGGAATTTCAGATCATCAGATTCGCGGAGTATTAGCCGCGTTGGAGGAAAAACGTAAATATTACCGCCTGCCGAATGGCTCTCTTTTTTCATTAGAATCAAGAGAAATGAATGAAATCCAACGGTTTATTCAGTCACCTCTAATGAAGGGTAAAGACTTAGCTGCAGGATTGGAGTTACCGGTCGAGCAAAGTATACAGCTTCTTGATACGGTAGAGGTTAGTGATGCGTTTAAGCTGGAGGAATCTTTCCGCCAGTTCCTTGACCACCTCATGAACCCTGGACAGCTTGAGTTTGAGGTGCCAACCAGTTTAGCTCATATCTTGAAAGAGTATCAAAAGGTGGGCTACAAATGGATGAAAACGCTGGCACACTACGGTTTTGGTGGGATATTAGCAGATGATATGGGGCTTGGAAAGACAATTCAAAGCCTGGCGTATATTGTGTCCGAGCTGCCTGAAATTCGTAAGAAGAAGGAGGCGGTTTTGATTGTTTGTCCTGCCTCCTTAACTTATAACTGGTTGAATGAGATTCGGAAATTTGCTCCTGAGTTAAATGCTATTGTAATTGATGGGGACAAATCGGAGAGGGGTGAACTGCTAAAAAAGGTATCTGATGTGGATGTAATGATTATCTCCTACCCGTTATTACGGCGAGAGATTAGCTGGTTAGAGAAACAGAGCTTTTATGCGTTGTTCTTTGATGAAGCGCAAGCCTTTAAAAATCCATTAACACAGACAGCTCGAGCGGCTAAAAAGCTGCAGTCACGTCATCGTTTTGCACTAACAGGTACACCCGTTGAGAATTCACTCGAAGAGCTGTGGTCCATTTTTCATGTGGTCTTTCCGGAGCTGTTCTTAGGATTAAAAGAATATAGTAAGCTTTCTCGAAAAACAATCGCGCGAAGAATTCGGCCATTTCTCCTGCGGCGCTTGAAAGAGGATGTTCTTGCAGAGCTTCCTGAAAAAATGGAGTCGCGGGAATCGGTGGAACTGTATCCTGAACAAAAGAAGCTGTATGCTGCCTATCTAGCGAAATTAAGGCATGATACGTTAAAACATCTGGATAAGGACACGATTCGGAAAAATCGGATTAAAATATTGGCCGGCTTAACGCGGCTACGGCAGCTTTGTTGTCACCCTGCCTTATTTGTAGATGGGTATAAAGAAGGCTCAGCCAAGCTGGATCAGCTGATAAGGATTGTGGATGAATCGAAGTTTTCAGGTAGAAGGGTGCTCATTTTTTCCCAGTTTACTAAAATGCTTGAGTTGATCGGTCGAAGGTTGCAGGCGAAAGGGCTGCCGTTCTTTTATCTGGATGGTCAAACGCCGCCAGAAGAACGAGTGGAAATCTGCGACCGATTTAATCAAGGGGAGAGGGATTTATTCTTAATCTCCTTGAAAGCTGGGGGAACAGGACTTAATCTGATGAGTGCCGATACGGTGATTCTATATGACACATGGTGGAATCCTGCTGTCGAGGAGCAAGCGGCAGACCGCGCTCATCGGATGGGGCAGCAAAATGTCGTTCAGGTCATCAAACTCGTGGCCCGAGGCACCATCGAGGAAAAAATGAACGATCTGCAGGATAAGAAGAGAGATTTAATCGATGAAGTAATTGATTCAGATGAAAAAGTGATGGCTAACCTTACGGAAGAGGATATTAGGGAAATCTTGATGATCTAGTAGGGAGGTTCAGAGTACTTCGGATTGGTTTACTGTCGTATAGGTGCGTGTAACTGTCGTATGAAGGTAATTTACTGTCGTATAGGTGCGTGTAACTGTCGTATGAGGGTAATTTACTGTCGTATAGGTGCGTGTAACTGTCGTATGAAGGTAATTTACTGTCGTATAGGTGTAGGTTACTGTTGGATAAGAGTGATTTACTGTCGTATAAGTTGATTACTGTCTTATGAGCAAATTTTTCTCCAGGACACCTTAAAACCTCACATAACAAAGAAGAACCTTGCCAATTAACTGGCAAGGTTCTTGTGTTTAAGCATGCTTCCTAAGCGCCTCTTCTAAAAACGAAATTAAATAGTCAACGCTAGTGATTTTTTTATTACATTCAGCACTATCAAAGCAAATATAGTTTCCAATAGCTTTATAGTAATCCGGGTTATTAGACTTTTTCGCTTTGGTTACTGTGGTAATAAAAGCCACCTTCCCAAAACGATTACAGAACGAACAGATATTATCCTTATTCGAAATAGAATATTTGCATTCGATCCCCATCAACTTCTCATCAAGATCATAGATGATAAACTTTTTATTTGAGCTAATATCCGTCCAGCTTAGGTAGGTCATTTTTTCGTAATCGAGATCTGATAAATTGGGTACCTTTAACTTTTTTACCTTAGGAAACATCTTTTTCACTTGCTGTTCGGTCAGCTTGGGGAAGGGGATTAAGAAGCTGGCTAGCTCTTGAACATATTGATCAAGCACCGCTTCCGTTTTCCATTTTAAAAGGTCCAGACTGTCTGCCTGTTTCTTTGTTGCCTGCGGGAAAAGCTCAAGAATTTGAGCATTCGACAGTTCTCTTACTGCCTTAATCACATTTGGGTCGGAATTCTTCCTGTAACTATCCTTAATCAAGGCCACTTGCCGTTTGATAAAATTATATTGGTCATTCTTAATGAATTTTTCATCCATTGTTCGTCACCTCATTCAACTTTATTTTATAAGAAGTATCTTACTAATAAAATGTAGAAAATGAATTAGAAACAAACTATACATAAGAAAACACTGACAGCACAAGCCATCAGTGTTTTTTATTTGAGTAAACTATTTTCTTGATCGTTTCGATGGATAAGAAATGCTCATCCGCTAAATCAGGAATGCTTTTTCCGTTCGTAAAAGCATGCTTGATAGCGGAATTTCGTTCATCGATGGATTTCCTTGCTCCGGAACAACTGCCCCATGTCCGGTAGGTTTTTTCCGGCTTCGGAATATAAAGGGTTTCCCCTTGAACGTATTTTTGAATTTCTGCAATCAGCTTTTCAGGTAAGATGTTGCTTGCGTTTACATATTTCATACATTGCCAGCCCCTTATTTTATTTAGAGAAATAAGGTGCAAAGCCGCATATTAAAAAGCTTACCTGGGCGATTTGTTAAGTTAGTGTCCGCCCCATGCAAAGTATCGCCTTTCCAATACTTGGCTTTGCATGAGTTGCTGGAGTCCCTGGTAATCTAGTTAGATTTCCCAAGACTCATCACCTCCTGAAAATGTAAGGTGTATTCTTACCTTATTTTATAAGTAAGTATCCTTTTATTATAATTCACTGTTTACTCGAATGGAATAGAATTTGATAGGTGGATTTTTTATACGTATCGGCATATTCCAATCCATAGCTGCCAAAACTATGCTCGTTTGTATGAAATTTTTTCAAAAGGAGGTTTATGGATTGATTAAGACACTTACCATCTTTCTAGTTTCATTGCTAGTGATCATTGGACAGTTTTCACATTTCCGTGCATTTGCAAAAAAGCCAGACAGTGCTGTCCAGCTTCGTTTACTTGGTACGACCGATATTCATGTTTTTTTAGCTAATTATGATTATTATCAGACAAAGCAGGATGACAAAGTGGGTTTGGTGAAAACCGCTACCTTGATCAAACAGGCACGGAACGAAGTGAAAAACTCAATGCTGTTTGATAATGGGGACGAAATTCAAGGCAATCCTTTAGGTGACTACGTCGCAAAGGTAAAGGGATTAAAGAAAGGCGAGGTGCACCCGGTTTATCGCCTTTTTAATCAGTTAGAATATGATGCTACAACGGTAGGAAACCATGAATTCAATTATGGATTGGATTATCTCAACGAAGTATTAAACGATGCTAAAATGCCGCTGGTCAATGCAAATGTGGTGAAAGCAGGAACAGATCAGCCATATTTTGAACCTTATGTCTTCCTTAATAAAACTGTTGTGGATGCACAAGGGAAAAAACAAACGATTAAGATTGGGATCATTGGCTTTGTTCCACCGCAGATTATGGAATGGGATAAAGCCAATTTAGAAGGCAAAGTCGAAGTAAAACCTATTGTGGAGACTGCGAAGAAATATGTTCCGTTGATGAAAAAGAAAGGGGCTGACGTAATTGTTGCCCTTGCTCATACTGGAATTAGCGGTGAGCCCTATCAGCCGAGAATGGAGAATGCGGCTTACTATTTAACCGAAATCAAGGACATTGATGCGATTTTTACCGGACATCAACATAATGTTTTCCCTGGACCTCTTTATAAGGTTTTAGAGAAAGTGAATCTGGAGAAAGGGACGATTAATGGGAAACCGGTGGTAATGCCGGGAGCTTTCGGCAGTCACCTTGGAGTCATTGACCTTCAACTACAAAAGGTTCTAGGCCAGTGGAAGGTGGTTGACAGTCAAGCTAGTGTTCGTCCGATTGTGGATGCAACGGGGAAATCGATTGTAGAAACAGACCAAGAGTTAATGAAGGCAATCCTTCCTGAACATGAGGGCACGATTAAATATGTGAACCAGCCTGTTGGAGAAACGACCGCTCCGATTTATAGTTATTTTGCGCTCGTCCAGGATGATCCTTCTGTTCAAATCGTGAATATTGCACAAACAGAATACTTAACCGAGAAATTAAAGGATCCAGCTTATAGTAAGTATGCAGGTATCCCTGTCCTTTCCGCGGCTGCGCCGTTTAAGGCAGGTGGGCGTAACGGTCCACAGTACTATACAGACATTCCGGCGGGAACTTTGGCAATAAAGAATGTCGCAGATTTGTATTTGTATCCGAATACGCTTCAAGCGAAGTTAGTTACAGGAGCGCAGCTTAAAGAATGGCTGGAAATGAGTGCTGGACAATTTAATCAAATCGATCCATCCCAGACGGGGGAACAGCCGTTAATTAATTCGAACTTCCAATCTTTTAATTTTGATGTGATTGATGGAGTGCAGTACCAAATCGATGTAACGAAGCCGGCTAAATACGATCCTAACGGGAATGTGATTAATGCTGGTTCGAGCCGGATTTTAAACTTAACCTATCAAGGAGAGCCTGTTGCGGCAGACCAGAAGTTTATTGTGGCAACGAATAATTATCGTGCAACAAGTGTGACCTTCCCTGGAGTAAGTCAAGGTGAGATTGTATTAAAATCACCTGATGAAAACAGACAAATTATCACGAACTATATTCAAGAAAAGAAAACGATTAATCCGACGGCAGATCAAAACTGGTCTTTTGCTAAATTCAAAGGCACAGTTGTTCCAGTGTTTGATAGTTCGCCGAATGCTCAGAAGTTTATTGGCCAGTTCCCGAATATAAAATATATTGGGCCATCGGCTGGTGGATTTGCAAAGTATTCTATTGATTTAACTGAATAAACGCTTGTTACCGTATGGCTCGACAGGAAAAAGCTGTCCCTGGATTAGGGGACAGCTTTTTCGTTAGAGGGTACTATGAATTTATGGGAAAAGTAATAATGTCGGTATCAATTGTCCATTCTAAACGTCTAATCCATTCTTCCTGAACTTCTTTAGGAGATTTTTGGACCTTATGCAAAACTTTCCATACTTTATATACACAATAAGCTTTTAGTGTGATCCCTGTTTTATGAGTAATTTTTAAACAATTTAGTTCATTATCAATGTCTTCGTTTATAGTTTTTGCAACTTTAATAACTAATGGAATATGAGAACCAGTTAACAAGAAGGTTTCATTTGTATAACCTCCAGTTAATCTAACAAGTTTAAAATCACCATATTTTTCTGTTAAAAGTTCTTCAATCATCTTTTTAATCAAAGTGGGATTTTCATCCTCATATACAAAAATCTCTCTATAACATATCTACTATTACACAAATTTTATGTTTAATCATCTTATAAAAAGAAATAAGTAGTTTGCTCTTCAAAGAATCTTACCTATCTTATAAATATACGATTTTCCTTATTTATCCAAAAATGTTATAATAAATTTTGGTAAAAAAGGAGGAGGACGCACTTGAAAATCGCAATTGTATGTTTTGATAACTTTACTGATATAGATGTTTTTTTACCGTGGGATTTATTAAACCGGGTTCGACATGTCGGTGGGATATCGAATTGGGATGTTCAACTATTAGGAACTGAAGAGACCCATATTTCGGTTTCTGGGTTACGTATCCCAATGACAGGAAGTATTTCCGAAATACCTTTTGCTGATGCAGTCATTTTCACAAGCGGTAAGGGTGTTCAAGATTTATATAAAGATCAAGAATATCTATCAAAAATTAACCTAGATACAAAAAGGCAACTAATAGGTTCCATGTGCTCAGGTGCACTTTTATTAGGTGCAAAAGGATTATTAACTGGAAAAAAAGCAACAACCTATCCAACAGCAGTAGAACAGCTAAAACAATTTAATGTAGATGTTATTGAACAGAGCTTTGTTAACAATGGAAATATTTCTACTGCAGCAGGATGTTATGCAGCTCAAGATTTATCAGCTTGGATTATTAGGACACTAATAAACGAAGACATAGTGAATAAAGTAATCGAATCTGTTCAGCCTGTTGGGAAAGGGTTACATTTTTAATGATTGCGTTAAAGTCAGGTTTTTTTACCTGGCTTGTTTATATTATAGTTCTTAAAACAACCTAGGCAGGGATTTACTTCACATATGCCGAAGTGAAAAGAACTTACGAAAAATGTTTGATATGTAAAAAAGGGGTACTAAGTATGAGAAATCTCGTCTTGTTAAGCAATATTTCAAACAATATGAATTTACATTTAGAGGAAAGAATTAAAGGGATGATAGGCGAAAGCCTGTTTAAACTAGCATATATTCCCTCCCAATCAGACCATCAAAGAAGATATTTCAATTATGTTATGGAGTATTTCCAGTCCTTAGGGGTTAGCGATGTTTTATATTTTGATGCAGATGAAGAATATGATGAGAGCTTGCTAGAACAATTGAAAGAGTGCGACGGGCTTTTCTTATCAGGAGGAAACACCTTCTATTTTTTAAAAAATCTCCAGGAAAGAAACCTGATCCCAACCATCCAAGCCATGGTGGAAAAGGGTAAACTACTGATTGGACTGAGTGCCGGGAGCATCATGATGTCTAAAACCATTAAGATTGCAGACTACATAGACGAAAATCTCGTTGAATTGCAAACATTAGAGGCGTTGGATCTCGTAAACTTTGAATTCATGCCACATTGGGAAGTACAAAAGCCTCGTCTAGAGGAATTATTAGAGTATTCTTTAACCAATCAAAACACCATTTACACCTGTTACGACGGTGATGGTATTGTTTTACAAGGAGATACCATTGAGTTTTTTGGAAAGGTAAATGAAATCAGAAGTGGTAATTGGATTGAATCGACAAGAGGTGGAGAATTTGAGTAATTGGGAAAAGGCCTTATCAAAAATATGTGAGATCTATTTTAACACCGAATCCAGAATGGAATGGATTTTGGTCGGCTCTGTGGGTTCAGTGCTCCAAGGCTGTGACATGACTCCTGGGGACATTGATATCTATGTAAAAGACCAAGAGATTGTCGGCCAATTTGCCGAATTGTTACAATCATATTCCCTCCCGTCAAAAGGTGGAGAAAAACATGATGAGAATTGGCTATCCTCCTTCGAAGAGCCAACCTTTACCCAAACCTTCCCAACCGGTTTTACCTGGACAAAAGGACGTTGGAAAATTGAAGGCGTCGATGTTGAAGTCGTGAACATTTCGAATTCTGCAGGTATCCCTGATTCGCAAACAGGAAATGGAATTTGGGAAGGCGGAAAATATATTTGGGACCTTTATAAAAAAGTCTCGTTTGGACCATATACCATCCGAACTGTCCCACTGGAAATACAATTAGAATCCAACTATAGAAGACAAAGACAGGAAAGAATTGATGCCATCATCAAGGCAATGAAAACCTACGGATACGATGAAGAACTATTGAAGAAATCTCTTTCTAGCAAACACCTTCTAGAGTTTTACACAGCAATGGGCATGGAAAGTCCTATTTCCTGAAAAGGTGTGAACAGCGCATGAGTAAAAAAGCTTTATGGCTGGGGTTAATCGCGTTTGTGTTTGTTCTTTTAGCGGCCTGTCAAAGAGATGACGAATCTACTCAAAAACATTATAAACCAACTGCAAATGAAGTGGTAGAAGCCCATGGTGGTCTTGAGAATATTAAAAGATTAGACCTGTTTGTTAAAAATGTGAACAGCGGGAAGAAGGATCAGGTTCGGCTCACTCGATTTACAATAGAAGGGGATCCTATTTACTATGATTTAACCTATAACGGCTCCAAATTGAAAATTATAGAAGACACAAGAGAAGACGAGTTTGGTCAAGGAGAGGTAAAAACCTATCATTGTAAAAGTATCCAAAAACAAGAATCATCTACAAGTACCAAATATATAATCGAGGAATGCCCAAATTTAGGAGAGTTACTGACCATTTCTCACGATGTCGACCAACAGGATTTGTTTGAATTTGAGTTGAAGTACGGTGTGGGTATGAAAAATAAAATTAACACAAAGGAACAGGAACTTATCAAGGACTTACAAAATGGTGAGGAAGTTGGCGTCAGTGATTTCCAGTTTTCAAAGGATGAAATGAACCAAATCTATAAGCTCATGATTCTTTCAAACTATCTTGAGGAAAAAAAGCTATCAACTCAATGCAATAAGAAGCCATTTGAAAGTTATGAGCTAACCGTGTGGATTAATGACGCGAAGCGACATTTTGCGTGGTCCGAATGTGATAAGAGTAAGGATGGAAAACAAATGTCGGAACTGGTTGCTGATATTAAAGCCATCCTCAAACAAAATCCTGTCTATCAATCGTTCCCAGAGGTTAAAGGATCCTATGAATAACAAAAGGTGGTTCCACTAAAAAATGATAGATGAGCAAGGAGTTATTTCGATTATACAAAGTGATTCATGGATTATGGAAATATTAAAAACAGTGAATTCACTGGATTTACCAGACTGGTGGATTTGTGCAGGGTTTGTTCGTTCAAAAATATGGGATCACCTTCATGACTTTAGCGAAAGGACTCCTATTCCTGATATTGATGTCATTTTTTTTGATCAAACAACAATGGATGAATTAGTAGAAAAAAAGTATGAAGCAAAACTTAGAACCCTTATGCCTGATTGTCCGTGGTCGGTGAAAAATGAAGCCAGAATGCATATTAGAAATAATATGCGACCTTATACTTCCTCGGTGGATGCAATATCGAAATTTCCTGAAACCGCAACAGCACTTGGTGTTAAATTAGATGGAGATAACAATGTCATCTTAACAGCTCCTTGGGGGATTAGCGATGTAGTCCAATTCGAGGTTAGGGCAACTCCATTTTTTATAGAGAATGAAGAGCGGATGAAATTCTATAAAGAGCGTATTGCAAAAAAGAACTGGAAATCAACTTGGAACAGGATAAAAGTGTATAACACTAGTGTATCGTGACTAAGAGTCCTTGCCTCAATGTTAAAAAGAAGGTAAGCTTTAGAAAAATAGAAATGAGGGATTCGCATGGCATTTGATACATCAATTTTAGGTTTACCATACTTCAGCCTGGATGCGGCTGCGGTCGACAAAAGTCCAAGTGAGATGGTTATTACAAACAATAATGGAGAAACCTATTACATAGTAACAAAAGATGTATATGAGGACGGCCTGCAACAAGAAGGGTATCAAATCGTCGTAAACGAAGGAGAGTAATATTGCTCTCCTTTTATTGATGCTTCATGACTAATATTGTACAGGAGCCATTGCAATGAAAAAACTTATTGTATTCTTTTTACGATTGCTAGGATTTATCGCCATCATCCTTTTGACTATAGGCATATTTGTCTTAATCGCATTCCTCCAACAAGCATTTTTTGTTCCAAAAGAGTATGTCATCTGGATTTTCAGATCACCTTATTCAGGGTTGGTTTTCATTTTTGAGATCTATCTTTTTGTGGGATACTTTTACCTCTTTAATAAGGACTTTAGAGATACATTACGATATGGTAAGTTTTTCAGCAGGAATAGAAAAATCATTATTTCTGTTGTTATAACTGGTACCCTTGTACTGTTATACACGGTGATCACACCAGTTACGGTAGTTAAAGCAAAAAGAATCGTTAATTATTCTTTTTTCACTCCGCAGGGAAAGGAATATAGCTACAATGACATATCGAAAATCCAAACAGGTGTGTATGGGAAGGGTCGCTCCTCATTATTCGGGCACTCCAAGGGTGAATTTTTTTACATTATTGAATTGAAAGATGGGACAAGAATTGATCTAGCCGAGGTGGGCGGGACGCCACAGGATAAAGACGAGCGCTTTATCATCGAAAAACTTGATAGGAAATTTGTGGATATGAATATTCCTAAAGAAGCCAGCATGAAAAACTTTGAGTACACGAAAAAGAACTTAGCTAAGATATATACGGATAAGATTCGCAACATTTTGGAAAATACAAAATAACTTTTTAAAACACACTTGACAGGTAGGTAAAGTCAGAATAAAATGAAAATAATCTAACTGAACTATTTAAGCTGATTGGAAAACCAAAGGCTTATACTCATTTTTATGGGTATAAGCCTTTTATTTTTTTGAAGGGAGAATTTCATCATGACTTATCCGATAAGTAAGTGTAGTCCATATTGTTGTCCGTCTACTAGGTTAGTATTATTTTTTCATTATAAAAACCAAGTAAACACATAGGATATATTATATATGAGGAGGATGAATAAATGGCGAATGTAGATCAAGCTAAGGCCAACTTTATTCTATCAACACTTAAAGGGATGGAGTATGGCTCAGTTATTATTACGGTTCATGACGGAGCGATTACTCAAATTGACAAAACCGAGAAAACACGGTTTGGACAAAAGAAACATGCATCAAAAGATAAACAATAAAATAAGTACTGGACTTACTAATCTATTATGCCGATCAGACTTACTGAAGGCTGCTACTTTTTATTACTGATTTAGAGCTGTTTTTCGGAGCTTTTTATGTGCCGAAATTCTCTTTAATAGGTATTAAAATGAAGCAGCCTTTTTTATTTACAAATAAGGGGGCGTTTTACCATGTTACGTATACAAAAAGGATCAATTAAATTAACACTGTTGCTACTTATTCTGGGGCTTCTATTAACCGGATGCGGTAGTAATCAAACAAGCAATCAAACTGGTCAAAAAAAGGAAGAGAAAACGACAGAAAAAAAGACCGAAAATAAGCCACCAGTGGAGTTATTGAATGTTTCATACGATCCGACTCGTGAGCTTTATGAAGAGTTTAATAAGGAATTTGCAAGCTATTGGAAAAATAAAACAGGTCAAGAGGTAACGATTCAGCAATCACACGGCGGGTCAGGGAAGCAGGGCCGCGCAGTAATTGATGGACTAGAAGCAGATGTGGTTACACTTGCTTTGGCATATGATATCGATGAAATTGCAAACCTAGCTGGTTTACTTTCAAAAGATTGGCAGAAGAAATTGAAAGATAACTCTACACCTTATACATCTACGATTGTGTTTTTAGTTAGGAAGGGAAATCCGAAGGGGATTAAAGATTGGGATGATTTAACGAAGAAGGGCGTTTCAGTCATCACACCGAATCCGAAAACTTCTGGGGGAGCACGCTGGAATTACTTAGCTGCTTGGGCTTATGCACAGGAAAAATACAACGGCGATGAAAAGAAAATCAAAAGCTTTATGGGCCAATTATATAGCAACGTTGAGGTGTTAGATTCTGGGGCACGCGGTGCGACGACTACATTTGTTGAACGGGGCATTGGAGACGTATTAATCGCTTGGGAGAATGAAGCATTTTTAACCTTAAACGAGCTAGGGAAAGACAAATTTGAAATTGTAGCTCCATCCATAAGTATTCTTGCTGAACCACCTGTTGCAGTTGTAGATAAAGTGGTGGATAAAAAGGGTACCAGAGAAGTGGCTGAAGCCTACTTAAATTACTTATACACAGAAAAAGGACAGGAAATTGTAGCGAAAAATTACTATAGACCAAGAAATGAAGAAGTTCTTGCGAAGTATGCGGATACTTTCCCAAAGCTGAATTTAGTAACGATCGATGATTATTTCGGAGGTTGGAAAAAAGCACAGGAAACTCATTTCAATGACGGCGGTACTTTCGATCAAATATATCAGCCAAAGTAAGAAAAAATGAATAAGCGTTCTCAACTCTTACTAGGTTGGGAACGCTTATCTAACTTTTAGCGGAAGGGGTCAACCTCATGGCTCATATACAAAGTCTAAAAAGGAAACGAAACAGTGTACTTCCAGGCTTGGGCTTGTCACTTGGATTTACCATGTTTTACCTCAGTCTTATCGTCATTTTGCCCTTATCCATGATTTTTTTTCAAACGGCGGCTGCCCCTTGGGATAAAATATGGCAGACCATATCTGATCCAAGAGTAATAGCTTCCTATAAACTCAGCATCGGTGCTTCGCTCCTAGCAGCAACAATAAATGTCATCTTTGGTGTATTAATTGCGTGGGTGTTAGTTCGTTACCGGTTTCCTGGAGCGAAGATTATCGATGGACTTGTTGATCTTCCCTTTGCCTTGCCAACAGCGATTGCAGGAATTGCCTTAACCACTTTATATACAAAAACAGGCTGGATTGGACAGTTTTTAAGCTTTAAGGTGGCGTTTACCCCTCTTGGCATTACGCTGGCTCTTACCTTTATTGGCTTACCCTTTGTGGTCCGAACGGTTCAGCCTGTCCTCCAAAACTTTGAAAAAGAACTTGAAGAAGCTTCTGCTAGCTTAGGAGCCAACCGTTTCCAAACCTTTGGAAAAGTCATTTTTCCTGAATTACTGCCAGCTGCACTAACGGGTTTTGCTCTAGCATTCGCAAGAGCGCTTGGGGAATATGGATCAGTGGTGTTTATTGCAGGAAACATGCCCATGAAAACAGAAATTACGCCCCTTTTAATTATGACAAAGCTTGAGCAATATGATTATTCGGGGGCGACTGCCATTGCTGCAGTCATGCTAATTTTTTCATTTATTCTCTTATTCTTAATTAACCTGTTGCAATGGTGGACAAATAGAAAATTCATATAAAAAAATAGGAGGTCACTATGGCTGGACATGTTTCTCTGGCATATGCAAGTAACACATCACTACAGACTACCTCGAAAAATTCTGAGCCTCGGTGGGTGAGGTGGCTTTTAATTACGGTAGCATTAGGATTTCTATGTTTATTTCTAGTTTTACCACTTGTTGCAATATTCGTAAAAGCCTTTGAAAAAGGAGGAGAGGTGTTTTGGGCAGCTATTACTAGTCCGGATGCCTTATCCGCTATAAAGTTAACCTTCCTTATTGCGCTTATCACGGTTCCTCTTAATGCGATTTTTGGGGTGGCCGCTGCTTGGAGCGTGACTAAGTTCAATTTTAAGGGAAAAAGCTTTTTGATTACGGTTATTGACCTGCCCTTTGCAGTATCCCCGGTTATTGCCGGATTGGTGTTTGTTTTATTATTCAGTGCACATGGTTTATTCGGCCCTTGGCTAATGTTACATGATATTAAGATTATTTTTGCCGTTCCAGGAATTCTTCTAGCCACTCTGCTAGTCACTCTGCCTTTTGTGGCTAGAGAATTGATTCCATTGATGCAGACACAAGGCACAACAGATGAGGAAGCATCGTTGACATTAGGTGCAAGTGGTTGGAAAACGTTTTGGCTGGTTACACTTCCGAATATTAAATGGGGATTATTATACGGTGTGATCCTCTGCAGTGCCCGGGCGATTGGTGAATTTGGAGCCGTTTCGGTTGTTTCCGGCCATATTCGCGGTTTGACTAATACGATGCCATTGCATATTGAGATTTTATATAATGAGTATCAGTTTTCAGCGGCGTTTGCAGTTGCATCGTTAATGTCCTTTTTCGCCATCATTACCTTGGTCGTGAAAAACTTAATTGAGTGGAAAGCGAAAAAATCAGTGATACCTGAAGAAGGGGCTGTTTAAGATGAGCATACAAATTAACCAAATCTCAAAATCATTTGGGAGATTTAAAGCCTTAGATAATATTTCTATTGATATTCAAACGGGAGAACTCGTTGCTCTTCTTGGCCCGTCTGGTTCAGGGAAAACCTCACTATTAAGAATTATTGCTGGATTAGAAGCAGCCAACCAGGGAGCTATTCTGTTCGGGGAAGAGGATATGACGTACATTAGTACGAAAGAGCGGAAGGTCGGCTTTGTTTTTCAACACTATGCACTTTTTCGGCATATGACTGTTTTTGATAATATTGCGTACGGGTTAAAGGTAAGACCAAGGAAGACCCGGCCTTCTAAGCAAGAAATCAAGGAGAAGGTAGAGGAGTTGTTAAGACTAGTTAAGTTGGAATTCTTTGCTGACCGCTACCCAGCTCAATTGTCGGGCGGCCAGCGTCAGCGAGTTGCCTTAGCAAGAGCATTGGCTGTTGAGCCTAAAGTCCTTTTGTTAGATGAACCATTTGGCGCCCTAGATGCAAAGGTACGAAAGGATTTACGGCGCTGGCTGCGAAAGCTTCATGATGATTACCAGATTACGAGTATTTTTGTGACACATGACCAGGAGGAAGCGCTGGATGTGGCTGACCGAATAGTGGTAATGAACGAAGGGAAGATTGAACAAATTGGTACACCTGAAGAAGTCTATGAAAATCCCAAAACTCCGTTTGTTTATCACTTTTTAGGGAATGTGAATTTGTTTAAAGGCCGTCTACACAATGGGAAGTTACGGCATGGAAATTTTGAGATGGAAGTGAATGACCCTGAATATGAAGGAACGGTGAATACCGAAGCGGTGGGATATGTTAGACCCCATGATATCAGTATTGAGCGCGAACCGAGTGCCGATTCGGTAAACGCCGAGATTAGTTATATTCATTCAGTCGGTGCAGTGGTTCAACTGGAGTTGATTCGTAAGGATACAGGGGAGTTTCTAGAAGCTGAATTAACAAAGGACCGGTATCGCAGTTTAGGTTTGATAACAGGGGATGAGGTGTTTGTAAAGCCGAAGCAGTTACGGGTGTTTATTCCGGAGGATTATACGATATAGCACTGGTTTAAATGAGTTTTTTAACAAAGCATTTAGAAGGGAAAAAGAAGCTGTGGTCGAGTAGTAGAGTCTATGCGACCGTTATGGGGTGTCAAAAATGAAACCGGTAATGTAGGGGGATTCTACGTGCCCGAAATTGATGGAAAAACCAAAACGGGTAACGTAGAAGGGATCTACGTGTCCGAAATTGATGGAAAAACCACAACGGGTAACGTAGAAGGAATCTACGTGCCCGAAACCGGTAGGAAAAACCGAACTGGGTAACGTAGAAGGGATCTACGTGCCCGGAACCGGTAGAAAAACCCAAAATGGGTTACGTAGAAGGATTCTACGTGCTTGAAACGGGCTTCGCAAATTGAAACGGTCGCGAAGAAATAATACGCGACCAAATACCTCACTATCTTCGAACTTCCTCGAAAACAAACACAACTCATGGACCCCATAATTCATTACAAATAACTAAAACGGATAAACCAAATAAGTCAAATACCCCACAATAATCCCTGTAATCGCTCCGAAAAATACCTCTGCCGGCTGGTGGCCGAGCAGTTCCTTTAGCTTGTCACGGGACTCTGTTTTCTTTAAACTTGGATGCTTTAAGGTTTCGATGAGTAGATTGAAATCAGCCAGCAATGCATTTAGCACTTCAGCATGGTAGCCGGCATGTCTTCGAACACCCATCGCATCGTGCATCACAATAAGGGAGACAATTACCGCTATCGCAAACTCATTTGACTGAACTCCGGCTGTAATACCGATCGCTGTAGTCAAAGAAATAATGGTGGCTGTGTGGGAACTAGGCATCCCGCCCGTACTAAACATTAAGCTCCATTTTAGTTCTCTTGAGGCTAAAAAGTGTATCGGAATTTTTACAAATTGAGCAATTAGCATTCCTAAAAGGGCAGCGCAAATGGGAAAGGATAAGAACATGGGAATCCTCCTAAATTTTGGCTTCTATAATGCTTATTATTATCTTAACAGAAAAAGAAAGCAAAGTAATATGTTGGAGACTTTGGTGAGAGGAATGAATACATTTAAATAGGGTAAATCATAATTAGCTCTTTTCCTTAAATAGGAGGGTATTCCATTGAAATTCTCAAGTTCAAATAGAATAGAAGTATTAAACGAAATGACCTCAGAAGCATTTGATGTCCTCGTCATTGGAGGAGGGATTACAGGCTGCGGGATTGCGCTTGACGCCGTCACTAGGGGATTGAATACCGCTTTGATAGAAATGCAGGATTATGCTGCGGGCTCATCCAGTCGTTCTACTAAACTTGTTCATGGAGGCTTGCGCTATTTAAAGCAATTTGAAGTAAAAATGGTTGCTGAAGTGGGAAAGGAACGCGCTATTGTGTACGAGAATGGCCCGCACGTGACCACTCCAGAATGGATGCTTTTGCCGATCCACCAAGGAGGGACCTTTGGCAGATTTAGCACTTCTATGGGGCTTCGAGTCTATGATTTTTTAGCAGGTGTAAAAAAGGCAGAACGGCGATCGATGCTGTCCGTTGAACAGACTATTGAAAAAGAACCACTTCTTAAGCAAGAGGGTTTAATGGGCGGGGGGATTTACGTAGAATACCGCACCGATGATGCCCGTTTGACGATTGAAGTGTTGAAGGAAGCGGTCGCTAGAGGTGTAAAGGCAGTCAATTACACAAAAGCAAACGAGCTTCTTTACCGAGATGGAAAAGTAGTAGGTGTACGGGTCACTAATCAGTTAAATGGGGATGTGTATGATATTTATGCGAAGAAAATCATTAATGCCACCGGACCTTGGGTGGACTCACTTCGCGACAAGGACCATTCCATGTCCGGGAAAAAACTGAGGCTGACAAAAGGAGTTCATATAGTCATTGACCAGTCCAGGTTTCCTTTGAAACAGGCCGTCTATTTTGATACACCTGACGGCAGAATGGTGTTTGCCATTCCTCGTGAGGGTAAAACGTATGTAGGAACTACAGATACATTTTTTGATAAAGAGCTTGCTCATCCCAAAATGACTTCTGAGGACCGGGCCTATCTTATTGAGACCATTCATTACATGTTCCCTAAGGTGCAGATTAAAGAAGAGGATATTGAGTCCAGTTGGGCAGGGGTAAGGCCGTTAATTTATGAGGAGGGAAAGGACCCTTCAGAAATTTCCCGTAAGGATGAAATCTGGGTATCCGATTCAGGTTTAGTCACGATTGCAGGAGGTAAGTTGACCGGTTACCGCAAAATGGCGGAAACAGTGGTTGATTTGATAGCGAAGAAGTTAGAGGAGGAATGGGGGCTTCGGTTTAAAGCATGTCAAACCAAGCATATGCCTATTTCCGGTGGTCATTTTGGCGGATCCAGCAAGTTTCAAGCTTTTATTGAAAAAAATTTAGAGGAAGCCATTGTGAATGGGTTTACGAAGGAACAGTACTTACAATTAGTCCATCGATACGGTTCCAATATTCATCGAATTTTTGAGATGGCCAAGGGTTACAATTCCGATCACACGTATGGTTTACCATTGGATGTATATGTGCAATTGGTGTATAGCTTGGAGGAGGAAATGACGGTTAAACCTGTGGATTTTTTTATCCGGCGGACGAGCGCATTATATTTTAATATTCAATGGGTCCAAAAGTGGAAACAAGCTGTAATGGACTTGATGGCGGAGTATCTCGAATGGACGGGAGAAGAAAAAGTAAATTATCAGGAAGAACTAGAAACGGAGTTACATGACGCTGTGAATCCCACGGAAACCATATAGTAACTACCATTAATTACAAACATAAACGGCAGTCCAAAAGGCTGCCGTTTACCCAAAATTATTTTAACGGAATCCAAATTTCAGAGTAATAATCGGGTCCCCACGGATCTCCGGCAGGATAGACCTCTAATTCCGGCCCCCCTGCGTGCTCATACTGACTGGACGGGAACCATTCTGAGAAAATCTGTTTCCAAGCGTTCTGCATGGCATGGGGCATTGGGCCATGAACTTCAAAAATACCCCATTTTGCAGCAGGGATATCTAGCTGCAACAGATTCTCTGGCATATCGCCTTCATATTCCGTAGCAATCCAATAATCCAATTTTTCCGGCGTTAAACCTTCCCGTTTATCTACACAAACACCAAGGACTCCTTTTATCTGCCCATTATTCAGTTGAACTAGTCGATCATTGGTTCCATCGGCATGAACATCCCCCCACATGTTGGGAATGCCTTTTAAATTTTCGTCGTTGACACATGAAAACTCTCTCTTCACTCCAACAACTTTGAAACCGTCTCTTTCGATAATCTTATAATTCATTGGATCTACTCCTCTCAAAGTGACCTGGATCGCCAGGCGGTTATACGATGTTAGCTTTCCCGTGTGATTTCGTGCTTGGCTAGGAGTTAATCCATGCTGCCTTCGAAATGCTTTTGAAAAAGCTTCCGGAGTGTCGTAACCATATTTCAGGGCGATATCAATGATTTTGCTATTTGTTGCTGATAATTCTTGTGCAGCCAACGTTAAACGTCTACGACGAAGATATTCACCTACAGAAATATCCGTTAAAATCGTAAATGTTCGTTGAAAATGAAACTCAGATACATGTGCTTGTTTCGCAATGTCCTCAATTGTGATGTCATCAAGCAAATGCTCCTCCATATAATCAATCGCTCTCTGCAGTGATTCAACCCATCCCATATAGCTCACTCCTTAATTAGATGCTAACAGCCAAAGAATCTTAAATCCTGTCAATTTCTGCTCTGGTAAAGCAGGTTTAATCTTATTTTTCTATTAAAACACTTCGGTGTCTAGTGAACAAACATTTAATGTTATTGCTTCCATTTACAACCATATACCGGTTAAAATGATATAAAGTCATATGCTCAAAATGGAGGGATGAATAAAAGTGTCACATATGGAAAAGAAAGTGACGAATCAGGAAATCTCATCTGATGGTGCATTTAAACGTCAGAAGAATAGGTTTACGACTCCATTTGGTAAGGAGGATGGCGAGCTTCCAGTTGAGGCAGGAAGGTACCGATTATTATGGTCTGCTGTATGCCCATGGGCACATCGGTCTGTGATTGTTCGAAGAATACTAGGTTTAGAAGAGGTTATTAGTCTTGGAACGGCAAGCCCAATGAGGCCTAAACTCCCCCATGTAGACTGGGAGTTCTCATTAGATCCAAACGGTGTAGACCCAATATTAGGTGTGCGCTTTATGAGTGAATTGTACCTTAAGACAGACCCTGACTACACGGGACGGCCAACCGTTCCTGTGATGATTGATATTAAGGAGCAAAGAGTCGTCAACAATGATTATTTTAAACTTACAAACTATCTAGAAACGGTGTGGAAGCCATTTCACAAGGAAAATGCGCCTGATTTATACCCTGAGTACCTACGTGAAGAAATAGATACGTTGAATGATGTAATTTTTCATGAGGTAAACAACGGGGTGTATAAGTGTGGTTTCGCTCAGTCACAAGAAGCGTATGAAGAAGCTTATGACATCTTATTTCATAGATTAGATGAATTGGAGCAACGGCTAGCTGCCAAGCGCTTTTTATTTGGCGATAATATTACAGATTCAGATGTTCGGCTCTATGCGACATTAATTCGTTTCGATGTAGCTTACTATTCAGCCTTTAAAGCTAATCGGAATCGAATTGTTGATTTTCCGAATCTATGGGGTTACTTAAGAGATCTCTTTCAAACTCCTGGTTTTGGAGACACGACCGATTTTGATGCTATAAAAAAGCACTATCATTTATCACACCATATTGCCAACAATGATCAGAAAGGGCAAACGATCCTTCCAAAGGGACCGGATCTCTCCGGACTTCACTCGGCGCATGACCGTCAATTATTAAGTAATACTACGGAAAAATTTCTCATCCATTAAGTGAAAAACAATTGAAAGAAGGTGTAAAAATGAAGATTCGCGATGCAAAAGAGAAGGAAGGTACTTTCATCCGAGAACAAAGAGTTAATTCCTACAGAGAACATGCAGAATGTATTCCAGAAGGGCATTGGGAAGCACTGAAGCGGTCAATTTCTTCAGAAGCTGATATACAGCCAGGAGTTGAAAGAATTGTAGCTGAATTAAATGGAAAAATCTTAGGTAGTGTGGCATTGTTCCCGGCTAAAACGGATGCATACAACGGGTACATAGATGCCCTAGATTATCCTGAAATTCGCATGCTTGCTGTTACACCGGAAGCAAGGGGCAAGGGAGTGGCGACTGCGTTAATTACTGAGTGTATACGGAGGTCAAAGGAGAAAGGGTATTCATCGGTTGGACTGCATACTGGACAATTTATGGAGAGTGCGATGAGGTTGTACGAAAGCCTCGGGTTTGAACGACTGCCACAATTTGACTTTGAACCGGCTGGTGACGGGATTATCGTGAAGGCTTATCGGCTAACATTCAAATGATTTTTATTTTTATTGGCGGTTTCAGACAAAGTTGGCTGAAAAGAGAGAAAGATAGTCAGAAGTCATGGCAACATCTACTTTTTTTCAGAAAGAAGAAGGAAAAGTAGAAGTAGGAGGGATCTACGTCTACTTTTTCCAAGAAAGAAGAAGGAAAAGTAGAAGTAGAAGGGAGCTACATCTACTTTTTCCAAGAAAGAAGCAGGAAAAGTAGAAGTAGAAGGGGTCTACATCTACTTTTTCCAAGAAAGAAGAAGGAAAAGTAGAAGTAGAAGGGGTCTACATCTACTTTTTCCAAGAAAGAAGAAGGAAAAGTAGAAGTAGAAGGGAGCTACATCTACTTTTTCCAAGAAAGAAGCAGGAAAGGTAGAAGTAGAAGGGAGCTACATCTACTTTTTCCTAGAAAGAAGCAGGAAAAGTAGAAGTAGAAGGGATCTACATCTACTTTTTCCAAGAAAGAAGCAGGAAAAGTACAAGTAAAAGGGGTCTACATCTACTTTTTCCAAGAAAGAAGCAGGAAAAGTAGAAGTAGAAGGGAGCTACATCTACTTTTTCCAAGAAAGAAGCAGGAAAAGTAGAAGTAGAAGGGAGCTACATCTACTTTTACCTAGAAAGAAGAAGGAAAAGTAGAAGTAGAAGGGAGCTACATCTACTTTTTCCTAGAAAGAAGCAGGAAAAGTAGAAGTAGAAGGGAGCTACATCTACTTTTTCCAAGAAAGAAGAAGGAAAAGTAGAAGCAGAAGGGGTCTACATCTACTTTTACCTAGAAAGAAGCAGGAAAAGTAGAAGTAGAAGGGAGCTACGTCTACTTTTTCCAAGAAAGAAGCAGGAAAGGTAGAAGTAGAAGGGAGCTACATCTACTTTTTCCAAGAAAGAAGCAGGAAAAGTAGAAGTAGAAGGGGTCTACATCTACTTTTTCCAAGAAAGAAGCAGGAAAAGTAGAAGTAGAAGGGAGCTACGTCTACTTTTTTCCAGAAAGAAGCAGGAAAAGTAGAAGTAGAAGGGATCTACATCTACTTTTTCCAAGAAAGAAGAAGGAAAGGTAGAAGTAGAAGGGAGCTACATCTACTTTTTCCAAGAAAGAAGCAGGAAAAGTAGATGTTGACGTGAGCCAACTTCGCGATAGCAGCATATAAGAAAGAGGAACTCTATGAGAAAAATAACTTTATCAAACAGAACTACAGTAGAGGTAGAATGCTTGAGTTGTGCCCTAACCAGCGGATTAATTGAGCCTGATGGAGGAGTAGTCATTGAAACAGAACATTTCCATGCACATCAGGATGTTGCGTATCCGATCAAAGGATTAATCATCCTAGCGTCCAAGCGCCATATCATATGTTTTGATGAACTAACAGAGGAGGAAAAATTAGATTACATCAATATCCTTACAAAAATTAGAAAAGCACAGCGAGAAGTACTTGGCATTGATTATGTTTATTATTTTTACAACGAAGATACGACCCACCATTTTCATACCTGGATGGTTCCGCGCTATGAGTGGATGTACGAATTTGGCCGGTCAGTAGAATCAGTTCGCCCTGTTCTGCTTCATGCGAGAAATGAAATGAATGATGAGGAAAATGTGAAAGAAGTAATGGAAGCAATTAAGCTACTAACTGTTGAGTTAAATAGATAAATTTTTTTATAGGGAAGCCGCCAACTATACGATTGGTGGCTTAATTTTTGAAATAAACAGGGGATTATTTGTTTGAAACAGAATAATAGTAAGTAATATAGGGGGGCCACCATGAAAAGAATAATATTTTCGTTTTTGCTATTGATAAGCCTATGCTTTACTTTGTTGGGATGTAATGTGGGTGATGTGGAGAAAGGAAAAGTTGATCTGAAAGGCATAATTACAGAAGTGAATCGAGAGAGTAATCAAATTTTATTAAAGGATAAAAATGTTGGCTTTGTTTGGGTCACCTTGCCTGACCATGGAGATATTAATAAATATGAAAAAGGGCAAGAGGTGGTGGTGTGGGTTAAAGGTGGAATCAGAGAATCCTCACCAGCCCAAGCAGATGCATTGAATATTGAGTTTGCAAACCCAAATATTAAATAGAAAGGTGTGAATGATGTGGATGTCATTGAAAAAGCACTGAAAACTGCTGCCAAGGCCCATGAAAAACAGTATAGAAAAGGAACGGATATTCCATATGTCACCCACCCCATTGCGGTAGGGATGATTTTAATAAAGGCGGGCTACAGCGATGAACTGGTTGCCGCTGGAATATTACATGACACCGTAGAGGACACAGATCTATCTTTACAAGACATCGAGCAATTATTTGGAAAGAGTATTGCTGATATTGTAGAGGGATGTTCAGAACCTGATAAATCACTTACTTGGGAAGAACGGAAAGCAGATACGATTGAGTACTTAAAGACCGCTCCTGAAAAAATACGTGTCGTTGCCTGTGCAGATAAACTACATAATATACAATCAATTGCCAGCGATATAGAACAATTCGGTGACCAAGTCTGGGAGAAATTTAATAGGGGGAAAGAAAAACAAAAGTGGTACTACACGAGTGTTATTGAAAGTTTAGATTATCAGTCTAGCTTCCCGTTGCTTGATAAGTTAAAAGTTAGCGTGAAAAGACTTTTTAAGAGCAACTATGAAGAATAAAGCAAACCCTCTAGTTATTTCTAACTAGAGGGAATTTTTATATTATCCGATAATCTTAAAATGGCCGCCTACACCTTTATCGATTACCTTTAAGTGAAGGGGTTGATTGAATTTTTTAGACAATCCTTTGATAATTCCATAATTGAAGGCAGAAGAATAATTCGGTGTATGACAAAATAGTTGAATCTCATTCTTGATATCCATATAAGGAAGGTACTCACCGATATACGAAGTGCTTTTATGGTTTAGATGAAAAATGTGATTCAGGTGCTCCAACGATTGTTGGAAGCTTTGAACGGTCTCCGGGAAAATACAGTGTTCAGGTACAGCCTCACCTATGACCTCCATTACTTCAGCCCCATGGCGTTCAGAAATGGCCTGTAAAATGGTATGGCCAAAATCCATTGTAAACCATTCGTTGACAGTGAGGATTCTTTCGTTTATTTCAAAGGGTAATTCAAATTTTTCTTTTGAGGCAACATCTAAGATATTATGAATGAAATTGTTATGGACCATTGCAGAATCTTTTCTTCTGTGTGCCTCAGGTTGATGAACTTTAGTGTGGAAGTTCATTAATTTTTCTAGTTCCTGGCTGACCTTAAGTGTTTCGTCAGAGGACAGTCCGACAAGACCAATGGTTTGATATAGTTGTTGTCTCTTATATTCAATGATATCTTTTATCATTATTATCTTCCTTTGAATGAGCTATCTAAAAATTCTTTACCTTTATTATACTTTAAAATTTATATAAAAGACAGGTAACAGCATATGGAGAAGGAATGATTCCCTTAAAAGGCGAATAGGAGTACATAGGAAGAATTCATGATTTGGGGGAAGATACGGTGAAAGCAAGCTATCCAATTGGAAAGTTTCATTTTGAAGGTCAGATGACGAAGACTATCATAGAAGACTGGATTCATGATATTGAAAATTTACCGGGATTACTGCGAGATGCAGTAAGTGATTTAAACGATGATCAGCTAGATACACCCTATCGTCCGGGGGGGTGGACTATCCGACAGGTAGTACATCATGTGGCAGATAGTCATCTGAATGCATACGGACGTTTTAAACTGGCTCTTACTGAGAGTAAACCGATTATTAAACCTTATGGCCAGGACAAATGGGCAGAACTTCCTGATTCAAAACTGCCGGTAACTATATCGTTATCGTTGCTTGATGCTTTGCATTTGCGCTTGGTAGTGCTTTTACGAACGCTAACTCCTTCTGATTTGGAAAAAATATTCATTCATCCAGAGTCTGGGGAAGTTTCAGTTGGGAAAAATATAGGCATTTATGCTTGGCATGGAAGACATCATCTTGCACATATTATTTCATTAAGAAGTAGCAAAGGGTGGTAAAAAGCTGGGAAGGGCATCAGTCTGGTTGCCCTTCTTGCTCTAGCCAATCCAATCATGAGTTTCTGGGTCATTTACATCCATATGGCGTGGGATTTTGTGCTCTGGAACCTCACCATCATGGTCAAGATAATAATGTCTAATTGGATGTAAATCGTAATCTAGTTCATAGACGAGCGGAATGCTATTGGGAATATTGAGACTCACGACCCCATCGTCGGGAATGTTGTCGAGATATTTCACGAGTGCTCTTAATGTATTCCCGTGGGCAGAAATGATAACTCGCTGGTGGTTTTGCAAGTTCGGAACAATTTGACTATGCCAATACACCAACGTGCGTTTTTCTGTATCAAGGAGACTCTCTGTGAGTGGAATATTCTTCATACCAATTTGAGCATATTTCGGGTCTTTTTGATCCAAAATATGGCCCTCAGGATGAATTTCAGGAGGACAGATACTAGCAGAGCGTCTCCATTCATTGACCTGATCTTCACCATAGCGCTTAATCACTTCCGATTTATTCAGGCCTTGTAAGGCGCCGTAATGTCTTTCATTCAATCTCCAGGATTTATACACAGGAATCCACACTAGATCCATTTCATGGAGCAGAATCCATAATGTTCGAATAGCTCTTTTTAATACGGAAGTATGGGCTACGTCAAAGATAAAGCCATGTTTCTTTAAGATAGCACCGGCATCTCTCGCCTCACTATAGCCATCATCAGTAAGGTCCACGTCTGTCCAGCCGGTAAAACGATTTTCTAAATTATATAGACTTTGTCCATGTCTAATAAAAACGATTTGTTTCAACTTTTTCACCTCAAAATTAACACAGTATCGTCCTATAGTCTGTCCATTTCTAGTTTAAAATGTGCAGGAATGTTAAGTGACACTGAGAATTTATATACTTTAGGGTTTTGAGGAATTAAAAAAATGAGGTGCTTCTATGAATATAAGAAAAGCTGTTTTATCCGATGCGAAGGGAATTGCCAGAGTCCATGTGGATTCATGGAGGACAACCTATGCCAACATTATGACAGAAGACTATTTAAATCAATTATCCTATGAAAAACGTGAGGAAATGTGGAATATTATCATACCAAACGGCGGTGTTTATGTTGCCGAAAATAATGAAGGTACTATCGTTGGTTTTTCATCTGGTGGAAAAGAAAGATTAGGAGAATACCCTGGTTTTTCGGGTGAATTATATGCGATTTATATTTTAAAAGAGTATCAGGGTAAAGGCCTTGGGAAAGCGCTAGTGAAACCAATCGTCAAGGAGTTACAGGATCAGCAAATTGATTCCATGGTGGTATGTGTACTAGAAGAAAATAACTCCCGCCTTTTTTATGAAGCCCTTTGCGGCAAAAAAATAGACACTATCGAGGTTGAAATAGGCGGAAAGAGGCTTAATGAACTTATTTATGGATGGGAGCATATTGGAACTTTACTCAATGACTAGTCCATTAATAGAGCAAATTATTACTCTGCTTTTAAGGTAGAAATAGATTAGGAGGAAAATATGCAAACACTTTTTATGTACAATTGGCAGGTCAGAGAAGAGTGGTTCCGTTGGTGTGAAGATGTTTCACTGGAGGAGTTACTTCGCGTCCGAACCGGAGGCGTAGGTGGGATCTTACATACACTTTTCCATATTATCGATGTGGAGTGGAGTTGGATTCGTCTATTACAGGGGCAACCTGATTTCCAAGAGAATTTTCAGGAATACCAAAGTCTAGAGAGGATCCGCGAACTGAACGAAGTATTTCGTCAAGACGTCGAGGGATTTGTGAACTCATGGGATTCTAGTATGGAAGAAAGAATTCTTACTCTTCATGAACCTGATGGAAGTGTTGAGACCTTTACTTGGGGTGAGGTCATCCGGCATGCGCTAGTCCATGAAATCCACCATGTAGGACAAATATCCATCTGGTCAAGAGAAGTGGGAAAAAAGCCAATTTCTGCGAATCTAATTGGAAGAGGACTTGTGTAAAATGATGAGGGGGAATGATATGTGATCTATTCTTTTATCTAGTATTTCCTCCCCTTGTCAGTATTTAGCTTACAACTCAGGATAAACAAAGGGTGAAGCAACATGATACAGAAGGGCGAATTACTTATAAGATGCAAGACTTACGATGACCTCGGGAAGATGGCCTCATGGTTAAATGACCCAAAGGTATTGGAGTTTTATGAGGAGCATCCCTTAACCTTTGATCAAGTATTAAAAAAATATGGTCCTAGAATTGAAGGAAATCATTATGTTAAACCTTGTATTGTAGAATACAAAAATAAACCAATAGGTTATATGCAATATTACGAGGTTCAAGAGACAGAATTAGAGACATACGAGTATCCAATAAATCAAAATATCTTTGGTATAGACCAATTTATTGGGGAGACACAGTTATGGGGGAAAGGGTTAGGGACATCGATGATCCAATTGCTATTATACTATCTTAGCGAAAAAAAAGGTGCCTCTCGGGTCTTATTAGATGTTAAGACTCATAATTATCGAGCCATTTCCTGCTATGAGAAGTGTGGTTTTAAAAAAATTAAAAAGCTTAATGATGACTTCATTTTAATGGAATGGAGCAAAGGGGAATTATGGGATTAATTAATCGAATGAGGGAATTTATTGATAGTCAGTATAGTAACCCTCGAGGGCTAATAGGTACCTATTTCGGTGAAAAGATGGTTCGGCAACATAAGCCTGAAACGTTATGGACACTTGAGCTTTTAAAAATTGGTAAGAGAGAAAGTGTATTAGAACTGGGCTGCGGTGCCGGTTATGCCATGAAACTAATCCTAGATCAAACATTAGCTGTTCAAGTAGTAGGCTTAGACCTTTCACCCACTGTGCTACGGTCCGCGGCCATAAGAAATAAAAAGGAAATAGCAGAAGGACGAGCCGAACTAGTTCAAGGCAATGTAACAAATCTTCCTTTACAAAATAAGCACTTTGACAAAGTATTTAGCATACATACCATTTATTTTTGGAATAACATTGATGAGACAATAGCAGAGATTTACCGGGTACTAAAACCTGGAGGATATTTTATCCTTACCCTATGTGATGGGAAAAATGGTGAAGTATGGGAAGGGGTAAAAAGTATGATTGATGAACAATTAATTCCTAGTGTTAAGAAAATTGGTTTTCAAGAGGTAGCATTACTGGGTGGGCCGAATTCAAGAAAATTTCATACGGTTGCAGTCATGGGACGTAAGGCTCTTTAAAATAAATTCTAATTGGAAAGGCAGCTTAGGATTTTTGATACTACAATTAACACAATAAAAGTTTGTCTGCTTTGGTTTTAACCTCCCTACAATGGCAACTATGGTAGTGAGGTGATTATTAATGAAGTTTATATTAATTATTGGCAGTATTCTCGCACCTGTTTTAATGCTTTTTTTGCAGAAAACAAAGCCGAAACTTCGTTTGTTATTCAATCTAGCCGCTCTCATATCTGCACTCGTATTTGGTAATATCTCTTCAATTGCTATTTACGAAATCATAAAGGACAATACCGTATTCATGACCAATATCCATGGGATTTTCTTGAATCCACTGTTCTTATTAACTGGATCCTATTTAGGAATATATAGTATTTATCGAATCGTTCTATGGACAATAGAGGATAGTAAAAGATAGAAGACCCTTGTTTCGAATAAGACAAGGGTCTTATTCGTTCGCTGCTTTCCCTATTAGATGACAACTCTTAGCATTTTCGTTGACATCATGACTTGGCTCTGGTTGCTCCTTCTTTTTTGATTTATCCTTTTGTGTGTATTTACCAACGGGTGAAGACTTTAGTAAAGTAAGAGTATAAAATATTGGAACAATTTGGTTCATGAGTTTTTTAAGTAGTTTTATTCAATCTAAAAAGGAGCAACTAAATGAAAATTAGCAAACATAATGCAGAGCATTACACATGGGGAAATCAGTGTGATGGCTGGCATCTAGTTAATCAAAAAGAACTAAGTGTGATTCATGAACGAATGCCTCCTCAGACATCAGAGATACGGCATTATCATCAACAGTCACGGCAATTTTTCTTTGTATTATCAGGAAGTCCGACACTAGAGATTAATGGGGAACGATTCGCCTTAACACCTCAAGAAGGAGTAGAAGTCCCGCCACATATCCCTCATCAAATGTTTAATGAATCAGAAAGCGCTGCGGAATTTTTGGTTATATCTCAGCCAACTAGTAAAGGTGATCGCGTTTCCTTGAGTTAGGTGACTATTTGACTGTGTGAATGCAAAAAGAAGAGGGTGGTGCCGCAGAGAGATGGTTCTATCGCCTTAAGTTGAGGGGAAGAATCGCAAAAGGGCTCGTAGAGAGGTTCTATGACCCCGAAGTTCAAGGAAAAAGAAGCAAAAGGTCGTGTAGAGGGGTTCTATGCGACCGTAGTCAAAGGAAAAAACAACAAAAGGGCTCGTAGAGAGGTTCTATGAGCCCGAAGTTCAAGGAAAAAGAAGCAAAAGGTCGCGTAGAGAGGTTCTATGAGCCCGAAGTTAAAGAAAAAAACAGCAAAAGGGCTCGTAGAGTGGTTCTATGAGCCCGAAGTTAAAGGAAAAAACAACAAAAGGTCGCGTAGAGAGGTTCTATGAGCCCGAAGCGAGAGGAAAAAACAGCAAAAGGGCTCGTAGAGTGGTTCTATGAGCCCGAAGTTAAAGAAAAAAACAGCAAAAGGTCTCGTAGAGAGGTTCTATGCGACCGTAGTCAATGGAGAAAACAGCAAAAGGGCTCGTAGAGAGGTTCTATGCGACCGTAGGCAAAGGAAAAAACAACAAAAGGGCTCGTAGAATCGTGTTTTAATAGAATAAGGATATTTTTACGCGTCCAAAAAACTAATTTAAAGAAGGAGTACCAAAAATGGCTTTGGAAATGAGAAAAATATGTGAGAAATGTAATAAACCTGTACAAGACGATGGAGTAGCATATATTTGTACTTACGAATGTACTTTTTGCCATGATTGTACCGAGGAGATGGAATCTGTCTGCCCTAATTGTGGTGGAGAGCTTGTGAGAAGACCAAGGAAGATAAAAAAATAGAGAATTCTGTAAATGTTATAAATGAACTAATAAAGGCATCCTAGGTAAGGATGCCTTCGTAGATTAAGGGTTTTAAATACTAGTAGCTTGCAGATTTAATTCAGATGCTGTATGTACAATTTGTTCGAACGCTTTATGGAATGCTTCCATCTTTACTGCTTGTTCATGAGAATCTGTTGAAATTTGTTGGATGGTTGTAATGATTTTTTCTAGATTAGCTACCATCGCTTTTAATTGAGGTTCTACACCTTCAACTGTTTCTCGATTATTTTCAGCCATTTTCTCAATTTCTTTAGCTACCACAGCAAATCCTTTTCCATGTTCCCCGGAACGAACGGCTTCAATAGAAGCGTTAAGACCTAATATTCGGGATCTAACAGCAGTTTTCTTTAAGATTCCCAGGATCTCCTCAATCTGTTTAATTTCATCTCTTAGGAAAGTGGTTTCCTCATCGAGTTCTTTGAGTTCAGTTGCCATCTGTTCCGTTACTTTTGTTACCTCTTCTGATGTTGCAGCCAGCTCACTGCTAACACCTGTTAATTTTTGTGCGCCTTTTCTTAAAATATCCACTTTATTGTTTGAAACAATAGTGGAAATGACCCCAATTATTTCATTGTTTTCTATGATAGGTGTTGCAGTAGCTATATATGCAACACCAAAAATTTCTGAACCACGTTCTTCCTTTTGTGACGTACCAGTGAGTAATGCGTTATGAGTAACAGTTCCTTTAAAATTTTCAGCAGATGCGCCTAAAGGGACTTTCAGATCAATCGTTTTGCCAGGAAGGTATCCAATGACCTTTTCTGTGTCTGCTAAAACGATACATGCATCTTCCGCATGAGTGAATTGAATGATTTCCAAATTATTTAGCAATTGTTGTAACCGATCCAAAGTAATTCCTCCGTTTGAAAAATGGTGTGAGTATATTAAATATATCATTTTTTATATAAGATAACAGACTAGTTAAAAAATATATTTTTTAATTAATACAAATTTTCAACATTCGATTTAGAGAATGAATAGGTTATTTATTATTTATAAAAATTACCAAAAAGTAGTTGAAAGTGGAAATAAAATCCACTAATATAAAAATGACAGTTATGTCATTGTTTTTTTAAAAAAACGGAGGAGATTTTACTTTGACACCAAAAATTTCTGACAGTGAAAAAGAGAAACGTAAAAAGCATATCATCGATTCAGCGGTTGTAGTATTTACAAGAAAGGGATATGTTAACTCGACCATGCAGGATATTGTAGATGAAACAGGAATGAGCCGTGGCTGGGTGTATTTGTATTTTTCGAATAAAGAAGATATTATGCTAGCGATACTCGCAGAAAATGATAAAGAAACAGAAGCGCAAATCAATAACCTACTAACGAGCGGACTATCCGTTTGGCAAGGTTTGAGCGGCTTGATCGATATGATGGACCAGCAATTCAACCATGCTTCAGACGACCTGCCTATTGTAATATATGAATACTTTATCAGCGGATGGAAGCAGCCAGAACGACGTGAATATCTCGAAGTCCACTACAAAAAACAGCACGAATATTTATCGCTTTATTTACAACAGGGGGTCGCGAACGGAGAGTTCAGACCAAGTGTGGATTTAGATGTGATTATTAAAATGATAACCTCGTATTTTGAAGGTCTTTTACTTCACTCAAAAGCAGCAGGGAGCAATAACGTTCGAGTGAGTGAACAATTAAAGCTCTTCAAGGCTATGTTAATGTCAGTTTTACAAGTCGATGAAACGGAAGGTGGTTTGTAATGTCTATTTTTAAAAATAGGGTCTTCACTAAATTGTTTTTAGCGGCCTTTGCATCACAGCTTGGAACAACAATTGGGAATGTTGCCTTTGCTTTCTACCTATTAGATCACTTTAGCAAGCAGCCGTTTTATGCAACCATAGCGGAATTAATGTATTCCCTGCCTATTCTGCTTGTTTTCTTCATGGTAGGAGTGGCTGCTGACAGGCTGGACCGGAAGAAAATCGCTGCTAACTCCGATTGGATTCGGGCCATTTTAACAGGCTTTTTGCTAGTAGCAGTTTATTTCAATATCCTTTGGTTAGTATTTGTAATCCTATTTCTTCGAAGTGCCGTTTCAAAGTTTTTTGCCCCAGCAGAAATGAGTATTTTACAGGGTGTTCTAAATAAAGAGCAATATATGCAAGCCTCTGGTCTAAACCAAACAGTTCTCGGATTGTTTATGTTGTTTGGGATGGGGATGGGTGCGATCTCCTATCACTACATTGGCTTAATGGGGACGGTCATCATTGACGGGGTTAGCTTTATTATATCTGGGCTCCTCATAAGCAGTTGCTCCATTCCATTAGAAGCACGGCTTCCTAATGGGAAGACACATATCAAAGATATTCATATTTCTACCGTACTCACTGATTTTAGAGAAGGATTAAAATATATTCTTAATTTCAAGCTGTTAAAATCCATCGTTTCTGGCTTTCTGGTATTTGGTCTCATTAACGGTGCCTTTGCTGTTCTTCCGCTTTTTACAATGAAATATAAGCTTGCTCCAGAACATTTTACACAGTATGCCTCTTTATTTTCTATCTTTTTAGGGGTCGGATTTGTACTTGGCAGTGGAATTGGTAGCCCATTGATTAAAGTATTCAAAGTTCATCGGGTTATCATTGGTGGTATTATCTTAAGCGGCATCTTCACTTTAATTATGGGAACAGTGGAAAATGTCTGGTTCTATCTGTCCATCGTATTTATTATGGGTGTACTCATTGCCCCAGTGAATGTGGCACTGTCAGGCTGGATGACTGAGCTCGTGGACCCTAAATTTATGGGGAGAGTCTCAGGTTGGGTTGACCCGTTAATGATGCTGGCTCATTCCTTATCATTGGGAATCATAGCAGTTATTTTCCCTGCATTTGTAAAAGTAGACACCATTTATTGGGCTGTTGGTATACTACTAATGCTTGTAGGGACCTATTATCTATTTGCTTTACCAAAGTTGGTTACACAAGAAGTGAAAGGATCAGACATCCAAACGCTTCCTACTCCAGCGGAATAAACATGCAGTTTTTTTTTTGAAAAAACTCAGGAAAGTGAAACTATTTTTCATTGAGCCTCGACTAACTAGATAACCCCCCCTAGGGTTGTTTTAATAGGCCCGGCATTAGTTGCTGGGCTTCATTTTTTTTATATCGACACATTTCCTGGAACCTTGCTATTTGTTTAGCAGGGTTCTTTTTTATTTTCAGTGGATTTCCTCCTTTTTTAGCTTTAAAAATTCATGTTATTTAGTGATACGAAAGGGGTATTACACTGAATAATTATAAAAACACACTAGGTATAAGTCATTATTATCTAGAGAAAGAAAGCGGGTGCAAGTTTGGGAACAAGAAAAAAAGGTCTAATTATTGCTGGATTTACAGGGATGTTTGTCATAGTGGTCCTTTTTTACTTTTTTTTAACCTCTGTAGGAGAAAAGGAGAAGGTCGGTGGAAAGAATGTAGTAAATGAAAATCCGCCTGCGGCAAAAGTGGAAGTAAAAGACCCTACTCTGCCAGCATTTACAAGTAAGCAGCTGACATCCTTACCAAAGGATAACTGGGTAACAAATGGTGGGAATACATTCAATCAGCGTTATTCAACCCTTGATAAAATCAGTACATCTAACATTAATAAACTAAAAGGAAAATGGGTTACCCACCTAGGTTCAGGGCAAGAGTTTAAATATTCGGGAGAAGCATCACCTGTTGTTTATAACGGTGTCATGTACATTATTACCGGAGCAGATCAAGTATCTGCTGTTGATGTGAAAAAAGGCGAGACGTTATGGACATATAAACCGAACATTAGTGAGTTAACAACTGTGTGTTGCGGTTGGACAAGTCGGGGTGTAGCACTCGGTGATGGACTAGTTTATGTAGCTTTATTAGATGCCAGGTTAGTCGCTCTAGACCAGAAGACAGGTAAAGAGGTTTGGTCGACTGTGGTCGATGATTGGAAAAAGGGTTATACGATTACCAGCGCACCTCTATACTATAAGGGGAAAATTTATACGGGTATCGCTGGTGGTGAATACGGAATTCGGGGCAGGGTTACGGCCTTTAATGCCAAAAGTGGGAAGGAGCTTTGGCGCTTCTACACTATACCTGGCCCTGGAGAAACGGGGCATGAAACTTGGCCAAGTGATAACGATTCTTGGAAGCGAGGAGGAGCACCTGTTTGGCAAACACCTGCGGTCGATCCTGATTTAGGGCTACTATATTTTTCAACAGGGAATGCGGCTCCTGATTTAGATGGAAGTGTGAGAAAAGGAAATAACTTATTTTCTTCTTCCATAGTGGCAATCGATGCTGAAACAGGAAAATACAAGTGGCACTTTCAAGAAGTCCATCACGATATTTGGGATTTAGATGCACCGAATCCAGTAATATTATTTGATGTTAAAAAGGATGGGAAGAAGCGAAAGGCGCTTGCACAGGCAGGTAAAACAGGTTGGCTTTATATCCTAGATCGAACAAACGGGAAGCCATTATTAGGAATTGAGGAGAAGCCAGTTCCGCAGGAAGAACGTCAAAAAACATCGCCCACTCAACCAATTCCAAAGGGCGACGCATTCGTTCCGCAAGTTGTAACGGAAGAAGATCTTCAGAAAGAGGTAAAAGGCTATAAAGGAAATATAGGTAAGATTTTTGATCCATATTGGGAAGAACCAATGCTTGTGAAACCATCGACGTTCGGAGGAGCCAACTGGCCGCCTTCAGCGTACAACCCGGATACAGAATATTTCTATGTGTTAGGAACGGACCAGTATTCTACTTTTACCAGAAGTGAAGAAGAGTATAAAGAAGGAAGTATCTATCTAGGGAGTATTATTCAACCCGTACAGGATGCTCCCGTAAGAGGTACTATTACGGCCATTGATGTAAAAACTAATAAAATTGCCTGGCAGAACAAGTGGGATTCCAATGCTTATAGTGGCGTGTTAACAACAAAGGGTGGACTTGTCTTCGTAGGACATAATGATGGAAGATTGGTTGCCTTTGATGCTAAGACAGGTAAGCAAGTATGGGAATTTAAAACCGATGCAGGTGTAAATGCGGCTCCTATTGCCTATGAGGTGGAAGGTAAAGAATATATTACTGTGCTCGCAGCAGGAAACGCGTTAGCAGGTTCCAAGCATGGTGACTCCTTATGGACCTTCTCCTTAGATGGAACCATTGAATCAGGTACCACTCCTGTCGAAACCAAAAAACAAGATGACAAGGAAAATGGTGATACCGTGGCCAATGTGGACGATGGAAAAAAGGTGTTTGAAGGAAATTGCTTGGCCTGTCATGGCAGGGAAGGAACAGGCGGACATAATGGGCCAGACCTGCAACAAAGTCAGGTAGCGAAAGATCCGGAAAAAGTAATGGCAAGGGTCAAAAAAGGTGGAAATACCATGCCGGCCTTTGGTGAGCTATTAACTGAAAAACAAATCAAAGATGTAACCAAATATATTACGGAGATTGTGGCAAATAAACAAAAATAGGGGAACATAAGGGCTGACCAGTTTTCTTTCTGGTTAGCCTTCTTTTTAGAGGAATAAATTCCTAGTCGAATTTATCTATTTATCTTTTGTGATGAACATGTTATGCTGAAAAAATGAATATACTAATAAAGAGTTTCATTAATCTGAAAATGATCGTTGGTAATTAACGGTTTCGAACTCAGGAATGTTGCTAACTTTTTATTTAGAAGTTATTCTAATAATTGTGGGTTTCAATTTAATATAATAGGGAATTGAATTAGTTGATTATAGTAAAGTAATCAACTTTTTATATATAAAATAAGGGGAGATGAAGATGAAAAAAATTAGCTTAGCATGGCAGATTTTTATTGGACTAGCACTAGGTATTGCTGTGGGTGCTATATTTTATGGTAACCCGCATGTGGAAGCATACTTACAGCCAATTGGTACAATATTTATTCGATTAATTAAAATGATTGTTGTTCCGATTGTTGTAGCTAGTCTTATTGTTGGTGTTGCCGGTGTTGGTGATATGAAGTCACTAGGTAAACTGGGTGGAAAAACGCTTTTATATTTTGAAATCATTACCACGATTGCTATCCTTGTAGGTTTGCTTGCTGCAAACGTGTTTCAACCGGGAGCTGGTGTGGACCGATCACACTTAACGAAAACAGATATTAACTCTTATGTTGATACTGCTGCACAAACCGAGTCACATTCTATGGTTGATACCTTTGTTAATATCGTGCCTACAAATATCATCCAGTCATTAGCAAATGGCGATATGCTGGCTATTATCTTTTTCTCTGTTATGTTTGGACTTGGAGTAGCAGCCATTGGAGAAAAAGGTCAACCGATTATCAACTTCTTCAGAGGTACAGCAGATGCCATGTTCTATGTTACCAACCAAATCATGAAACTGGCTCCACTTGGTGTATTTGCTTTAATTGGTGTAACCGTATCTAAATTTGGTATTACGTCATTAATCCCATTAGGTAAATTAGTACTAGTTGTTTACGGATCAATGATTTTCTTTATTTTAGTTGTTCTGGGTGTAGTTGCAAAAATTGCAGGGTTTAATATCTTTAATCTAATCCGTTACTTAAAAGATGAATTAATTCTGGGTTATACAACAGCAAGTTCGGAAACGGTTCTTCCTAAAATCATGGAAAAGATGGAGAAGATCGGGTGTCCGAAGGCTATTACTTCATTCGTTATTCCAACAGGATATTCATTTAACCTTGATGGATCAACCTTGTATCAAGCGATTGCAGCGTTATTCATCGCTCAAATGTATGGAATTCATATGAGTATTACACACCAAATTACTTTAGTTCTTGTATTGATGCTTACTTCTAAAGGGATTGCCGGAGTTCCGGGTGTATCGTTCGTCGTGTTGCTTGCGACTCTTGGTAGCGTAGGTATCCCAGTTGAAGGATTAGCATTTATCGCTGGTATTGACCGTATTCTTGATATGGCACGTACATGTGTAAATATTGTGGGTAACTCGTTAGCGGCCATTGTTATTACAAAATGGGAAGGCCACAAGATAGAAAATGATGCGGTAGAGAAAGCAGCATAATACTTCTAATAAAAAAAACACTTCGCGTATTCTGCTAAAGGGTTCACTTGTGGGGTGCACGAAGACAAATAGACAGATGAAATGGCATGTAAATTGACGCATGCCATTTTTGTTGTTATATAAAGGTTTAATGTCCATTTCTTTTAGTATTGGCAGTCCAATATTAAAGTGTTTTTGAGTGACAATACATATTGTACATTGAAAATTCATGTCAAATTAGATGTCATTTAGAATACCAAAATAAGTGCAAATTAGATGTTAATGGGAGAAGGGGAAGGGAAATTTGAGCTTCCGTAGTTGAGACGAGTTCATAACGACTGAAGGGGTAAAAAAATCAGGTCTCCGGTCGTTTAGAAGGGTTCATAACGACTGAAGGGGTAAAAAAATCAGGGCTCCGGTCGTATAGAAGGTTTCATAACGACTGGAGGGATAAAAAAATCAGGTCTCCGGTCGTATAGAAGTGTTCATAACGACCGAAGGGGTAAAAAAATCAGGGCTCCGGTCGTTTAGAAGGGTTCATAACGACCGAAGGGGTAAAAAAATCAGGGCTCCGGTCGTTTAGAAGGGTTCATAACGACCGAAGGGGTAAAAAAATCAGGGCTCCGGTCGTTTAGAAGGGTTCATAACGACCGAAGGGGTAAAAAAATCAGGGCTCCGGTCGTTTAGATAGGTTCATAACGACTGTAGGGCAAAAAAAATCAGGACTTCGGTCGTTTAGAAAGGTTCATAACGACCGAAGGGCATAAAAAATCAGGGCTCCGGTCGTATAGAAGGGTTCATATGTAAATGTCAAGCTAAGTATGTACATTTTTGATTGTTTAAGAATGTACAAAAATTACTCGTTTTCCTTTTCCAAATGATTTTTAATACGATACGAATCACCAATTATGTTCACAACTGTTGCGTGGTGTAATACACGATCCAATATGGCATTTGCTATTTTTGTATCCTGGAAGACCTCATCCCACTGCTTAAAGCTTACATTTGTGGTTAATATGGTGCTTTTTTTCTCATATCTTAAATCAATTAGCTGGAAGAACAATTTGGCATCCTCACGATCAATTGGTAGATATCCAATTTCATCAATAATTAATAACTTATACTTTCCATAATGCTTTAATCGACTTTCTAAGCGATTTTCTAATTTTGCTCTTTTTAATTGCAGGATTAATTCATTACATTTTATAAAATAGGTACTGGTTCGTTTCTTGGCTGCTGCTATCCCTATGGCTGTTGCTAAATGTGTCTTTCCGACTCCACTAGGTCCCAAGAATACGATATTCTCTTTCTCTTCGAGAAATCGTAATGTTGTAAAATCAAGTATTTGCTGCTTGTTTACTGATGGTTGGAAATTAAAATCAAAATCCTTTATCTCTTTACGGTGGGGGAAGGCCCCCACCTTGACCATTGAATTAACCATGGTTTTTTCACGCATATCGATTTCATAATTTGTTAGTTTTAAGAGTGTGTCTACAAAAGATAATTGATTACTCATACCAAAATCAATCGTTTCACCAAGATGACCAATCATCTGTTTTAATTTTAAATACTCAAGGTTTTGCATTAATTGTTGATAACTACTATTCATTTTTATACACCTCATCAATCGCTCGTAAGTTATTTTTAGCCAGCTCATCAATATCCGGAAAGTGCGGAAGCCCTCTTGAGAGTGCCTCAACGTAGTGTTCTTTTTTATAGTTGAGTTTGATTTCACTGACCTCGTGTTTCGCGATTAACTCCGTGTTATAATAAATATGGATTTGATTATCATATACTTGTAAACCAACGGTTTTCCCTTTGTATTCAGCTGGAACTGAATACTGGTTTGATTTATAAGTAATCATGCAAGCGGAATTGACCTGTACAAGTTTATGGTGGATCTTATAAGAATCTCTTATTTGCTTTCTTGGTAGGGGCAATAAGAGATTTTTTTCTTGTTCAATGGCCAAAATAGGTATTTTCCCTGTACCCTGATGGTAACTGTGGTTAATCCGTTCACAAAGGCTCTGCACAAACGCATGAAGCTCCTCATAATCAAATTTTCCCTGATAGGCATGAATCTCGTCTATCAATTTCATAGGACTTTCAACTTTCCCCTTCGTCCTTGGTCGTCCTGCAATACAAGGCCTTACTTTAAACCCAAAATCCTTTTCAAATTGACCAAAGCGTTCATTCACTACTCCCTTTGAATACTCGGTTCGTGGTTCATCCATTACTGTTTTCATATTATCCGTCACAAGGTTTTTAGGCACTCCCCCAATGGCTTCAAAGCTTTCTGTCAGAAAGGACATCAATACGCTTTGTGACTTTGATATTGTTAAATGAAAGGTTCTAAAACGGGAATGGGACAAAAGAAAAACAGCCACATTTACATAAAGAATTTCTCCATCTTTCGTTATATACCGGATATTCTCCTTCCAATCTATTTGAGCTTGTTCACCCGGAAGGGTTTCATAACGAATTACGGAGTGAACAGTTTCTGTACGTTTCCCCTCACTAAAGTATGCTTGAAACTCTGGTTTACGAGCTATATAAGCTCGAAATGTTGACTGGGAACATTCCAGTCCATGATTATCTTTTAAATACTGCCATAGAACACGTTTATAAAAAAATCTCTGCTTAGACTCTCGGGAAAGCAGTAGCTTTATTACTCCGTAATAATCATCTATCTTAGATTCTCTATCTCGTTTCTTTTGAGGCACATATCCATTAATATATTTATCAACTGTCCTCCGATCTACATTTAATTCTCTAGCTAATTTACTCTTGTTAATTTTCATATTTAAATTCTCCATAAGAAGTTTAAGTTTTGGTAAGTCTGTAAGACTGTTGATTTCAAAATTTGTTGTAATATCTAGTTGAACATACATACTCTCCACCTCGATAAGAGTATGCCATGTACTACCCAAAACTGTACATTCTTATACAATCATTTCTGTACATATTAAAATTAGCATTTATAGTTCATAACGACCGAAAGGGTAAAAAAATCAGGACTTCGGTCGATTAGAAGGGTTCATAACGACCGAAGGGGTAAAAAAATCAGGTCTTCGGTCGATTAGAAAGGTTCATAACGACCGAAGGGCATAAAAAATCAGGGCTCCGGTCGTATAGAAGGGTTCATAACGACCGAAGGGCATAAAAAAACAGGACTTCGGTCGATTAGAAGGGTTCATAACGACTGAAGGGCTAAAAAAATCAGGCCATCGGTCGATTAGAAGGGGTTCATAACGACCGAAGGGGTAAAAAAATCAGGGCTCCGGTCGTATAGAAGGGTTCATAACGACTGAAGCGTTAAGAAAATCAGGGCTCCGGTCGATTAGAAGGGTTCATAACGACTGAAGGGCAAAAAAAATCAGGGCTTCGGTCGTTTAGAAAGGTTCATAACGACCGAAGGGCATAAAAAATCAGGGCTCCGGTCGTTTAGAAGGGTTCATAACGACCGAAGGGGTAAAAAAATCAGGTCTCCGGTCGTTTAGAAGGGTTCATAACGACCGAAGGGGTAAAAAAATCAGGTCTCCGGTCGTTTAGAGGGGTTCATAACGACTGAAGGGCAAAAAAAATCAGGGCTTCGGTCGATTAGAAAGGTTCATAACGACCGAAGGGCTAAAAAAATCAGGGCTCCGGTCGATTAGAAGGGTTCATAACGACCGAAGGGGTAAAAAAATTAGGACTTCGGTCGTATAGAAAGGTTCATAACGACCGAAGGGGTAAAAAAATTAGGACTTCGGTCGATTAGAAGGGTTCATAACGACTGAAGCGTTAAAAAAATCAGGGCTCCGGTCGTATAGAAGGGTTCATAACGACCGAAGGGTTAAGAAAATCAGGGCTCCGGTCGTATAGAAGGGTTCATAACGACCGAAGGGGTAAAAAAATCAGGGCTCCGGTCGTTTAGAGGGGTTCATAACGACTGAAGGGCAAAAAAAATCAGGGCTCCGGTCGTTTAGAGGGGTTCATAACGACTGAAGGGCAAAAAAAAATCAGGTCTTCGGTCGTTTAGAGCAAAAGAGCGCATATACAATTTATTCAGCTACTCTTCTTCATGTTGATTTCTTAGTAAAATAGACTGTCATTTACGCTGCAGAACCGTGGTCAGGCACCTCTTAAGTGAATCTTTTAGTATTCTGCGAGTGTTTTTTTAGATACTGGATGTTCGAAGTTGTGATTCTTTATATCGATAATTTTTGAGAATCAGTGGCAGTGATTTCACTGTGATTAATAAACGGAAAAGTTCCGATTAAATTGGGGAATACCCATATTTCCTTAATAATAAGGGAGGTTTTTCCGTTTATATTATTCAAATTTTTGGATTTTGTCTTTTTTAGAGCAGTTAACCGGAAATTCTCCGCTTATTTCTACTTTTTAAGCTTCCTCTTTATAAAATGGCCAGAAATTCTCCGCTTATGAATTCTCTACCTAAACGAAAATCAACAAATTAAGGAAGGTATGTTAGGCACCCTTGGCGAATCTAATTCGATAGTAGGAGGTTGGTATTATGTTTATTAGACTTGTTCCTAATGATGATTTATTAACTACTGAGGAATCTTTTGTAAGTGATGAAGTCCAATATAATCTAATTCACCGGATCAGTGAAGGCAGTGATGCATTAGGGATTAAGACACCTGATAATAAGATGATTTTGGCGCAATCGCCTGGCCATAATGCCTGGTTGTGGTTATCTAAGGAGACTCCACCAGAGGAACAAAGAGCTTTGATTAATAATCTAGTAGACTATTTAAATAGTGATCAGCTTCCTGGAGTATCTGGAGATCCTCAGACTGCGGAAATGTTTGCGGAAGCTTTTTCAAAAAAACGGGGTATTGGCTACCAAACAGATATGACCATGGAATCATACCATTGTCCAAAGGTGTTAAAACCGGTAAATGTATCAGGAGAAATTCAGAAAGCCGCATTAGAAGACATAGAAACCGTAGAGGCGTATCTTGCAGGGTTTTTAAAGGATGCGTTTGGTACTTCTGTAGAGGTAGGTACTCAGATGTCAAAGGCACAAACAATGATTGGAACTGGAAACTTATATCTTTGGTTTGTTGATGGTAAGCCGGTATCAATGGCGAACATATCACATCGCTCTCCTAGGCATGCCCGAATTAATGCTGTTTTTACTCCAGTTGAGCATCGGAAAAATGGCTATGCAAGTGCGTTAGTAAGGGAATTGTGTGTGATTATCCATTCAGAGGGGCTTATACCGATGCTGTATGCGGATATCATTAATCCTGATTCCAATAAGGTGTACAAAAATATTGGTTTTATAGAAAGTGGTAAAATAGCAGAAATTAAATTTGTAAGATAGATAGGATAATGAGGTGAGTTCAATGTATAAATTTTTCGAAGATGTAGTCATTAGAAATGAACATTCAACCATACCGTATACGTGGATCTGCAGCGAAAAGCCAAATAAAACTATTTGTATTATGCTGCCTGGGCTGGGTTATTCAACTCAGCGCCCGCTATTTCATTATGCGACAGGGGTATGTTTGAACAATAATGTGGATGTTCTAAATATCAATTACAACTTTGTAAAGAATGAAAAGTTTAGGGAGCTTACCAAGGTAGAACGAGAGCAATGGATGTATGAAGATGTAAAAGTTGTGGTCGAGACAGCTGTAAAAGATGCCGGATATGAGCAGTGTATTTTATTAAGTAAATCCATTGGAACGATTCCGATGGCGATGGAATGGACTCAGGAAACCTTCCTGCAAAATTCAGTAGGCATTTGGTTAACTCCGCTGCTAAAGGAAGATAGGGTATATCAAGCCCTAGTGGAAACGAAATTACCTTCTCTTTGTGTCATTGGAGATGAAGACCATCATTTCATTGAAGGGCGGTTAACTGCACTGGAGAACAACCCGCTCGTTAGTACGGTTGTTATACCTAAAGCGGATCATGGTTTAGAAATTCAAGAAAATACATCAGCAACCATTGAAGCGATGAAGGAAATAATGCTACATGTTGAAGCGTTTATAAAGAAAAATAAAGTCGGTTAAGACTGCTATCACTGGCAGTCTTTTTTAACAATCTTTATATTAGTAATAAGGCTAGAAAATAGGGATAGGTTTACAGGATGTGATTTTCATGTTTAAAGCAGCGATTTTATTTATACTTGCAGGATTAGCAGAAATAGGCGGGGGTTACCTTATTTGGTTATGGTTAAGAGAAGGAAAGCCACTCTCGTGGGGACTCCTCGGTGGTATTACTCTTGTGCTCTATGGAATCATAGCCACTTTTCAAGCGTTTCCTTCGTTTGGCAGAGTATATGCCGCATATGGTGGTGTCTTTATCTTGTTATCGGTGTTATGGGGATGGCTAGTAGATAAAAAGACACCAGATCTGTATGACTGGCTCGGAGCAGCAATCTGTTTACTGGGTGCTTCAATTATTCTTTGGGCGCCAAGACATTAATATAAGGTTCATTAATGAAGGGGAATTCATATGAATATCAGAGAAGCAGGAGGTACTGATGCAGAAAACTTGGTAGCGCTGATTAAGCAGGTTGAAAATGAATCTGAGTTTATGCTGATGGAGCCAGATGAACGACAGGTTACACCTGAACAACTCAGAAATAGAATCACTTCTTCCAAAAAAAGCGGGAACTCTACTCTCTTTGTAGCAGAAGTGGAAAACCGATTAATAGGCTACATGTTTGCTATGGGAGGTACAGCAAGAAGAAATCAGCATGCTGTGTATATTGTAATTGGTATTTTAAAAGATTATAGAGGAAAAGGTGTAGGGACGTTGCTATTTAAGAATCTCGAAGAATGGGCAAGTGAACGAAACATTCGTCGATTAGAGCTAACAGCCGTTACCCGTAATATAGCCGGTGTGGCTCTGTATCAGAAAATGGGCTTTAAAGTGGAAGGTACAAAAAAGGATTCCTTACTTATAGCTGGAGAATATGTCGATGAATATTATATGGCAAAAATTTTGGGAGAGGGGAATGGAAAATGCAAATCAGACTATTAACTCCTGCGGATGCAGAACGGTATTGGGCACTGAGATTAGAAGCATTAAAGGAAAATCCAGAGGCCTTTTTAACAAGCTATGAAGATGCGGTTAAACGAGAAAATCCAGTTGAACAAGTAGCCCGCAATTTCACATCAGAAGGTAATTATACGTTTGGCGCTTTTGAAGGAGAAGAGTTAATGGGCGTTGTCACGTTGCTCCAGGAAAGAGCGGAAAAAGTCGAGCATAGGGCTAATATTTTTGCCATGTATGTCACTCCAAGAAAACAGCGTTCAGGAGTGGGGGAGGCCTTGCTTAAAGAAGCGATCAACAAGGCAAAAACAATAGAGGTAATCGAAAAAATCAACCTATCTGTCACCGCAAGTAATGAAAAAGCGAAGAGACTCTATTCCAAATTAGGATTTACGACGTTTGGATTGGAAGAAAAGGCTTTAAAAGTAAATGGTGAATATTTTAACGATGAACATATGGTTTTACATTTAAAATAGCCGTTAGGAGTGATTCGAGAATATGTTAAAAAGTGAATCTATCTATATTAGACCTTTTATTACGAGTGATGCAGCCGCTTTGCTTGAACTACAGCTTGCAAATCGCGATTTTTTTCAAAAGTTTTCTATGGAAAGAGATGATGATTTCTATACACTTGAGGCGCAGTTTGAGAGAATTCCTCAATACCAAGAACTTAGTCAAAATGACCAGTCCTATAACTTCGGAATTTTTACTTATGATGATACTTTAATTGGAACGATCAATCTATTTCATGTCATGAGAGGCTCGCTTCAAAGTGCATTTATTGGTTATTTTTTAGATAAAAATCATAATGGAAGAGGATATACAACAGAAGCGGCTAAGCTGATCGTCGATTATGGTTTCAACGATTTGCATTTACATAGAATCGAGGCAGGAGTTATGCCTCATAATATCGGGTCAATCCGCGTGCTAGAGAAGGCAGGTTTTCATAAGGAAGGTATTGCTTTGAAAAATGTGAAAATCAATGGCAAATGGGAAGACCATCAGGTGCTGGCAATTATTAATCCCCGTGATTAACAGGCATGAAATGTTTCGACTCCACGTATTCTGGGTATACAAAGATTAATCAACAAATAGGTTGATTAATAAGGAATCAAGGAGAGGAGCATCAGTATGAAGGCTAAAGCACTTGTTTCTGAGAATATGCCATTTACAGATATCCATTCAATCATGACTGAGCAAGGTTTTTCAATGATGGGTATAGGTGAATCGGTAAAATATAGAGCAACACTGCGGGATTCATCTACTGAATCCATCTATTGGTTAGAGATTCCGGTTGAACGATATTTAGAAGATCCTGATCAAGCGAGGTTAGGCAAGCCCTTCTTATTTGGAGATGAAGAACGAATTCCTATTCCTGTTAGGGAGGCTGCAGACAGTAAGTTAAAGGAAATGGCTGATTATTTAAAAAACAATGTAGTAAATATAAATGATTATCGAGCTGACCAGGCTGAGCCAAATGGTTCAATGGCAGCCGATGAGGACGAGGTAAAACAACTTGGAAAAGAAATGGAATCGCTGAAAACGAATAAGGAATTATCAGAGGAAGGCGAAGTTCCAGATCCTGTTCAATATGAAGTAGAAACAAAATAATATTAGTAACTTCAAACCGGCAAAAATCTGTCACGATTTTGCCGGTTTTTCTTTTTAAGGGATGAACACAACTTGGTCTTGATTATGGTAAAATGGTAGCATGCAAGGTATTGGAGGTTGAAGCACCAGTGATTACTCTTTACAAAGTAATTGTGTTCATTCATATCTTTTCAGCTATTTTGGGAATGGGACCTGGATTTATTTTAACGACTGTTGTAAAATCGGGGAAAAACATGACTGAATTAAGGCATTCATATAGGCTTAGACATAAGCTTCATATTTTTGTAATGGTTGGCGGTACCCTTCTACTCATTACAGGTATAGCGATGGGACTATTAAATCCAAGCTTGTTCCGGATGGGCTGGTATGTAACGAGCCTTATTCTCTTTTTGGCAGCACTTGCGATTGGACCGCTTGTCCTGTCACCAAGGTCAAGACCCGTGAAGGCGTTATTAAAATCACATAAAGGGGAAGTTATACCTGAAGAATATTGGCGGTTAGCTAAGGTTCTTTTTCGATATGAATACCTTGAGAATCTAATATTTATTATTATCATAGCTTTAATGATACTAAAACCATTTTAAGAAGAACGGTAGGGCAAATTTTTTGCCTACCGTTCTTTTTTTGGGGTGTAAAAATGATCAATTTGAAAATAAATAGGAAAGAAAATCAGGTACTCTTTTCCTAAAGGAAGTATAGTTATGCTGACCTTCTTCAATTAATTGAAAGTGAAGGTTTTCTACCTTATCTTTTAAAATCGCATACACGCGGTCTGTTAAATCAAGGAAAACCTGAGTCATCTTTTCGTCATCGCCCAATTCTTTTGTCCCAATGTCCATGTAGAATTTTTCAATAGCGGATAAATCGGATTCCTTTAATAGATTTTCAATATCTTCCTGGTTTCTATAAAATCCTGGGGAAATAGCTGCTATTCTTTTAAAAATATGTGGATACTTACAGGCCGCATAAGTGGATATTTGGGCACCTAAAGAAATCCCAGCCATTGAGGTCTGATCCACAAGAGTTCTATATTTACTGTCAATTAGTGGCTTAAGCTCTTTTACTATGAAATCCAGATACTCGCCACCTCTACCACCAGACGAACTGGTATAACCTAATATTTCTTTGCTGATTTCACCATGTGCCCATGGGCAGTACTCGTCAATCCGTCCTTCTCCTTCGGTATTGAGGTCAATTCCAACAACGATAATCGGTAAGCCACTTTGATCTAAGTAATCCTTCATACCTAAAGATACCCCTTTAATGGCTCCTTCATCTTCAAAAACATTCTGGCCATCGTGCATATATAATACAGGATATCTCTTGGTTTCTGAATTATAGTTTTCCGGAAGATATATTCTTACCATTCTTTCTTGTTGAAATGGGGACATGTATACTTGGAATTTTTCTAACATCATGTTCACCTGCTATTTCTAGTATTTATATAACCTTAATTTACCATAAATTAAAATGATTGTATGTTTTTTTAGGGATGATTTTGAACTACTATACACTCTAACTTTTTTAGACAAAATGGACAAAAATACTACAATCATAGGTCAATAAAGCTATATAAAAACGACTGTTTTTCGTTTAAAATGGGTGTATAGATGGACGGTTATAATAGAAGGAAATTTGAACTTTTACAGCGCCCTCTGCTCTTTGCAGGTTAAGGCTGGACTAATCTATTGGATTAGTTGGGGGAGATGAAATTCGGTGTCAAAACAGTATGAATCACTTGCCGATCTTAAGAGAAGCGTATATCTGTGGGTCATTCCATGCATTTTGATTGCGCTCATTTTAAATACTATTATGCAAAACGTTGATGGTTCGGACAAACTTAGTTTTGTTATTAATAATACAATGACAATTTGGTTTGCAGTAAGCTGGGTTCTAGTATATAAAAAACAGTTTGTTCGGTTTAGTGAGTTATCTAATCTAGTGTTAGTTAGTATTTATCATGTAACGACTTTTTTCGATATGATTTATAATTATATGTTGAAAATTGGCGGTTCTTTAGGCGATTTTATTGTCTGGATGCCAATTATCATTATGTTTATCTTTTTAACGCTAGGGATTAGGAGAGGCCTGTACTATTCTATAGGAATTTACCTAATTACCTTATTAAGTGGAATCGTGGTTATCAACAAACTTTCGGCTGAATCCATTGATTCCCTTTTGCAATTCTACTTTGCCAACTTGGTTTACATCATTGTCCTTTTTTATGCGCAGCATATGTTTAGGGCCTATGCAAAGATGGAATTGCTAAAAAAATATGCCTATTTAGATTCATTAACAGGTGTTGCCAACCGCCATCAAATTGATGAGTGGTTGGATCAAAAGCTGAGTGATTCGAGGGAAATGCATACGTCCTTTTCAATTATATTTTTCGATATTGACTATTTTAAAAGGGTTAATGATCTGTTCGGTCATAAAATTGGCGACTCTGTTTTAGTTGAGTTAGCTGGATTGATCCAAGAACATCTTGCTTTACGTGACCGATTGGGCCGTTGGGGAGGAGAAGAATTTATTGTGCTCTCTGATGTGACATGGAACAATGCGATTGCCTTTGCAGACTACCTAAGGGAAAAAGTAGAGAGGCACGAGTTTAAAGAAGTTGGTCGATTAACAGCAAGCTTTGGGGTGGCGGATTCTCGATTGGAGGATACCATCGATTCGTTATTAAACCGTGCGGACGAGGGCTTATACCAATCCAAGAATACGGGGAAAAATAAAGTGAGTATAATAAATTAATTTTGATGCCTCTATTCGGTAGAATAGGGGCTTTTATTATCGCGTTTTTATTAGTACTCCATATACTATTAATATACAGATATAGCGTTAACTTACTGTGTGCTGGAGGTGAGAGTTTGGAAAATAGAAGAAGTAGAAGTCCATTTTCTTTTTGTCTCTTCCGAGGATATAGATGGTGTGGACCTGGCTGCAGTGGTCCTGGTGAACCGATTAATGATGTAGACGCCTGCTGCAAGCACCATGATCGCTGCCTAAGCAGTGGAAAATCTCGTTGTCAATGTGATCGTGAATTTATGGATTGTCTTCATGACAAAAGAAATGGGAAGACCGATAAAGGGAGAAAAGCGGCTCTTATGTACGATTTTATGAAGGTAAGGACATCGTTCACATGCGGCTCGAATCGTTCAGAACAAAAAGGTAGACCATTTTTCTAAAATTAGAACCGGTGACTAATGCCTACGAGGGTAAATAGAACCGGTGTATTTTATAGAGGAATATTTGTCATAAATGTTCGTCTATTGTGGATACTATTCCCAAATGAGTTTCATGAGTCATTCTATTCCAGAAGAAATTGAGGATATTGAAATGGAAGATAAAACAAGGATTCGACTGACTGCTGGGGAAATGTCTGGACTATGGGCACAATATTTGAACGATACAATTATCATCTGTATAAACAAATTTTTTTTAGAAAAAGTTGAGGACGAGGAAGTTCGTCCAATCATTGAATTTGTTTTAAACTCTGCTAAAGGGAATATTGCTATAATGGAGGACATCTTTACTAAAGAATCCTTTCCTATACCCATTGGATTTACAGATCAAGATGTTGACCCCAAAGCACCAAAGCTTTTTTCAGATACTTTTGTGCTTATGTTTTTAAGACATATGTCCATCCTTGCAATGGCGGCCAGCAGTGCGGCTCTAGGAGTCGCTACACGTCCAGATATGGTAGAGTTTCATAAAAGGGTCTTAAAGATAGGGGTTCAGCTTCAGGATTTCACTAGGGATTTAATGTTAAAGCAAGGAACCTATATTCGACCGCCATACCTATCTGTCCCTGATAAAGTGGACTTTGTAAAACGACAGCATTTTTTAGCAGGATTTTTGGGACATAAGAGACCCTTAACATCAGTGGAAATTACTCATTTGTTTTTAAATGTCCAAACGAACGCTATTGGAAAAACTTTAATCACAGGTTATGCACAGATTGCACAAAGTAAAGAAGTAAAGCAATATTGTTTACGAGGAATGGAAATTGCGCAGAAACACGTAGATATTTTCAGTGGTTTCTTAAGGAAAGAGGATTTACCAATACCGATGAGCTGGGATTCTGCCTTAACAGATACAACTGTTCCTGTCTTTTCAGATAAGTTGATTATGTTCAATGTGGCTGGGATGATCGCTGCAGGGGTGGGGAATTACGGAATGGCTATGGCCGCAAGTCCTAGGAGAGATGTAGGAATGAAGTATGCATCGTTAATACCGGAAATTGCTCTTTATGCAGAGGACGGGGCTAATATAATGATTAAGCATGGCTGGATGGAAGAACCTCCGCAGGCTGATGACCGTGGCATATTAATTAAAGGAAAGTAGACAAGCCGTCAATTGACGGTTTTTTTATGGTTAAAATTATGGTTTCTATCTTTTGAGTACAAACAATCCTCTAAAATAAATCCAAAAAAGTTCAATTGAGGTAAGCAGAAAAGGGGATTCAAACATACTTTATAATGGGTGGATAATGTTTAGAGAGAAGGGCTGCCAATTTGGCAGTCCTTTGCTTGTTTAGAGGCATACTGGCGGTTGAAAGGAAGAAAATGGTATGATACCCTTGTATATTTAGAGCGGAATGGGGCTTTCCATCTGAAGCGAAGGAGTGCTATGCAATGAATGATATTTCTAACAAGCATACAATTCAACACCCAGACGACGAGACACAATTTTTTACTAATGAGGACCGAGCTCCTTTTAATGATGTGATTAAACATGGAGATATGGTCCAAGGCTTTCAGTCACCTAAACAAATTACGCAATTTCCTAAGTGGTATCAGAAACCAAAAAGAATCTTTGCCTTTATTTCGGTACTGATCTTTGTTGTGTTGTTACTCTATCAGATTATTCAATTTGTCCTTAATGTAATAGCAGAATAGCCGTTAATTTCAGGGCCTTTCTGCCTATTTTAAAAGATGCAAGTAATAGACTAAAAAAATATAGACTGAATATTTCCCAAGGCCATAATGAAACAGGTGTTGGGATTTTAACTATAGTGATGTGTTAAAGAGGTGGTGCCTGACCCCAAACAAGTCTCTTTTTTCCCAATTATAAAATCAAATCCTCCGTGTTATGATAATTTTGAAAATTCAATACATAAATGATTATTAGGAGGCTGGGATTATGAAGAAACGTACATCACTTGTTTTGGCATTGGGATTAACTATGGGGACTGTGGTACCGATTACTGCTGCAGCGCAGACGGTTCCGTACAATGTTACAGTAACGAAGGATGCAAGCCAATTTGGTAAAGATGCTAAAGTAAACTGGAAAAAGGGACAAGCTGTTCCATCCTTCGTTCATGGAAAACTATCTACTAAAGCGTATAAAGACAAAGCTGCAGTAAAGCAATTTTTAAAAGAAAATAAAAGTCTATATAAATTAGACTCCGATAAAGATTTGACATTACTAGATGTTCAAAAGGACGAGCTGGGCAGAACGCATTACAATTTTGTTCAATCCGTACAAGGAGTTCCGGTTGACGGGGCAAAGTTTAAAGTGCATACAGATAAAAATGGAATCGTAACTGCGGTGAATGGAGACGTGTTCCCGGAAGCTTCTTCCTATTTCAAGGGTGCACTGAAAGCTCAGCTTTCTAAGGACGCAGCACTTAACCAGGCTTGGAAATCTATTAAATTAACTAAAGAAGATACACTAACAAACGCAGAAGCAGGTCCAATGGGTAAGAAATTTGAAGATACCGTTGAAAAAGCGGAATTAGTTGTTTATAAAAAAGCAAATGATTTCTATCTTGCTTACAAAACCAATCTTCAATTCATTCAGCCTTACCCTGCAAACTGGGTAGTCTATGTAGATGCTGTGAATGGAAATGTACTAGATTCCTATAATGCAGTTAATGATGCAGGTACAGGGGTTGGCGTTCTTGGTGATACAAAAACACTGAATACCTATTATTCAGGTGGTACTTACTATTTATACGATGTAACTAAGCCTATGTCAGGTGTCATTGAAACATATACTGCGAAGAATTTAACACGTTTACCTGGTAGTTATTCTGTTGATGCAGATAATAATTTTAACGCAACATCACAACGTGCAGACGTGGATGCGCACTATTATGCAGGTGTTGTTTACGATTATTATAAAAATACGTTTAATCGTAACAGCTTTGATAACAATGGGGCAACCATTCGTTCAAGTGTTCACTACAGCAGAAATTATAATAATGCCTTCTGGAATGGAGCGCAAATGGTTTATGGTGACGGTGATGGGACAACCTTTAGATCATTGTCAGGTGCATTAGATGTCGTAGGACATGAGTTAACACATGCGGTAACAGAAAGAACCGCAGGTCTAGAATATCAATATCAATCTGGAGCATTGAATGAGTCCATTTCCGATACATTTGGAGTATTCATGGACAAAGGGGATTATTTAATCGGTGAGGATGTATACACACCAAATAAAGCAGGCGATGCCCTTCGAAGCCTATCGAATCCTAGCCTTTATGGACAGCCTGAGAATATGAGCGGTTACGTTAACACTACTTCTGATAACGGAGGCGTTCATACAAATAGTGGGATTCCAAACAAAGCGGCTTACTTAACCATTTCAAGCCTTGGTACTTCTGTTGCAGAAAAAATTTATTACCGCGCACTTACTGTGTATCTCACTCCAACGAGTAACTTTAGCAATGCCCGTGCTGCTCTTCTTGCAGCAGCAGCTGATTTATATGGTACAGGCAGTTCACAATATAATGCCGTTGCCTCTGCTTGGTCACAAGTAGGCGTTTACTAAAAATATATTTTAATAGGACGCTGACTTGATCGTTGAAGTCAGCGTCCTATTTTTTTGTAGTATTAAGAAAGGATATTTGCCTGTCGGGGCTGACCGCGGCGCTTGTGCTTTTCTAATAAAAAATAGATTGGTGTCGGGCACCAATCCAAAATGGGAAGTTTAAGAAATGAGTTCTTTGAACTTATTTCCTAATTAAGTTACTTTTATCATAATGAAAATATGTGAAGAATTTAGGGGGAAGTTGTGTGGAAGTTGTGAAGCTTTTCTTTTCTGAGGATAGGGAATTCTGCCTAAAAATATCCAATTTTAATAATAGTATGTTTAATTCCTAGAATGCATGATTTATAATTTATTTGTTAACCGTTAGTTTGATTTGGTTTACAAATAATTAAGAGGTGATGACATGTATTGGTTTAAGCTTGCTGAAAACATTATTGACGGATATGTTCCAACCAAAGATGAAGCTATGAATATTTTATTGGTAAAAGATGAAGAAATCCTCTCACTTGTTAATGCAGCCTATGAAATCCGCAGACATTATTACGGGAAGAAAGTAAAACTGAATTTAATCATCAATGCAAAAAGTGGATTATGTCCAGAAGACTGTGGCTATTGTGCGCAATCTATTAAAGCGAAAACAGAAATTGACCGATATACACTCATAAGTAAACAAACGATTGTTGAAGGAGCAAAGGAAGCAAATAAGAATAAAATAGGTACATATTGTATTGTAATGAGTGGACGGAAACCTACAAATAATGAAGTGGAAACGGTGATAAATGCTGTTCAGGAAATTAAAAATGAGGTTGATCAAATTAAAATTTGTGCTTGTATGGGATTAGTGAGCGAGGAACAGGCCCATCGATTAAAAGCTGCAGGGGTTGACCGTTTTAACCACAATATTAATACAAGTGCGAATCATCACGAGAATATTACAACGACACACGATTATAAGGACCGAGTAGACACAATTGAAAATATAAAAAAAGCAGGGATTTCGCCGTGTTCCGGTGTCATTTGCGGGATGGGGGAAACTGATGAAGATATCATTGATATGGCATTTGCTTTAAGGGAGCTAGACGCGGATTCAATCCCTGTTAATTTCCTTCATCCGATCCAGGGAACAAAGCTTGAGAATCTAGATGAATTAACTCCTCTTCGCTGCCTGAAGATTTTAGCATTATTTCGTTTTATTAATCCGACGAAGGAGATTCGAATTTCAGGTGGACGTGAATTCAATTTGCGTTCGCTACAGAATCTAGGTTTATTTATTGCGAATTCGATTTTTGTAGGTGATTACTTAACCACTCAGGGACAATGCGCAAGCGACGATTATCAGCTGATTCAAGATCTCGGCTTTGAAATTGAAGAAAACCCATTCGAGACGGAGAGCCAATCCTTTTCTAAAACAATAATAGGTTAAAAATTTACCCTTGCTAATACACAACAGCGAGGGTTTTTTTGCAAAAAAAAAGATCGGTGTCAGGCACCAATCCGATTATGGGAAGTTTTAAGAAATGAGCTCTTCGAACCATTTCTTAATTAAGTTACTCTTATCATATAGAAGACTTGTGTAGAACTTATAGCGAAGTTGTGTGGATGTTGTGAAGGTGCTAGGAAGGCCTTCTGCCATTTAAAACAACTTCCGCCATAAATGGGGAGTGGGTCTTTAAGAGTTGAACCGATTCTTGTGCCATCACTCCGCCATGGTAATGATGTAATCGGTTCTTTATGTAGGTGCTGGATTCAATAAATTGAGCCATATTCAAATATTTATCCTCTACCGCATAAACAACGGTACGGATATTTGCAAGTATGAGAGTAGAAAGACACATGACACAAGGCTCTACCGTTGTATATAAGATACATTCACGGGCATGTTTTCGTAAGTAGGAAGCACATGCGTTCATTGCATTGATCTCTGCGTGTTCTAATTCACTGTCTTTTGTGTTAATCCGGTTAGATCCTCGAGCAATGATGGTGCCATTATGAACAATAACTGCTCTGATTGGGCGATCGCCACGTTTTCCAGCTTCTTCTGCTTCCTTTAAAGCTTCCTGCATGTAACTGTGATGGTCGTATTCATTAAAATTTGTAATCAAATTGCTCCCCCGCTTTTGTTTTATATAATACTAAAGTAACAAATATTTGGAAAAAAGTAGAGAAAAAATGAATTTGGAATAAAAATTGGATGAATGTGGAACCTAATGTAGACACATAGTCTAATTTTGGAGGTACAATCTTGTGGATTACAAGCAGTATTGGGACAGAATCTATGAAAATAAACATGAGTTGACCTCAGTGTACTCCTCATACTGGAATCAGTATTCGGATTTTGGAAACTGGCAGTTCTGGATAGTTCTTTCATTACTACTTTTCCCTTTGATTCTGCTGTTTTTTACAGTCGATAGAAAACGAATATTTGAACTGTTTTTCTTCGGGTACACCGTACATATTCTCTGGGCGTATACGGATATTGCGCTTGGCCATAGTGGGATCTTTGTTCATAAGTATTTTTTACTTCCCGTTTTGCCAAATGCAACTAATGTGACGGCTTCGGTCTTACCTGTTGGCTTCTTGTTGTTATACCAGTACTGTACGAATCATAAGAAAAGTTTCTTTTTATATACGTTGGGGTTAAGTGCGGTGTTTGCTTTTGGTTTCTCTACTTTGGAGAGGTTTCTTGGATTAGTGGATTTTAAAAAAGGCATAAATCAATTTCACCTTTTCCTCATTGATCTTGTGATTGTGCTTATTGCTTATTGGTTTACAAGATTTTTGTTAAAAGTAAAGAATCGTGAGACTTCATAATAAGTTTTAAGAAATAAGAAAAATTAATAAGGATAAAAGGGCAGGCATCTACGCCTCTTTGTCATTGGGGACATACAATATTCCAATGAGCTATAAAGGAGGCTAGAGAATGGAAAGACAATACGGCAGTTATGGTCCAAGACCACCACAAGGGTATCATCATGGTCATGGAGGTTATTATCCTGGACAAGGGTATCATCATGGTCAGGGCGGTTACTATCCAGGGCATGGTTACCACCATGGGCATGGCACATATATTCCAGGACATGGTTATCATCATGGACACGGCACGTATGTACCAGGTCATGGCTATCACCATGGACATGGCACGTATGTTCCAGGACAAGGATATCACCATGGACATGGCGGTTACTACCCTGGACATAGAAAATCGTAATAACATAATTTCTAATTGAGGCTCGCCATTTGGCGAGTTTCTTGTTTTTTTAGTTGATTGGAAAGTGATTTCCAACATTTGTAGAATAAGTCTATATTTTGTAGAATTCCTTTTAAGTTTTGTAGAATTAATTAAAGTTTTGTAGAATCTATTTTCCTTTAAATGCATTTATACTCTTTTCTGCTTACAGAACAAAAGGAATATTATGTTAAAATGAGGTTTATAAACGGAATGTAAAAAAAGGGGTATGACTATGATTCAAGAGAGTATAACATTAGGTACAAACCAGGACTTAGATTCCATCAATGACTTGTTTGAAGCCTGTAAAAAGGATCTTCTTAATAAGGGAATTTTTCAATGGGATGACCAGTATCCTAACAAAGAATATTTAGAATGGGTTGTTAATGAGGAAGAGATGTATATCCTTCGTGTAGATGGTAAGGTGATGGGGGGTATGGTTATTAATGAATGGCAGCTTCCAGAATGGCAAGAGGTGAAGTGGAGCGAACCCGATAGCAAGGTCTTAATACTTCACTCGTTCTGTGTGCAGCCTACTGCACAAGGAAGTGGCTACGGTAGGAGAATGCTGGATTTCGTTGAGAACTTTGCTAAGGAAAAAGGATATGCAGGAATCCGCCTCGACGCTTTCTCTGGAAATCCAGGTGCACTTAGATTCTATGAAACTAAAGGGTACATAAAAAAGGGTGAAATTTTTATTTCTACAAAACCATTAGGTCATGAAACTTATTATTGTTATGAGAAGTTATTTTAGTGCATGAGACAGACGTCTTTACATTGAAGTTAGCCTCATTTTTCTTGTTAGATCCAGTCTGAAACTTTTGTCTTCGTTTTTACATTTAGCATTAAGAGAGGTGATTGCTGATGAAAGCAGTAGTGTTTGATTTTGATGGCTTGATTGTAGATACCGAAACGGTTTGGTATGAATCATTTAAAGAAGTGTTAAGCAACCATGGATTAGAGTTATCAGTTGAACAGTTTGCATGAGTAATAGGAACAGATGACGCAGACCTATATGCATATATAGAAAAGAATCTTTCTTCACCAGTTGAATCAGTCGTTATAAAGGACGCAGCTCATAAGCTTTTTGCTGTGAAAATGGGAGAACCTGTCCTACGGAACGGTGTGAAGGAATATCTATTAGAGGCAAAGGAATTAGGTTTAAATATAGGCCTTGCATCTAGCTCTGGTCGTGAGTGGGTAGAGGGGTATTTGAAGAAATTAAATATCTTTTCATACTTTGATGTAATTAGAACACGAGACGATGTATCAAGGGTAAAGCCTGATCCTGAATTATATGTTAAAGCTGTCGAAGCACTAGGGGTAGCCAAGTCGGAAGTTTTTGCGTTTGAGGATTCTTTAAACGGGTTAAAAGCCGCTAGAGCTGCAGGTATCCAATGCGTAGTTGTCCCTAATTCTGTAACTGCTCATTTAGATTTTACAGATTATAGCCTAAAAATATCGTCAATGAGTGATTTACGCTTAAGGCAAGTATTGAATTCGATTAAGCAGGTAGAGGGGGATGAACTTGAGCGAGTATCAAATTAGATTTGGCCGCATGGAAGATGAGGAATTTCTGTGGGAAATGTTATACCAGGCGATCTTTATTCCCGAAGGTGAGACTCGGCCAACAAGAGATATTTTGAAGCAACCAGATATTGCGAAATCTATGCAAGGGTGGGGTCGTGAAGGGGATACGGCTTTCATTGCCATGGATACCGACAATCGTCCGATTGGAGCGGTGTGGGTCAGGTTGTTTGACGAATCGAACAAGACCTATGGCTATGTGGATGAAAAAACTCCCTTACTAGGAATGGCACTTCTTCCAGCGTTCAGGGGAAAAGGGATAGGGAAGGCACTTCTTGGAGAGATGTTAAAAGTAGCCAAGGAATCTGGGTTTGGCGCGGTGTCATTAAGCGTAGACCCGAACAATCCGGCTCTTCACCTCTATCAAAAGTTTGGCTTTAAAAAGATAGGCATAGATGGAACGTCTTGGGATATGTTGGTTACGTTCTAAATAATGGGTGTCAGGCACCATGTGAAAATTTCACATGGTGCCTGACACCTTTTTAGTGAAACATTAGGCTTTAGATTGTTTGAAAAGTGCAATATAATGGGAGTAAAGATGTTCACGGAATCGTCAAATTTTCAATTATGGTAAGGGGGAGACACGGTGGTAAGAGCGGCTGTTGCGGGGATTGTTGGCTTTGTGTTGATATTTGTTGAATCGATGATTGTGATTAAAGTAAAGGGATATGAAACCATTGAATTCGGCGGCATAGCACCTTTTATCAACGTTTGGGCAATGAATTTCTTTTTTGTCTTTGCGATCCTTACACAACTAACGAACTGGTATGAAAACAAAGTAAATGTTGAAAAAAGTGAAGAACAAGGATTCTAATATAAAAGCGCCTCGATCACGGTAAAAATGACGTGAAGTAGGCGCTTTTGTTGTTTTAAAGCAGTTACTTTATGATATTTTAGTTGGTTTCTTCTTAAATTTTGTATGCTGTGGAAATTTATCAGCGGATTTCGGGAATTTATCAGCGAATTTTTAATTTTATCAGCGAATCTGCCAATATATCAGCGAATTTCCAGTTTTATCAGCGAATTAACAAAGACTTCCCTTTTATGGCATTCTTTTATTAAAATGAAAATATAGAATTTTCTGTAAAGGGTGGTTTTATGATAACGAGAGATGATTTGGACTCCTTTCCGTATCCATTTAAAGACGATGTTTATCGCTATTCTAACAACTCCGTACCAATGAATCATCCCATCAGTATTGAGATTACATCCAGTTATCGGGAGGAGATCGAGCTTAAGCGGAAGCTTCTTTCAGCACACCCTGAACGATGTTTTCAATCCTTACCGCATACGATAAAAGGTCAGTGGGAAATCCTTGAATTAGTGTTGGAGAATCTAGTAACTTATTATCCTGACAAATTTGAATTAGATAAAAAAGATGAAAACTGGACGTTCTACAATAAGCTTTTACAAGAAAAGCAAAGCTTTATCTTTGGAGACGACGCCACTTTGCCATGTGAGCCGCTTAACTTTATTGGCAGGCATGTTCAAGAAGATTTGATCTTTATGATGCAGCGGGATGGAGATTTGTATCTGGATGCAGGTCAGCTATGTTTCCCGGCCAATTGGTCGTTAGCCTTCGATTTGGGGATGAGTTTCAAACAGATTCATCAACCGATTCCGGGCTTTAAAGACGAAGGCCTGGATGAACGGATTCTTCAGTTCCTTTTAAAGTTGGAACCAGGAAACCCATGGTGGCGGAAAAACTGGTCTCTAATGGCAGGAAACCGCCTGGATACTTCCCTGGAAACTTTTGATGATTGGGGAAAAGGAAGGAAACAAGTCACCAAGGAAAATGCAGGGGAGTTCGTTCATCTCCGTGTGGAGGTTCAGAAATTATTCCGGTTGCCTCGAACAGGAGGCATTCTATTTACCATCCATACCCACCTACTGCCTTTGGAAAAATTAGCAGCTAAACCTGAATGGCTCAAGCAGTTTCATCAGATCCTACTGGAATTACCTGCTTATATAGTGGAATATAAAGGGCTCTCCCTATTCAGAAATGCTGTCCTAGAGTATTTAGAGGAACAGTTGGAAAGCAGGTAAGCTTTATGAGTGAGAAAATCAATTTTGTAACAGGAAAGCGCCACTACTTATTTTGTGCGGATGAAGAAGGCATGAAGCTGTTACAGCCATTAATCGATGTTGTGATAGATGGAAATATAAGCTACGAGATTCAGAGTATGAAAGAAGAGTGGGACCCCACTTATTTTTCAAAATGGATTAGCAGACAAAAAATGGGGAGTTTCCTATATGTCGCTGCAGATTGGAATAGGTTAAAAAATTTAAAAAGAATAGCAGAGGATGCAGGGTTTTCGGACGAAGAATCACAGTATATTGGCTGTGGGAAACAGCAGATAAAGATTTTTTGTTGCAGGTGCCATGGGCTCTCCATTTTGGAAAAAGGTCAATCTGAACGAACCTGTGACCATTGTGATTTACTACTGGAGGTTTCTAATCATTACTCTCCACTCCGTGATGCCTTTCTTGGCTATGTTGCAAAATTATGAAAGAAGGGAGACGCTATGGTAAATGAGAGAACCATTCCTGTCTATGTAAAAGCAATTGAACAGGAAACGCCACAAGTAAAATGCTTTACACTGGCCCCGTTAGTAGAAAAACTGCTTCCAGCTTTTAGCGCGGGATCACATATAACTACATATATGGATGGAAGAGCAAGAAATTATTCCTTAACGAATCATCCTGATACAAGGGACAATTATCAAATTGCGATCCGATTAAGTGAAACATCCACTGGAGGATCTCTTTACTGGCATCAGGAGGTGAAAATAGGGGATAGGTTAATGATCAGTTACCCTAGAAACCATTTTCCTTTAAGCTTTAAGGCAAAGCATCATGTGTTTTATGCCGCAGGAATTGGTGTGACGCCCTTTATCTCTATGATGCAGGAACTAAAAGATATAGGGGATACGTTTGAACTACACTATGCAGCAAAATCAAAAGAACTTTGTGCATTCTATGATTTTTTACAGACAAATTTCCCCTATCAATCTCATTTTTATTTGTTCAAAAGGAGAAGAGGCACAACGACTGCAGGATACTACTCTTCTAGAGCATAGAATTGGAACACATGTATATTTCTGTGGGCCAGATTCTTTTATGACTGACTTTTCGGAAGCTGCTATTCGATTTGGTTACCCGCGTGTGAGTATCCATCTTGAACGATTTGCCCCACCCCGACCTAAGGATGCATCTCCTTTTACAGCTCAACTCACTAGTGGAGTTGAGATTCATGTAGCAAAGGACCAGTCACTCTTAGATGCTTTGCATGCAGCAGGGATTACTGCTCCTTATTCTTGTCGGGTGGGAAGATGCGGAACCTGTGAGCTTAAAGTAGTAGAGGGGGTAGTCGATCATTATGACTCTTTTTTAAATGAAGAACAGCAGAATGCCCAGAATGTGATTTTGACTTGTGTGTCGAGGGCTAAAACAAAGAAATTACTAATAGATATATAGAAATTCAATAGTAAAGGACACATAGGGTGTCCTTTATTATTTTTTCCCAAAAAAGGTGAAAAGGTATTGATAAAACTAATGTCATTAGTTAAAATAAAACTAACGATATTAGTTAAAAGGGGATGACGACTATGAGACTGATTAAAAATGGATATTTATATCAAGTGACGTTTATGGCAAAAGTGTTTCCGGTTAATTGCTATTTAGTGGAGGAAGAGGAGGGATTAACACTAATTGATGCGGCCCTTGGCTTTTGTGCAAAGGGGATCTTGCAGGCTGCTGAGAAAATTGGGAAACCCATTATAAGGATCATTTTGACGCATGCACATGAGGACCACGTCGGAGCATTAGATGCGCTCAAAGAAACACTACCTGAAGTGCCGGTTTATATCTCTATACGCGATCATCGATTAATGAATGGTGACCGATCACTTGATTCACATGAAGACTCTACACCGATTAAAGGTGGGGTACCGAAGAATCTGAAGACAAGAGCAAATGTATTATTGAAGGAAGGTGATTTGGTGGGGTCTTTAACTGCAATTGAGACACCAGGGCATACTCCAGGATCCTTATCCTTCCTCGACCTTCGTACTAAGGCATTAATTGCTGGGGATGCCTTCCAAACAAGAGGTGGTGTGGCAGTAGCTGGAGATGTAAAACCGTTATTTCCGTTTCCTGCATTTGGTACTTGGAGTAAAAGGACGGCGCTAGCCAGTGCAAAGAAATTAGTGAGTTACGAACCAACGCTTCTTGCAGTTGGTCATGGGGAAATGTTAGAAAACCCTGCAACAACCATGGAACAAGCGATCCTGCATTTAGAACAGAAGATTAAATAAGGAGCAGATAACATGTCACCAAGACCAAAAGTAGCACTTGATATAGCAACGATACTAGAAGCTGCAGGGGTGCTGGCGGATCAAAAGGGAATGCAAGAGGTTACACTTGCAAACCTGGCTAAAAAGCTAAATATCCGCCCCCCTTCTTTATATAATCATTTCGAAGGCTTACCTGGACTGAGGAAGCAGTTAGCCATTTTTGGCATTGAACGGCTGTACGCTGAAATGGCTGATGCGGCTATTGGGATGTCAGGCACCGAAGCGGTACTAGCAGTTAGCCGGGCGTATGTAAATTTTGCGCGAATACACCCTGGAATTTATGAGGCGACCCTGCTTGCACCCGATCCAGAGGATGTGGAGGTGCAGCAGGCAGGAGCAAAAATTGTGGATCTTTCTGTTCGGGTATTAAAGGCGTATCATTTAGAGGGTGATCGTGCCTTGCATGCAGTAAGAGGGCTGCGCAGCATTTTACATGGTTTTTCATCCTTAGAGCAAAAAGGTGGATTTAAACTTTCATTAGACTTAGATGAAAGCCTAATAATCATTATTCAAGCCTTTCTCTTTGGAATGGAAAAAGGTTCTTAATGAATAGAGATAGGACTGCCAGGTAACCTCTGTTATAATAGGGGTAACATTAGAATGTAAAAGGATGATCATTTTGCAGAGCCTAGAAAAATTTGGGTTGCTTGTGGACGTTGAAACGACAGGTTTAGGCCCAACCAAGGATGAGGTCATTGAGTTAGCTCTGAAGCTGTTTTCCTATCGGACAGATTCAGGGGAAATTATCGAAATGATTGAAGAGGATTCCTTCTTACGCGAACCACTTTCTCGAACGGCAAGGAATAACTACGATACAGCCTATCGGGTTCACGGAATTCCTTATGAGTTAGTAAAAGGAAAAACTTTTCTTGATGGGAAAATAAAAACCTATTTTCATCGTGCCGATTCAGTATTTGCTCACAATGCTTCTTTTGACCGAAGCTTTCTCTATCATATGTATCCAGAGGTTAATGAGTTGAAGTGGTATTGTACGATGAGAGGCGTTCCATGGAAAAATTATGGTTTTCCAAATGGCAAACTTCTCACTTTATTACAAGCACATAACATTACCGATTACCAAACACATAGGGCATTAGACGATATTACATACTTGATGGACTTACTCAAAAAAACCAGTCCAAAAGGGAATCTCTATCTTCAAGAAGTGCTTGAAAAGGGGCCGATGAAGAAATATCAGCCTGCAGCTTCACGAACTAAATTAGGATAAAAAACTAAGCAAACGTTTGATTAGTTTTTTCAAATCGACAGGTGCCTTGCACCTGTCGATTTTTTCTTATTTAATTACGCCAATATAGTTGGATTGAGGGCGGTAAATGGTGTTATTTTCAGCCTGTTCTAGGATATGCGCCGTCCAGCCGACCATTCTGCTAGCTGTAAAGGTTGGGGTGAATAGTTCTGCATTCATATTAATGGCCTTCATGATCGCTGCCGCGTAAAATTCCACATTTGTATAGAGGGATCGACCTGGTTTGATTTCTGCCAATAAGCTTACTGCTGTTTCTTCAACCCTTATTGCGAGGTCCAGCCATTCATCCTTACCATCAAGTTCTAGTAATTTGTTTTTTAAGGAAATAGCCCGAGGATCGTGCGTTTTATAGACTCTATGACCGAACCCCATCAATTTTTCTCCTCTTGTTAACTTATCCCTAAGCACACTTTCAGCATCACCCATAAAAGCAATTTCATTGAGCAAATCAATGACCCCTGAAGGAGCACCGCCATGAAGCGGTCCTTTCATCGTGCCGATGGCAGTGGTAACCGCTGAAACGATATCAGATTCTGTTGAAGCTGTCACTCTAGCTGAGAAGGTAGAAGCGTTCATACCGTGCTCAAGGGTTAAAATCATATATGTTTCAAGAGCTTTCGTATGCGCAGCTAATGGTCGTTTTCCATTGAGCATATAAAGATAATTTTCTACATGGTCTAAGTCCATGCGAGGAGGAACAAACTCCTTGCCATCCAGCATTCGTTTGCGATAAGCAATGATCGTAGGTACAAGAGAGGTCAGTCTAATCGCCTGGGCGAGGGTCGGTTTCCAGCTATAGTCGGCATTTCCTCCTTCTGCTGAAATGGCGGTGCGAATCACACTCATCATATCCATGGATAATGGCAGATGGTCAATGATGCATTTAATGTTATCTGGAATCACTCGTTCACTTTTCATTTGCTCTTTCAAAACATGTAGTGCTTCTACATTTGGTAATTCACCGTACCAGAGGAGGTAGGCTGTTTCTTCAAATGAGTACTTTTGTGTGAGACTCCTAATCTCGTATCCTCTATAGATGAGATGACCATTTTCCCCATTGATATGACTAATGGAGGTATCCGCCGCAACAATTCCTTTCAAACCTTTGTTCATCATTTAAACACTCCTTCCCTTTGTTCATTACATTGTATAAAATAAATATAATTAAGAATATTGAATAATTTTAAAGTGATTGATTACTATTTTTAATAAGGAGTACATGATGGAATTTCAATGGCTTACTACATTCATTACGGCTGCCGAGTCTGGGAATTTTAGAAGAGCAGCGGAACTGTTATATATTTCCCAGCCTTCCGTAACCGTTCATATTAAACAATTAGAAAAAGAGTTAGGAATATCGTTATTTCAGAGGGATGGAAAAAAGATTAAGCTGACCGAAGCAGGAAAGAGATATTTGATTCACGCAAAAAGTTTAATAGAGGAATACCAAAAGGGACTTGAAGACTTACGATCTTTTAGTCAGGGCTATACCACTCAGTTAACTCTTGCGATTTCTCCTTTGATAGCAGATACAATTCTGCCTTACGTATTAAAAAGCTATACCAAACAATATCCTGAAGTAGAAATCTCAGTCAAAATAGTAGAATCTACTGAAATTGAACAGGCTGTCTTAAAGGAGGAGGTTGATTTGGGGCTATCCTGCTTAAACAGTCATCATCCTGACTTGCAATCGGAGCTTTTATATAAAGATGAAGTCATATTAGTGGCTGCTCATGATGGGAGAGATTCCGAGTCAGCACCTCCGCTAGATGAAGAAGAGGTACTGAACTCGAACTACTTATTAACACACAATCATCCAGGTTATTGGGAGTCACTTTGTAGAGATGTGAAAGGAAAATACCCTGGTGTGAAGATGATGAAAGTATCACAAGTTCACATCACCAAAAGATTTATTGGGGAAGGACTAGGCGTTTCCTTTCTTCCGATTTCAACCGTTAGAAGGGAACTTTTAGAAGGCAGGTTATTAGAAGTCGACTGTCAATCTATCCACTTACCTGAGGCAAATACCTATGCCATCATGAAATATAACCATTCCCTCCAAAAAGAGTTTTTAACATTTATCTCAAAATATCGCTGGTAGGTTTACAGGGATTGCCACCTCGATTGACTGGTTATTACTGTTTCCTAAAAACACCTGGAGCGATACCAAATTTCTTTTGAAAAACTCTATGAAAATAGGGGTATGAACCGAATCCACAATCCTCGGCAATCTGTTCAAGTGTCATAGTGGTGTATTTCATTCGCTCTAGTGCTGCGGATAAACGAACTTCAAGCGCATACTCAATCATCGTTTTTCCCACACTGCTTTTAAACAAATGAACAGAACGGGAAACGCTTAGACCTGCGTGCTTTGCCACTTCTTCTACTTTAAAGGATGTGGTTGCATGCTCTTCAATATAACGCATCATACGTGTAACAGTATAAGGCCGATTAAAGGAGGGAGCCGTTTCGTTGACTGCCCGTTCTAAGGATAAACAAAGTGCTCTAAGGAGATAATCAGAAAGCTCCTTATTTTCCTCAGATGTGGGCCGGCGTTCCTCCACAATTAAATGTCTCCAGAGCGCCATTGTTTTTTCGTCCAAATCAATTTTGGAAATCGTAGGCTTTTCGGCCCGTTTCCACCATTCATCCACCCAATCTCCTTTACAGGATAAATGATAATCCGCACTGCTTTGGCCCGCTTCCACTAATAACTCATAATAATCACCTGGCTGTATAATCAAAAGATCTCCCTTTTCAAGTGTCCTTCTTTTTCCTTTTACCACTACCTCACAAAACCCTTCCGTTTGTAGTCGAAAAAGATATCCGGGGAATCCAGATTTATGCTGAGAATAATACCCTTGTGTGTGGTAGGAATACCCGCAGAAATAAATCTTCAAGCTCATAAGCTCACTCCTTCATAAAACAAATAGCAAAATAGTAGATGTATTCATTATATCGTTTATGTTTATTTTACAGTATATCATATATGATGGTATCAAATAAGTAATATTAATAACTAGCATAAGTGAGGGATGAGAGTGACGACAACTATACCAATTGCGGTTCAGATGTACACCTTACGGGAAGAATCTGAAAAGGATTTTGTTGGTACGTTAAAAAAAGTAGCTGAACTAGGTTTTGACGGGGTAGAGTTTGCCGGATACGGGGGATTATCAGCTAAAGAAGTAAGACTGCTATTAGATGATTTGGGACTGAAAGCTGCAGCGAGTCACGTGCCATTGGATGACTTAGAAACCAATTTGGAACAAGTGATAGAGGACCAAAAACAACTAGGCAGTAAATATGTTGTCTGTCCTTACCTATTGCCCGAACGTCGAAAAGAACAAGATTATCAAGCACTAATCCTTTTTTTAGAGCAAGCGGGTGCAAAATGTCGTCAAGAAGGCATTACACTTTGCTATCATAATCACGATTTTGAATTAGAAAATCTTTCAGATGGTAGAACTGCGTTAGAATCCATCTTTGAGGATACTAATTCAGCAAACGTGAAGGCAGAACTGGACGTTTATTGGCTGACCAAAGCAGGTGAAACACCAGTGGAGTGGATGAACCGTTATAGAAATCGAACTCCTCTTATCCATTTAAAAGATATGACTACAGATGAAGAACAATATTTTGCTGAACTTGGAACTGGTGGCGTTAATATTGAAAGCGTCATCAATTTAGGTGAGGAATCAGGTGTAGAGTGGTGGATTGTAGAGCAGGATTTCAGCCGCCGGACCCCATTCGAAAGTATTGAAATAAGTTTAAAATACTTAAAAGAAAGACTGTGTTAAAGAACGGTGTTGATTTATACACTCTGTTGATTGGAGCGGAAGGCGCGAAGACTCCTGTGGGAGTATGGTTCATGAGAGACCCCGCAGGCGCGTTTCTCCGAGGAGGCTCGCCGAAACACCCACGAACCGCTCGCGCCTGGAGCTGAAATCAACAGAAAATTTAACAGAGCCAAAAGAAAAGGAGCAAATATAGATGTTAAACGTAACAGTATGGAATGAAAACCGACACGAACAGAAAAACCCAGTGGTTAGAGATATTTATCCGAACGGAATTCACGGTGCCATTGCCGCATTTCTTGAAGCGGAAGGCTTTCATGCGAAAACAGCGACATTAGATGAGCCAGAGCATGGCTTAACTGATGAAGTACTGGCAAATACAGATGTGTTAGTTTGGTGGGGCCATCTCGCACATGGTGAAGTGAAGGATGAGGTTGTGCAAAAAGTTCAGCAACGTGTCCTTGATGGAATGGGACTAATCGTTCTCCACTCTGGACATTTTTCAAAAATCTTTAAAACATTAATGGGAACGAGCTGTGATCTGAAATGGCGAGAAGCCGATGAAAAGGAACGTCTCTGGGTGGTAAGCCCAAGCCATCCTATCACAGAAGGAATCTCGGAATATATCGAACTTGAAAAAGAAGAAATGTACGGAGAGCATTTTGATATTCCACAGCCGGATGAATTGATTTTCACCAGTTGGTTTGAAGGTGGAGAAGTATTCCGTAGCGGCTGTACGTATAAGCGCGGAAACGGTAAGGTTTTCTACTTCCGCCCAGGACATGAAACCTATCCGACTTACCATAATAAAGAAATTCAGCGGGTCATTAGCAATGCAGTTAAATGGGCTAAGCCAGTGAAACGCGAACGTCCGGTTTATGGAAATGCCAAGCCATTAGAAATGATTAAAGGAGGAAAATAAATATGGAAAAATTACGTGTAGCAGTCATCGGTTGCGGCAGTATTGCTCAGTATCGTCATTTACCTGAATATAAAGCAAATAAAAACGTAGAACTTGTTGCGGTTTGTGATATCAATGAAGAGCGTGCGATAGAAGTGGCGGAGAAATTCGGAGCTAAAGCCTATACGAGTTATGAAGAGCTATTAGATGCTGGCGGAGTAGACGCGGTTAGCGTTTGTACACCAAATTATCTTCATGCTCCCATCTCTATTGCTGCATTACATGCCGGTTTCCATGTCCTTTGTGAAAAGCCAATGGCCACCTCAAAACAAGAAGCAGAGGCCATGATTGAGGCTGCAAAGGAAAGCGGTAAAAAGCTGATGATTGCACATAATCAACGATTCGTACCGTCTCATCAAAGAGCTCGCAAGCTCATTGAAAGTGGAGAAATCGGGAAAATTTATAGTTTTCGTACAGCGTTTGGACACGGTGGTCCTGAAGGCTGGAGTGTGGATGGAAAAGAAAGCTGGTTTTTCCTAAAGGAAAAAGCATTTGTTGGAGCGATGGGCGATCTAGGTGTGCATAAAACGGATTTACTGCGATATCTTCTTGGGGAAGAGATCATTGAAGTGGGGTCATTTGTAGAAACTAGTGCAAAAGATTTTGCTGATGTGGATGATAGTGCGGTTTGTATATTGAAAACAGAAAACGGCGTCATCGGAACGCTTGCTGCCAGCTGGGCCTATGTAAGCAAAGAAGATAATTCGACGATTATTTATGGGGAAAAAGCCATCCTTCGTTTAGAGGATGATCCGGTCAACTCACTGGTTGTTCAATATAAAAGTGGTGAAGTGGTCAATTACCAGTTGGGCAGAATCCAGTCAAATGAAGAGGGCGGTCAAAACAATTCACGTGTGATCGATCTTTTTGTTGACGCGGTTGTGAACAATCAAGAGCCTCCTGTTCCGGGTGAGGAAGGCATGAAATCTTTAAATGTTATCTTGGCTGCGCTCGAATCAAATGAAACAAAACAAATAGTAAGAGTGAATGACCAATGAAAAAACTACGAATTGGCATAATTGGGGTTGGTGGCATTGCGCAAGGCCGTCATATCCCTGCTTTTTTACAGCTTAGTGATGTATGTGAAATAACAGCTCTTAGTGATGTGAATGTGGAACGTGCAAAAGAAGTGGCTGAAAAAAATCAAATTCCAAATGTGTTTGATAATTATCATGATCTTTTTTCTGAAGTAGATGCGGTTTGTATTTGTACGCCAAATAAATTCCATGCGGAGATTACCGTTGCTGCATTCGAAGCAGGGGTTCATGTTCTCTGTGAAAAGCCAATGGCGCTAAGTGCTGAAGAATGTGAGGCAATGATTGCTGCCTCTAAAAGAGCCGATAAGGTTCTAGCTATTGCCTATCATTATCGTTTCATGAAAGAAGCACAGGCGGCAAAGAAAGCTATGAAGGAGGTAGGAACTGCACTTGTAGTTAGGGTTCAGGCTTTAAGGCGCCGGAAAGTGCCGGGCTGGGGTGTGTTTACAAATAAAGACCTTCAAGGTGGCGGCAGCCTAATCGACTATGGTTGTCACCTTCTCGACCTCGCCTTGTGGCTAATGGGAAATCCGAAACAAACGATGGTGTCAGGCACCACCTATAACACATTAAGTAGAATGCCGAATCAAGTGAATCAATGGGGCGAGTTTGATCATGAAACGTTTAATGTTGATGATCATGTGACGTCATATGTGCAGTTTGAAAACGGGGCTTCGATGCTGTTTGAAACTTCATGGGCTGCGAATATAAAGGATGACAAGGAACATCTGAGCATATCTGGAGTAGACGGCGGGATAAGTGTTTTCCCATTTGAGCTTTATACTACTAAAAATGGAATGCTATTAAATAGCCAAGCGGCATGGATTTCAGGTGAAGAGAATCCAGGACTGCCACAGGCAAAAAACTTTATTCAAGCATGCCTTGGATTGGAAGAATTAGTTGTGAAGCCTGAGGAGGCTCTTCAAGTTTCTCAAATTATTGATCGAATCTATGAGAGCAGTCATTCGTTTAGAGAGGGGATTACAAAATGAAATTAGGTGTATTTACCGTTTTATTTGCTGAAAAGTCTTTCGAGGAGATGCTCGATACTGTAAAAGAAGCAGGCCTTCATGCTGTTGAAATCGGCACAGGTTGTTACCCAGGGAACAGTCATTGCGATTTAGATGCGTTATTGGAAAGTGAAGACGCAAGGAAGGAATATATCCAGAAAGTTGAAGGACGCGGGCTGACCATTAGTGCCTTTAGCTGTCACGGAAATCCTATTTCTCCTGAAAAAGAATTCGCGAAGCAGTCTCATGAGACACTTTTAAAGACAATTAAACTCGCTTCTTTGTTAGGTGTTCAGGTAGTAAACTGTTTCTCTGGTACCGCAGGTGACCATGAAGGCGCCAAGTACCCTAACTGGCCCGTGACACCGTGGCCAAATGAATATGGAGACGTGTTAAAGTGGCAATGGGAAGAGAAGCTGATTCCATACTGGAAGGAAGTAGGGCAGTATGCGAAGGAGCATCAGGTGAAAATTGGCCTTGAACTTCATGGCGGCTTTTTGGTTCATACACCATACACCCTGTTGAAGTTGCGCGAAGAAACCTGCGATGCGATTGGCGCCAACTTGGATCCAAGTCATCTTTGGTGGCAAGGAATTGATCCTGTTGCAGCAATCAAAATTTTGGCTAAAGAAAATGCGATCCATCATTTCCATGCGAAAGATACGTATATTGATCAAGAAAACGTAAATATGTATGGATTAACGGACATGCAGCCATATGGGGAAGTACGTTCACGTGCGTGGACCTTCCGTTCGGTTGGATGCGGTCATAGTTTGAAAGAATGGTCTGATATGATGAGTGCACTCCGCACTTATGGTTATGACTATGTGGTCAGCATTGAACATGAGGATCCAATTATGTCGATTGAAGAAGGCTTTAAACGGGCAGTGGTGAACTTAAAATCCGTTCTCATTGAAGAGCCCGTTTCACAAATGTGGTGGGTATAGGGATGCAGGGGTTCATACCTGTGTTCGGATATGTAGCGGCTGTGTTAACAACGATGTCCTTCCTGCCGCAGGCAATTAAAACCATCAAAGAGAAAAATACCGAGGGAATTTCACTTGTCATGTACAGCTTGTTTACTATAGGTGTGCTTTTATGGCTCATTTATGGCTTATTGACGAAGGATATCCCAATAATAGCTGCTAACGGAATTACTTTGATTTTATCGGCAACTATATTAACCTTGAAAATTAAGTATAGTGCTAGAACAGGTACGAATTAAATAGAGAATCTGAGATAGTCTGGTTAAAGTAGGGGCTTCTACGAGCCAGAGCTGGTGTTGAGACAGAGGGAACGGTCGCGTAGGAACTATCTACGCGACCGAAATGGCCAAGGTGTTGAGGAATCCGGTAGCACAGGTGCCGTCTACGGTATTCTTCATTTTGACGATCTAGGTTCCTTCCTTGTTTGGCTCTAGCTGGGTTAATTAGACGTCTTACCAGAACATTTATCCCAACAGGTAAGAAATAATAGCTTTATTCGTGCTGTACAGTGAGCCTGGCATATCATCACGATTTGATTTCAATGCAAAATAACGTGTATCTGTAGTATCTTGGAAAAAGCTATATTGCAATATGCTTTTTTCACCTTCAAGTGCACTCATAATCTGTTCGAAAAATTGTGCATGAGTCATCATATCCTCTGAAGCTAAGTGAAATATGCCCTTTAGCTTACTTTCAATAATGAACCTTAGTTGTTTTGCTAACTGAACATCCAAAAGATTGTTGCATAATAAATTGCTGTACACATCAATCATTTTATTATTTTTTATACTTTCTTTGATTAAGTTCCATCTTGGAGAATTCTTACCCCATATCGCGGGGATTCGGAGAATGATCACCCGCTCATCTAAAATTTCTTTTAACATTTTTTCGCAATCTATTTTGAATTTCCCATAATCTGATTCAGAAAAAGGAATATCTGATTCGGTGTGTGGTTTTGAATAATCACCATCAAATACATTTGTAGTAGAAAAGAAATACAAACGACCATTGCTATTTCGTAATTCCATTGCCAATTCTTTATGTAACTGGAGCTGTTGATCAAACTCTCCTCTTAGGCAGGAAATCACAATGTCGGGATTAATTGAACTTATAATTTCCTTTAGCTTATCTATTTCTTGAACTTCCAATTGGAACTGCTTACCACCAGGGAGACTGAGCGACGAAGAAGAATATGTTCCATACAGGTCAAATGAATCTCTAAGTTCATTGATTAAAGCCCTTCCAACTAGACCGCTTGCGCCAAGAATAAGTACCTTTTCCATCGCAATTCCTCCATCTATTTTTTATATTACCTACCTATTTTTCGCTGATAAGTATCTCTCTTTAATAATCTTTTTGTGATGGATGGCGTGACCTGCAATTATGTAGCCGATGGCGCGGGCAGTTACTTCCGTATTGTTGGCATTACCTTTGTAGCTCCAGGCTTCCACAGGCATGTTTTTAATTAAAGTAATCGTAGCTTTGCGTGTTGCTACAAAATCCTCGAGTATATCATTAATAGATTGGTTGTTAATTTGCGAGCCTTCTACAAATTCATTTTCATTAAAGCCAGCTAATGCTGTTTGGTCACCGCGGCCAATACGAAGCAGGCGATAGCTCATAATTCTTTCGGTATCAGTCATATGACCGAGAACTTCTTTGATGCTCCATTTATCTGTGGCATAGCGAAAGTGTCCCTCTTCATTTGAAATACCTTCAAAAAGTGCGATGGTACTATTTAGATCCTCATTCAGAATGGTTAGCAAATCTCCTTCGGGAACAAGGTCCACATACGGTACATAATACTCCGGGTACTCACTAGTTAATGGGCGTTGTAACATTATTTTCTCTCCCTTCAAATTAGAAACATCTACTACTACTTTATTCCTTTTGATAAAGAAATACCAAATAAAAGTAATTGAAATTGGATGATTTTAGAAAATAAAGGCTTGTGCATAGAATTTCTATGTATTATGATTTCATTATACATAGAAATTCTATGCTTATGGGGAGGAGTCGTATGTGATGAAAAAAATAGTAATTACAGCTGTGTTTGTCTTTTTTATAGGTACTGTGTTTTTCTGGTTGAAACCGCATTTTCCACGTACCTTTCATCATCGTGTAACTGGTCATACCGATTTACATAATGAAAATATAAATGGATTCTATCTATTTGATGATATTCATTCGGATAGATTTATAAGTGTGTATGGGGAACAGAAACAAAAAAGTAGAGAAATAGAGACTTACAGCTATTACAAAATTAAGGATGGGCTAGAAATCGCAACGAATGAAAAGGGCGGAATTTTTCGCTTTATCGTAGAAAGCTCTGGAATTCCTAGCGCAAAAGGAATTGAAGTCGGGGATTCAATTACAAAGGTGAAAAAAGCTTATGGCGAAAACTTTTATAAGCGTACTGAACAGGGGGTAGATATATTAGGGTATGTGGATCAGCGGAACCATCAATCGATTGAATTTTGGTATGGACATAATCGAATCCTTTTTTACCGACTAGATGATAATTCTATGAAATGATCCTACAAAAAAGAGTCACTGCGCGTCTGCAGCAACTCTTTTTTGTTTAAACGATTTTATTAAAACGAACACGCTGGTTAATTACATACATTACAGGCATACCAACAGCCATGACCACGAACTCGCCAACCGCAGTGGTTAACCACGTAAACATGAATGGTAGGTTAAATGCCAAGTGTAGCTCAAGGGCAATAAGGAACATGGTAAATGTGAAAACTAGTGTATTCACAATCATTCGTGTCCATAACCCCTTAATATATTTTGCACAGGCAATCGTGATTAATAAGGCAATCACGGATTGACCGACACCGAAAATAAGGTCGTATGCTTTCATGGGTGAAAAGAATAAATTCGTCAAAAATACACCCAGAACGATACCGAAGAAATATTTTTTGTTAAAAACAACTAGATGATTGAACATCTCAGACACACGAAACTGGACTTGGGTAAATCCAAACGGCTGGATTATAGCAGAGACCGCAATGTACAAGGCTGCTACAATGCCGTTGACGACAATTGATTTTACTTTCATATATAATTATCTCCTTAGTTTTTTAAAGTGGGAGGTTCTCGAACCACATTATTTTCAGTCAAATTAATATATTAATATAAATAAAATAGCTAGTCAATGATACCTAAAATTCATAAAAAAAATCACAGGAAATTTTTACATAATTTATTAAAATTTGTACATGATAAAAAGAAAAAAAGGAATGGCGTATTTTTATGAAGCACAATAAAATGTTTTTACTTGTACTGATGTTAGTCCCTTGGTTTTCAGTGCCACTCCTAGGGAGGAGAGCCCTCAAGAGATTTTACCCTGGTGCTTTGTTTACCTTTGTTTGGATACTATTTGAGAGTATTTTTGCAGGAAAACGGCTGTGGTGGAAATTTTATGAGAAGCTGACTCCTATGGGAGAACTCCCATTCATGATTGGGCCGTTCTTTGTGGGATCGTTATGGATTTTAAAATTTACATTCGGAAATTTCTTTCGATACCTCTTTTTGAATCTTATCATTGATGCTTTTTTTGTCTACCCTGGTATGATTATCTTACGAAAGATGAAGATTGTTTCACTGATAAGAATGAAGCATTATCAAATGGGGATCTTATTCCTAAGTAAATCAGTGGTTATGTACGGATTCCAATACCTTGTAGAAAAAATAAGAAAAAAGCCAAAAACGCTTATGCAGAAGATCTTCCTAAAGTAACAGTAAGCTGACTTGAAAGTGAGTGCCTTTTAAGTCAGCTTTTTTATGTTCGCAAATAAACGGGTCTTTTTCGCAAATAAAACCCTAATTATCGCAAATAAACCACTCGTTTTCGCAAATAAACATTCTATTTACGCAAATAAAAGGTGATAGAATAATAGGATAAATTATTTTCAACAGTGCGAGGTCTTGAAATATTAGAAAATTAAGGGGGAATACATCATCCTACACCATTTAGAAATCTACGTTTCGAATCTAGCGAAAACTACAGAATTTTGGGGATGGTTTTTATCTGAATTAGGATATGAACTGTACCAAGAATGGAACTTAGGAATTAGTTGGAAATATGGGGGAACCTATCTAGTATTTGTGCAAGTGGAAGAAAGATTTTTGGACGTTCCTTATCATCGCTCGAGAGTAGGCTTAAATCATCTAGCATTTCATGCTGAATCTCAAGAGCACGTCGATCGAATTACGGAACAATTAAAAGAAAAAGGAGTCCCAATTCTTTATCAGGATCGCCACCCGTTCGCAGGGGGGGATTCACATTATGCGGTATTTTTTGAAGACCCTGATCGTATTAAAGTGGAACTAGTAGCACCAAAAGTGGATAACTAACCATTTGGAAAATGATGTATTTTGTCGTTTCCGTGATATAAATCACAAAACACCATTCGATTAAACTTTATAATTATATAAAACAGGGGAAAAATAAAGGATGGATGGTGAAGGAATTGGAATCTAATTTTAAATCTCTATATAGTGAAATTGGTGGACAAGAAACCATTGACAAGTTAGTTAATGCCTTTTATCCACGTGTATATGCTGATCAGGAATTAAGACCTTTATTTGAAGGGGACATGGAAGAAATCAAGAGGAAGCAGAGAATGTTTCTTCCGCAATTTTTGGGAGGGCCTGCTTTATACAGCCAGGAATTTGGACCACCTGCCATGAGAGCACGCCACTTACCGTTTGAAGTAACACCAAGAAGAGCTGCCTGCTGGTTACGTTGTATGAAAGAAGCCTTCCAGGAAATCGGACTTGACCAAAATCCCGCAGGACTTGCATTCTATGACCGCTTAACACAGGTTGCCGGCATAATGGTAAACAGTCCCGACCGTGATTAATCTAGATCCGTAGTAAAAACAAAATCCCCACCTGCATATTAAGCCGGGTGGGGATTTTAAATTTTGGCTGTGTTAAAGAACAATGTTGATTATTGCACCCTGTTGATTGGAGCGGAAGACGCGAAGACTCCTGTGGGAGTATGGTTCAGGGGAGTCCCCCGCAGACGCTTGCGTCGAGGAGGCTCGCCGAAACACCCACGAACCGCTCGCGTCTGGAGCGGAAATGAACAGGCAAGTTTAACAGAGCCTAAATTTTAATAAAATTAACCCCTTTCATTTTTTGTGGTATAGTGTGGTTGTTTATAGTGAGGAGGAAATAAAGTGAAAAAAAATGAGCAGTGGTGGAAGAGAAGCGTTGTCTATCAAATATACCCAAGAAGCTTTATGGATTCGAATGGAGATGGAATAGGCGATATCCAAGGAATCATTCAAAAGCTCGATTACTTAAAATTACTAGGCATCGATGTGATCTGGTTAAGTCCGGTGTATGATTCTCCGAATGATGATAATGGGTATGATATCCGTGATTATCAAAAAATCATGGAAGAGTTCGGCACGATGGCTGATTTTGACCTAATGCTTGAAGAAATACATAAGCGCGACATGAAATTAGTCATGGACCTTGTTGTGAACCATACCTCTGACGAACATGAGTGGTTTGTTCAGTCAAAAAAATCGAAGGATAATCCTTACCGTGACTATTATATTTGGCGTGAAGGTAAAGATGGAAAAGAGCCGAACAATTGGGGTTCTTTTTTCAGCGGTCCAGCGTGGGATTACGATGAAGCAACCAAAGAATATTACTTGCACTTATTTGCGAAAAAACAACCGGATCTTAACTGGGAAAATCCAGCTCTACGTGAAGAAGTGTATCGCATGATGAGATTTTGGCTCGATAAAGGGATTGATGGCTTCCGTATGGATGTTATCAATATGATTTCTAAACAGCCAGGGTTACCAGATGGTGTACAGGCAGAGGGTCAATTATATGGAGATGGCAGCCCCTTTTATATGAATGGACCTAGAATTCATGAATTCTTAAAGGAAATGAATAAAGAGGTATTAGCGAAATATCCAATTATGACAGTAGGAGAAATGCCTGGTACTACACCGGAAGATGCCATTCTCTATACAAACCCAGAACGAAATGAAGTAAACATGATTTTTACGTTTGAACATATGGACCTTGATAGTGCACCAGGTGGAAAGTGGAATCTAAAGCCTCTAAACCTTGTGGACTTAAAGGAAAACTTGGCCAAGTGGCAAGTAGGGTTACACAACAAAGGTTGGAACAGTTTATATTGGAATAATCACGACCAGCCAAGAATTGTGTCACGTTTCGGGAATGACCAGGAATACCGTGTGGAATCAGCCAAAATGTTAGCAGCCTGTCTGCATTTCATGCAAGGGACTCCATATATCTATCAGGGAGAAGAAATCGGAATGACGAATGTGAAGTTCGACTCGTTAGATGACTACCGTGATATTGAGACCTTGAATATGTATAAGGAACGTTCGTCTTTAGGTTACACGCATGAAGAGATTATGACGTCCATCTACGCCAAAGGAAGAGACAATGCAAGAACACCTGTACAGTGGGATGCAACAGAGCATGGAGGATTTACAACTGGAACTCCATGGATTAAAGTCAATCCAAGGTATAAGGATATTAATGTAAAAAGTACACTAGAAGATCCACAGTCCGTTTTTTACTTCTATCAAAAGTTGATTTCTTTGCGTAAGGAAATGGATATTATCGTGGAAGGAGATTTTAATTTGTTACTTAAAGATCATCCATCCATTTTTTCATATGAGAGAAATTGGAAGGATGAACAACTCCTAGTGTTATGTAACTTTAGTAAGAATGAAGTAGAGATTACCGAGGAAGAATTAGTTAATAGTATAACAAATTCTCAATTGCTTCTTTCGAACTATGAAGCGGGAACATTGACTACTTTACGTCCGTATGAGGTAAAAGTTTTAACCAAATAAGGTGACAGTCCCCCGCTGCTTTAAAGCGGCGGGGGACTGTCCCTTAAAAAAAAATAAAAAATGATTGCGCATACATTTTAAAAGTGCTACTATGAATCTATCGATTAGTGCAAACGTTTTCGCTAACGATACACAAAGAGTATAGGGGGTATTAGTAGATATTAACTGTAAAGTAAGTAGATTTTTTATTGAAGAATAACGATTTGTTTACAGTTTTTCTGCTATTATGTGCAAACGTTTTCTCGGAAAACAAGTTTTTACTCCATTTCGAATGTTATTTTAGACAAACAAACCAACATACTAAAATAGTTTTTTATTTAAAGATTTATGCAAACGATTGCACTTTCAAACTATTGATTGTATGATATCTAGTATATTTAAAGCGTCTAGAATAATAATATTCGAAATAGAACAAAATACACTCATCTATGTTTTCTTGTTTTGCACATGAACAACAAGTATTACAAAAATTTTTTCAGTATGGGGGTAAATCATGAACAAGAAAAAATTATTTTCTGGAGTTGGAGCTGGACTTCTTTCATTAAGTCTTCTTCTAACAGGCTGTGGTAACGCTGATAAAGGTGGCGGAGCTAAGGAAGAATCAAAAGGCGGTAATGTAACACTTGATGTATTCCAATTCAAAGTAGAATTCAAAAAGCAATTTGAAGAAGCTGCGAAGAAATACGAAGCATCACATAAAGGAGTAAATATCAACATCACAACTGTTGGTGGTGGTGAAGATTACGGTGCAGCTTTAAAATCTAAATTTGCTTCAGGTAAAGAACCAGCTATCTACAACATCGGTGGCCCACAAGACGTGGAAGACTGGCAAAAGAAATTAGCTGACCTTTCTGATACAGAAGCATCTAAGAAAGCATTAAAAGGTACACTTGATGGTGTTTCTAAAGATGGTAAAGTTTTAGGATTACCATACAACCAAGAAGGTTACGGCTTTATCTATAACAAGACTGTATTCGAAAAAGCTGGAATTGATCCAAAATCAATCAAGAGCTATGCAGACCTTGAAAATGCAGTTAAAACTCTAGACTCTAAGAAGAAAGATCTTGGTCTTAAAGCAGTATTTGCACTTCCTGGTAAAGAAACTTGGGTAACTGGCTTACACTTATCCAATGCATTCTTAGCTCCTGAATTTGATAACAACGTTCTAAATGCATTCAGTGCAAAGAAAGTTGACTTCAAATATGGTGATGCGTTCAAGAAGGTCCTTGATCTTCAAAACAACTATTCTGTCCAACCAACTGTAAGCCTTGACTATGCTCAACAAGTTGAAGAGCTATTCTCACTACAAAAAGTAGCTATGATTCAACAAGGTAACTGGGCATATGGTTCAATCGCTGGAATCGACAAAGATTTCGCTGATAAGAACATTGGTTTATTACCAATTCCTGTAGAAGGTTACAAAGAAGATGCAATCCCTGTTGGTATCCCAATGTACTGGGGCGTAAACAGCAACAAAGACAAAGCTACACAAGCTGAAGCTAAGAAATTCTTAGACTGGTTATACACTTCTGACGAAGGTAAAGAAATCGTTATCAACGACTTTAAGTTCATCCCTGCTTATGATGGCTTTGATGCATCAAAAATCAGTGATCCACTTTCAAAAGAAATTTATCAATATGCTCAAGATGGCAAGACAATCGGCTGGACATTCATGGGCTACCCAACTGGTTGGGGACAAGACCAACTTGGTGTTCAAATTCAAAAATATTTGAGCAAAGAAGCTAAGTGGGAAGATGTAGTAAAAACTACAAAAGAAGCTTGGGAAAAAGCAAGAAATAAATAATCCCTTATGAACAAAGATAATGGGTCCTACTTGATAAAAGCAGGACCCATTATAAATTAGCATAGAGAGGCAAGCGGCTAGTTCATAAGGGGAGTAACAATGTAGTTGGGTTTTTTCGACTTGGAGAATGGTCCAGCTCCAGCGCCTAGCCACTCGGGTCAAATAACCTTCGGCAAGTAAAGTCAAAGAACGACTTTTCTTGCCGAAGAACATTTGCCTGTCGGGGCTGACCAAGGCGCTTGCGCTTTTCTTATGAATCAGCCACTTTTCTTTCAATTACTAACTTAGAAAAAATACAAAACATATTGGAGGTTTTTTACCATGATGCGTACGCGGGATTTATCTTATTGGTTATTTTTAGCCCCGGTTCTTTTAGCATTATCAATGGTTGTTATCATTCCATTGCTATTCGGAGTTTACTATTCATTTACAAACTGGAATGGTATTGAAGTAGGCGGTTTTATTGGCTTCGAAAATTATATTAATGTTTTTAAAGATAAGGAATTCTTAGATTCATTATGGTTTACAGTAAAGTTTACTGTTGTTTCCATTATTTTAATTAACTTCTTTGGGCTTGCATTAGCACTTATCGTAACATCCAAAATTAAAACAAGTAAGTTTCTACGTACGATCTTTTTCATGCCGAACCTAATTGGTGGTTTGATTCTAGGTTTTATCTGGCAATTTATTTTCATTAAAGTTTTTGCCGGTATTGGAGAATTGTTTGGAATCGAAAACTTACAAGGATGGCTTTCTACTACTAACACTGGTTTTTGGGGCTTAGTCATCTTAATGAGCTGGCAAATGGCTGGATACATCATGGTCATTTACATTTCTTACTTAGAAGGTGTACCAACAGAGTTAATTGAAGCTGCTGAAATTGATGGGGCAAGTTCATTCCAGCGTCTGCGCTTCATTGTTTTCCCGTTAGTTGCACCTGCATTTACAGTTAGTATGTTCTTAACATTATCGAACACGTTCAAGCTTTACGATCAAAACTTATCACTAACAGGCGGCGGTCCGTATAATTCCACGCAAATGGTCGCTATGGAAATCTTCAAAACAGCATTTGGTGAAAGTGAAATGGCTTATGCTCAGGCAAAAGCAGTTATCTTCTTTATTATCGTTGCTGCTATTTCCTTAACACAAGTGTACATCAACAAGAAAAGGGAGGTTGAAATGTAATGGGAAGAAAATATAAATTGCCGCTTGAGATTCTAGGTATTTTATTAGGTTTGTTATGGCTTTCTCCTTTTTACTTAATGATCGTCAACTCCTTTAAAACAAAGAAGGAAATTTTCTCAGGTACATTAAATTTACCGGAAGTATTTACTTTTGATAACTATGTTGAAGCATTTAATGAACTCACATTCTTAAAAACATTTATGAACTCACTTTTAATTACGGTAGTAAGTGTAGCCATCATTATTATCTTCTCATCAATGGCTGCCTACGCTCTTTCAAGAAATAAGAGCAAAATGAGTACCATTGTATTCTTCTTGTTTGTTGCAGCGATGTTAATCCCGTTCCAATCCGTTATGATTCCATTGGTGACGATTTTCGGAAAAATAGAAATGCTCAATCGAGCGGGAATTATCTTTATGTATTTAGGCTTTGGTGCCAGTCTTTCCATCTTCCTGTACCATGGTACATTGAGCGGGATTCCAAAATCCTTGGATGAGGCTGCAACCATTGATGGTGCAAATCGATTCCAGATTTTTTGGTACATCGTTTTCCCTATGTTAAAGCCGATTACTGTAACGGTAGCCATCTTGAATACCATTTGGATTTGGAATGACTACTTACTTCCATCTCTAGTAATAAACCAAGAAGGAATGGAAACTATTCCATTAAAAATGTTCTTCTTCTTCGGTGAGTATACAAAGCAATGGCACTTAGCGCTCGCTGGATTAACGATTGCGATTATTCCAGTAATCATTGCATACTTCTTTGCACAAAGGGAAATTATCAAGGGTATTTCTGAGGGTGCGGTTAAATAATTTCTACCTTATAATATAGGTAAAAACGAGCAATTTATTGGTATTAGGGGGAAGTAATGGTGGTTACAATCAAGGATGTGGCAAGGGAAGCAAATGTGGCGCCTTCAACAGTTTCAAGGGTAATTGCTAATAACCCGCGGATCAGTGAACAAACAAAGAGACGTGTGAAAGAAGTAATGGAACAATTAGGATACTACCCTAACTTGCAAGCACGTAGCTTGGTTGCTAAAAGCACTCAAACCATTGGAGTGATTATGCCGAATTCGGCTTACCATGCCTTTCGAAACCCATTCTTCCCTGAAGTATTAAGAGGAATCAGTATGAATGCCCATGAAAGTAAATATGGTATCTATCTTTCAACGGGATCAACTGAGGAAGAAATTCACGAAGAAGTCCTGTCCATGGTTATGGGGAGGCGTGTAGATGGTATAGTTCTCTTATACTCACGTGTTAATGATCGTACGATGAACTACCTTGAGGAAATAGGCTTTCCTTTTACGGTCGTTGGACGTCCAAGTGTAAATGAAGAGCGTATTACTTATGTCGACAATGACAATATTTTTATAAGCAAACAGGTAACCAACTACTTAATTGAACACGGGCATACAAATATAGCTTATGTTGGAATCAATCCTGATTTTGTGGTTACCATTGACCGAATCAATGGATACAAATTGGCACTTAAGGAAGCGGGACTTACTGTTAACGAGGCGTATCTAGTTAATGAAGAATTGGTTAATGAACAAGGGATTGATGCCATTTGTTCTTTAATGGAAATGGATGCTCCTCCTACAGCGTTAGTTACACAGGATGATTTAATGGCGTATGAAATCATCAGTCATTTAGAAAAATTAAACATAAGAGTGCCTGAAGATATTTCAATTGTAGGCTTTAATAACCTCTCATTATCTGAACATTCGAAGCCGCCATTAACGTCAGTGGATATCGGAACATTTCAGTTAGGCCATTTGGCTACTCAATGTTTAATTGAAAAAATCGAAAATCCTGAAACATTGCCAAAGAGAATCACGATTCCAACAAAGCTCATTGAACGTAAATCATGTGCAGTGAAAAAGTAAACTTTTGATTGCTTGTGAAATGACAAACATAAAAAGAGTCAGTGAGGATTTTACATGAATAAATTATGGTGGAAAGAAGCTGTTGCCTATCAGATTTATCCTCGAAGCTTCATGGATTCCAATGGAGATGGGATTGGGGATATCAAGGGCATCATCTCTAAATTAGATTATTTAAAAGAGCTTGGTATTGATGTGATTTGGGTTAGTCCAATGTATCAATCGCCTAATGACGATAATGGTTATGATATCAGTGATTACCAGGAGATTATGAAAGAGTTCGGAACAATGGCTGATTTTAATCTCCTTTTAGAGGAGACGCATCGCCGTGGGATGAAACTCATTCTCGACTTAGTCATTAACCACACGAGTGATGAACATCCTTGGTTTATCGAATCTCGTTCTTCCAAAGAGAATCCAAAGCGTGATTGGTACATCTGGCGTGATGGAAAAACTGGTAAAGAACCGAATAACTGGGAAAGCATATTTGGTGGTTCCGCTTGGAAATATGATGAAGAAACGGATCAGTATTTCATGCATATTTTTTCTAAAAAGCAGCCTGACCTTAACTGGGAGAATGAAGAGGTCAGGAAGGCACTATATGAAATGGTAAACTGGTGGCTTGATAAGGGAATCGATGGGTTCCGTGTCGATGCGATTAGTCATATCAAAAAAGAAGAGGGCCTAGAGGACATGCCAAATCCTGAAGGACTTCAATATGTATCTTGCTTTGATAAAATGATGAATGTAGATGGGATTCATACGTTCTTGCATGAGTTAAAGGAAGAAACGTTTGCTAAATATGACATAATGACTGTTGGGGAAGCGAACGGAGTAACAGTTGATGACGTAGAAGATGTGGAGCGTTGGGTCGGCGAAAAAAATGGTAAGTTCAATATGGTTTTCCAATTCGAGCATTTAGCACTTTGGGATGCCGAAGCGAAAAAAGAACTAAATATTGTGGAACTTAAGGATGTATTGTCCCGGTGGCAAAAAGGGTTGGAGAATAAAGGCTGGAACGCCTTGTTCATCGAGAACCACGACCAGCCGCGTGTAGTATCTACATGGGGTAATGACAAAGAATTCTGGCGTGAGAGTGCAACTGCGTTCGGTACGATGTATTTTCTCATGCAGGGTACACCATTTATTTATCAGGGGCAAGAAATCGGCATGACGAATGTTCAGTTTGATTCCATCGATGATTATGATGACGTATCCGCAAAGAATATGTACCGTATTAAGCGGGCAGAAGGTGTTTCACATGAGGAAATCATGGAAGTGATTTGGGCTTCTGGCCGTGATAACTCTCGGACTCCAATGCAGTGGTCAACTGAGGAAAATGGTGGTTTCAGTACAGGTAATCCATGGTTGAAGGTAAACCCGAATTTTAAGGACATCAATGTTGCGGCACAACAAAAAGACGAGAAGTCTGTTTTGAGCTTTTATAAAAAGTTGATTCGCTTAAAGAAGGCAAACGAAGTATTTACCTATGGTACGTATGATTTGCTTTTGAAAGATGATCCGCAAATTTTTGCATATACTAGAACTTTAAATGAAGAAAAGATGTTGATCATTACGAATCTATCCACACAGCCTGCTGTGATGGATGGAGTGTCACTCGATTATCGCCACTTGCTGCTTTATAACTATGAGGTTTCACCACATGAAACACTCACTCAATTGACTTTAAATCCTTATGAGGCAAGAGTATATCGTATAGAATAAAATGATGGAAAAAGGCGATTCAGTTGAAATGAATCGTCTTTTTTCTTTTTTAGTTTGAAGGATTTGTAAACGCTTCCAGTTTTATTCGGTATTGCATTGTTAAATATGTCGATTTTTGTTATTTTATAGATAAAGCCTCTAATTTTTGTCATGTAGCTCAACTAAACAAAGCATCTATAAGGAGAGAACACATTTGGGGACGAAGAAGATAAATGATCCAACTTATTGGAAACTCATTTTTAGTTTGATCGTCTTTATAGAGCTGCTAGACATTGCAGTTTCTATTTTCTATCCAACTATTAAGTTCTTAAAAATTATTTCTATTATTATACTCATTGGAGCTCTTCCGATTTTTCTTCGTTCATTAAAAGGAATTGAAAAAAAGGACGAAGAACTTCGCCAAAATAAGCTAAAATTAAAAAATATCTTTGATACACTTGATGTTGCCATTTGGTCACACGATTTAAAGTCAGGCACTTTGTTAATCACCCCAGGTATCGAAAAATTATATGGCTATTCTTACATCGATTTTTACAAGGACTTAAATCTTTGGAAAAAGGTTATCTATCCTGAAGATTTAGAAGTAATTGCGGACAGAGGAAAAAAGCTTGCTTTAGGGGAAACAGTTACAAGTGTGTATCGGATAATTCGTCCTGATGGGGAAGTCCGTTGGATTCAGGATAGAGGGTTTCCTACATTGGATGAAAATGGGGAATTTATCGACTTTACGAGTGTTTTATTTGATATAACGGATCGAAAAGAGAGTGAGGACCGTTATCGTAGTTTGGTAGAAATGTCTCCAGATATTATTGCGGTCGTTAATTATGAAAAAATCGAATACATTAATGAAGCTGGTTGGAAGTTAGTTGGTGCTAAACATCCTGAAGAATTAATCGGCCATTCTCCATTAAAGTTTGTCCCTGCACAAATTGTGGAAGCTTTTAAAGTAAGAGGCAATCCCCAAGAACAGAATAAAGTTAGACTCGAATTTAAGGTAAAAAAACTGAATGGAGAGACTATTGATGTGGAAATGGCGTCCACTCCGATTTTCTATGAGGGCAGGTTTGCTGTTCAAGTTGTCGGTAGAGATATAACGGAGCGGAAAAGGGCAGAGGAGACCATCAAAAATATGGCCTTTTACGACACATTAACAGGGCTGCCTAATAGAAACAGGTTCAAACATCAACTTAACGACGCATTAAACAAGCAGGAAGAAAACAAAAGGCTCGCCGTCTTATTTTTAGATTTAGATCGATTCAAGATTATTAATGACACAAAAGGACATAACACCGGAGATATTGTGCTGCAAAGAGTAGCGGATCGGCTAGAAATGTCTGTTAAAAACGAGGGAATGGTCTCAAGGCAAGGTGGAGATGAATTTATTATCCTGCTGGAAGATGTGGATAAAGATCGGGCGGCACTGGTAGCCCAGCGAATTCTTTACGAGTTTTCAAAACCAATCGAAGTGAACAATCAGGAGTTTTTTGTTACTCCTAGTATTGGAATCAGCCTCTATCCTTCCGATGGTTTGGATGAGGAAACATTAATTAAAAATGCAGATAAGGCAATGTATCAGGCAAAAGAGCGTGGAAAAAATAATTTCCGGTTTTACTCATCCAGTTTGAATGGGAATTCGGTTCGAAAAATGGAACTGGAAAACGGACTACGAAAAGCAATCGAGAGGAATCAACTAACCCTTCATTATCAACCGCAAGTCTCTTTAGCAACGGGAGAAATTGTAGGGATTGAAGCATTGGTGCGTTGGAATCATCCGGAGCATGGATTTATTGCGCCTTCAGAATTTATTCCATTAGCAGAGGAAACAGGGTTGATTGTTCCAATAGGCAAATGGGTATTATGGGAAGCGTGCAAACAAAGGAAAGCTTGGAAAAATGCAGGATTTAAGAATTTTCCGATTGCAGTGAATGTTTCTGTGAGACAATTTGAGGATGATTACTTTATTGAATATATCTCAACGATCCTAGAAGAAATGGGACTTCAAGCGAATCATTTGGAATTAGAAATTACCGAAAGTATCATGCAAAATCTAGAGAATTCTACGATTATCTTAAATCAATTAAAAGAGCTAGGTGTTCTTTTATCCATGGATGACTTTGGCACTGGATACTCGTCCCTTAGTTATTTAAAGCATCTTCCAATCGATAAGATTAAAATAGATAAATCGTTTGTAGACGACATCATTTATCACTCCAACCAAGGAACAATGGTAAAAACGATCATCGATATGGGAATGAATTTAAATTTTGTGGTCATTGCTGAAGGGATCGAAACAGAAGAACAACTTTCATTCTTAAAGACCAATGCATGTGACATTGGTCAAGGGTACTTATTTAGTAGACCGTTACCGGCTGACAATCTAGAACAATATTTAATCGTAGGAAATAAGAAAAGAGGCTGACTTAATCGTTGAGAGGTCAGCCTCTTTCATTTCTTCTTATGCAGGAACTCTACCTTTTATCTTGTGCTCCCATGGCTTCATAAGCCATCTCCTTAAAGCAAAACAGCCGCGCAGCCATTCATCTGCTCCTTGTGCAAGCCAAACACCTAACAGTCCTAAACCAAAATGAATGCCAAACAGGTAGCTTAGTGAAACGGCAATTCCCCACATGGATATCATACCTATGATGACCGGAAATCGAACATCCCCAGCAGACTTTAATGAACTCATCAAGACAATATTCATGGCTCTACCTGGTTCAACAAAAACAATCGCCCATAAAACAGGGATACCCACAGCGATTATGCTAACATCCTGAGTAAAGGTCTTCAATATCGGGGATCCGATAAGCGCAATGACTAATGAAGTAACGAATGAGGCGATCATGGCAATTCTTAGTGTACGAATGCCGCGTTTAAGGGCACGATGAAACTGCTTGGCGCCAATATAACGAGCTACTAATAGCTGTGTCCCTTGAGCAATAGCTAGTGTAAATAGAAAACAAATCATGTTGATATTTAATATATATACACGGGCAGCCAAAGAAGCGGTTCCCATTGAGACTACAAAACTAGTAATTAACAGCTGTGATAATTGATAGGACAAATTTTCTCCTGCAGACGGTATTCCAATTGCAAGAAGCCCTTTGATATCTTCCTTTTTTGCATTGAAGATGTCTCGTATCTCTAGCTTTAGAGAAAGCCGATTATAGACAAGGTAAATTAGTGCACAAACAGCATAAAATCTGGCTGCAACAATTGCCCATGACACACCGGTTACACCTGTAATCGGTAGACCGAAAATTCCCGATAATGCCACGATATTCCCTCCGATACTAATCAAGTCCATGATGACAGTGACCACCATAGATTCCTTCGTATATCCATAACTGCGCAAAACGGCACTTAAAGCCAACGAAATCGATTCAAAAAAGAGAGAGATTCCGCAAATACGGATAAAGGTATGGCCATATTCAAATACTTTCCCATGGATATCAAAAAGAAGCAGAAGCTGTTCTCCAAAAAGAAAAACGATGATAGAGATAGTAATTCCGAACCAAAAATTAAGACCAAATACAGAGCGTGATAATTGTTTCGCCGTTTTCAGTCGACCAGCGCCAAGGTTTTGGCTAATGAGGACGGTAGCTCCAATAGATGTAACGGTAAATACCAAGATGAAAATGTTTAATAACTGATTGGCTACTCCGACCCCTGCAGCTGCAGAATCAGAATAATGACTTAACATAAAGGTAGCGAAAATCCCCATACCCATATGAAGAGTCAATTCAATAAAAAGAGGCCACGAAATACTAAACAGTGATTGTTCTTGAAGCTTATTTGTCTGTTCTTCCAATGGTGCATTGCTCCTTTAACCTAGTAACTTAATAAATTCTATTTTTCATTGTACACCTAAAGAAGGTGGAAGCCTAGATGATATTCCATCTTATGTAATTGGAGAAAGAAATAGAAATACCTGCTGATTTAGTTCAGCAGGTAGCAGGCATATATGTGGTCATCATATTTTTTGGAAAAAACAAAGCATACAACGCTACATACCCCATTTCATTGCAACTGTTAGTGTACAGCAACTCATAGGATTAGCTTGGTCAGGCTGAGTAGTGAGAGTAAAGGTGATTCCCGATGGAGTAAACTTGGTGATGACCGGCACTTTTAAACCAATGGATCTTATCATCGCATCTACTTCAGTATGTTTCCCTTGTTGGGCGGCGCTCATTATTTTACGGTCAAATCCAGGGTCACCTAACCTATCTAGTAATTTACTTCCTTGTTCCATTAGTAGACGAAACGATTTAACGGAACTGGTAAAGATTTTCGTATCGACCGGCGGATAACTCCGAAGATAGTGTGGGTTCACGATGTATGTTGGGTAGGTAGGAATTGGAGGATACATAGGATAATGAAAAGGGGCGTATAACATTATAACTCTCCTTCCATGAGTAAAAACACAAGGCAATAGTACCATATGAAATTTTGTTGGTTTTGGTTCCTCGAAGAGTTTTGAAAGGAAAAGCGCAGGAACTTATACAATCCTGCGCTCTTAATCCTATTGGATTCTGATATTCCCACTCGAGACATCGAGGTTGATAGGAAATTTTCCTGTGCCATGTTTTCCTTGAATACTATGTTTACTCTGTTCTTTGGAGGTCAATGGCAGGTCGCTTGAAATCATGCCGCTGCTTACGTCCCCATTCAGTGTGAAATCAGCATCATTTGGTACATCAAGGGTTACATCTCCTGAGCTAACATCGATGGTGATTGAATCTACTAGTTGATCGACTTGAATCGAAAGCCTACCGGAGGATACATCAGCCTCAATTGGACCCGTATAGTGTTTGATTTCTAGGTTACCAGAACTCACATCAAATGCACCTGAATCCGCCTTTAGTGAATCAATGTTCACATTCCCTGATGAAACGTCCTGCTCAAAATGCTTAACTGTCAGATTAGTAAGGTTGAGGTTCCCTGATCCAATATCAACGGTCAATTCATCTAAATTCACCGGCTTATTTTTTGAAGGACCAGAGAATTGTAAATTACCTGAACCTAAATCAATGCTCATATTACGATCATATGTTTCTGGAATATAGATTTTTAGTTCTTTCTTTTTCGAAAAAGGAGCCCAGTTAAACCAATCGAACCATTTGTTTTTTATGGCCACTTCAATTTTGTCACCAGATTCTCTGACTGTAAGTTTTTCTTTTCCATTATAGACGGCTTTTAAATCTTTCCGGTCTTCCGGAATGATTGTGGTACTTACACTAGCAACGTTTATTTCAATCAAGTCCGTTTCGGTTGTTACGGCCGCTTGTGTATTTTTTGTCTCCGCTGCCTTAAACCAATCCATTTGGAAGCCTTGATTGAAAACAATATATAATCCTGTGATGATTAATAGTAATATCAAAATTCTTTTCATTTTTTTCCATCCCCTTTTCTATTTTCTTCTATATATAGCATAAGAAATCCTTTCGCTATCCTCAATGAACCTGAGATTTATTTCTTTCTAAGACCTGAGACGTACATATGATTTTTCGTTTGCCGAAATATTTATTTCATCCGGAAAAAGAATTTATGGTATTCTTTGTAAAGGAGGTGCACATAATGACAATTAAAAATTTGACTGCTAAGGAACTTCATGAAAGGCTACGAGGAGATGAAAAGGTAGTTGTTTTAGACGTTCGGGCAGAAGAAAAATATAAGGAATTTCACATAGAAGCAAGTCAAAATATCCCTAAGACTATTATTTTTGAAATGGAAGAAAACGAAGGGAATCCGTCTCTTTCCTTGCCTCAAGACAGTGAAATCATTGTTACATGCACGACAGGGAATTCTGCAACCAAATGCGCAAAGATTCTCGATGCGCACAATTATAAGGTTTCGGTTTTAGAGGGCGGACTTACAGCCTGGAAAGCCTATCTGCTTTCTTTGCAAGAATAGTGGGGAGAGACCATTATGCTGCAAAAATTAAATAAACAACTTGAGAAAATCATGCCGCTTATTACTCCAGTAGGCGTAGTTACTGGAGTAATTTTTAGTATTCATCTAAAGGATTTTTCCTATCTTATTCCGTGGATTTTTGCATTTATGACCTTTGCAGGTAGTTTAAGTTCTAATTTTCGTTCCTTAAAAGAGGTCATGGTCCATCCTTTCCCGATTTTATTAGCGATGTTGATTTTACATGTTCTTATGCCAGCTTGGGCATGGGGGGTAGGTCATATCGCTTTTTCTAGTGATGCTTATACAATTACGGGGCTTATTTTAGGAATGGTCATCCCAACAGGCGTCACGAGCTTCATCTGGGTATCCATTTACAAGGGAAATATTCCATTGGTCCTATCTCTGATTTTAATAGATACATTGCTTTCCCCGATTATCGTTCCGCTTTCCCTTTCATTATTTATTGGTCAAAAAGTCGAAATGGACTTTGTAAGCATTATGAGAGGACTGCTTGGAATGGTGGTTATTCCTTCCATGGTAGGAATGTTATTAAATCAAATAACAAAGGGGAAAATTAAGGACCAATTGGGTTCCCGACTAGCTCCTTTTTCAAAAATAAGCATAGGCATTGTTGTGATGTTAAACGGGGCAGTTGTTGCCCCATATTTAAAAAACATTAACCTAAAGCTTGTAGCAATTATGCTAACCGTCTTTTGCATTGCTTTCACGGGGTATTTATTTTCCTTCCTTTTGGGTCGGTTGATGAAGATGGATCGCGATACGGTCGTCACCCTAACGTTTACAGGTGGGATGAGGAATATAAGTGCTGGTGCGGTGTTAGCCGTTTCCTTTTTCCCTGCAGCGGTGGCCGTCCCTGTGGTCGTCGGGATGCTTTTTCAACAAATTTTAGCATCTACAAATGGATATTTTCTCGACCGGTATTATAATAAAAAGGTCGATAAACAACAATCTTTAGTTATTTAAATGAGAAGGTGTTTCTACTAATGAATGACGTAACAAGAAAAGACAGTGCCCTTTTGTCAGGAGTGCAAGGCATCCAGTGGGCTGTTTTTATGCTAACGAATATCATTGCCGTGCCGGTTGTAGTGGGTGCAGCTTTTCACATGTCTCCAGCAGACATTTCAACCTTTATGCAACGGATGCTATTGGTTTCTGGTGCAGCAACCCTAATACAAGTATTTATTGGCCATCGTCTCCCAGTTGTCGAAGGGGCGGCGGGAATGTGGTGGGCCATCTTTATCCTGCTCGGTACAATGAGTGCACCGGGAGGACAGGGTCTTTTACTACAGCAGCTAGAAATGGGTCTTATCATTGCTGGGTTATTCTTAGCGATAGTAAGCTTCCTGCCGATTATTGAAAAAATCCGTTTATTATTCACACCTATTGTTACAGGGGTTTATTTAATCCTATTAGTCAGCCAGCTTAGCGGCTCTTTTTTCAAGAGTATTCTTGGAATTACAGCTACGAATGAGCTCAATGGAAAAATTACATTGATTTGCTTGGTTGAAATTATTATTATTTTACTTTTTTCTTTAAAAGCAAAAGGTATTTGGAAAAGCATGGGGCCTCTTGTTGGTATCGTGGTTGGCTGGACCTTGTTCCATCTTTTCGGATTCATACATCAGGGGCAAGTCTATAAACCAAGCAGTTGGTTTGCGCTGCCGGAACTTTTCAGCTGGGGAGCTCCCAAGTTTGATTTAGGGATCGTATTGACCTCCGTTATTACTTCCGTTGTGTTAATCTCTAATGTTATTGCGAGTATTTTGGTAGTGGGGATTGCTCTTGAAAAAGAAATCCAGCCAAAGCAGTATCAAAAGGGGATCTTGGGTAACGGAGTGAACTTGCTTGTTTCAGGAATATTCTCGGTTGTCGGCGTTGTTCCTTTGTCTGTTTCAGCAGGATTTATCACAACAACGGGGATTAGAGCAAAACGCCCTCTTTTAATTGGAGCTGTTTTAATCATTGTCATTGGATTTTTCCCTTATATAGGCGAGTTTCTATCGACTTTGCCACTGGAGGTTGCTTATGCGTCCTTGTTCATTCCATTCTCGCAGATGATGGGTTTTGGCATTCGGGATTTAATGGGCCAGGAGCCGTCCTCACGAAATTTATTAGTTATCGGCCTTTCATTGATGGTAGGGATTGGAATGATGTTCATGCCACCAGCAGCATTCGAAAGTGTCGCGCCATGGCTGCGGAATATTATCGCTAATGGATTACTTGTTGGTTTGATGTCCTGTCTGTTGTTCGAACATGTGCTGTTTAGGGAGAAGAAGGTTGAAAATAGTACAAATTAATAGGCTTGAAGAAGATTCCCCTCACCTTGGATTGGTGAGGGGTGTTTGTTTTTTTGTGGTTCTAATGTCCTTTGAAGGAAAAAAGCGTGGAACGGAACCATTCGGGGTGACCAGTACCCGTTGAAGGAGAAAAAAGAGAAGAACGGTAACTAGTCGGGATGACCAGTGCCCGTTGAAGGAGAAAAAAGAGAAGAACGGTAACTTGTCGGGGCGACTAGTGCCAATGGAAAATGAAAACCCATTCCCACGGGCACTAGAACACAAGAAAAGCCAGTCGAATGAAACTGGCTTTTTTACATAGAAGCATCAATGCTAATATGTTTAAATTTAGAAACCTGAAACAATCCCTGGTCTGTTAGCTTTAGTTCAGGTATGACGGGAAGTGCCAAGAAGGATAGAGTCAGAAAGGGATTAAACTCACCGCTCGCTCCTATTTCTCTAAGCGCTTTGTTAATCTCGTTCAGCTTAGCATTAACCTCCTGGAAGGGACGGTCAGACATTAAGCCTGCGATAGAAAGCTCCAAAGAGGCAAGCATTTCCCCTTGATTAACAACCACCATTCCTCCTTGCATTTCCTTAAGCATATTCGCTGCAAAAATCATATCGTGGTCGTTTGTGCCGGCAATAATTAGATTATGAGAATCATGTGCAATCGTGGTGGCAATCGCACCTGATTTTAACCCTAATCCCTTCACGATCCCTAGTCCAACCTCTCCGGTCAGATGATGGCGCTCAATAACGGCCAGTTTCAATTGATCCCTTGAAATAGAAGTTTGAAACAAACCACTATCGGAAATTTCTACTTCCTCCATGATATGTTTAGTTACGAGACTATTGGGGATGATTTCAATGATATTTGCTTTATTTTCTTTTAAAGGGATTTCAAAAGTATGTTCTGATACCTCGTGAAAACGAACGGAATTCTTTAGGCATTCTGTTTCTGTGCTTTTTTCTGATCCATAAACTAACATTAATAGTCCATTCTTCCATACGGCCTTTCCATCCTTATAAACGTCAACAATCTTTATTTTTTCAAGGTCCTCCATAAGGATAAAATCAGCTTTATATCCAGGTGCAATGGAAAGTCCAAAGCATTCTGCGGCATTAATTGTCGCCATTTGGATCGCTGTGATGGGAGATAGTCCTGAGGAAATGGCCAGTCGTACATTGTGATCAATACTGCCTTCACTAATCAAGTCATCTAAATGTTTATCATCTGTAACAAATAGACAGCGCCGGGCATTACTACTAGTAACAACCGAGATTAACTGCCGTAAATCTTTGGCTACGGTACCTTCGCGGATCATCAGGTACATTCCTCGTTTGAGTCGTTCTTTTGCTTCGGCAGCGGTCGTGCTTTCATGATCTGTTCGTATGCCTGCAGACATATAGACATTCAAATCATTCGCACTGAGCCCTGCGGCATGCCCATCGATTTTTTTGCCAAATTTCTTGCTGTCCATAATTTTATCAAGCATGTCTTGTTCTGCATGTAAGACAGCTGGGAAATTCATTACCTCCGCTAAACCGAGAACATGGGGGTTTTGATAAAAAGGCCTTAGGTTTGCTGCTGCAAGGGTAGCACCGGAGTGTTCAAAAGCAGTGGCTGGAACACATGATGGAAGCATAAAGTAAAAGTCAAATGGTAGGTCATTAGAGGAATCAATCATATATTGTATTCCTTCGGCCCCACACACATTGGCAATTTCGTGAGGATCGGCAACCACAGTAGTTACCCCATGTTGGAGGAGGACCTTAGCAAATTCACTGGGAGTTACCATCGATGACTCAATATGAACATGGCCATCGATAAAAGCTGGTGAAACGTAGCAGCCCTTTGCATCGATTATCTGTTTTCCTTCGTATTCTCCGATGCCTGCAAAATAGCCATCAATAATGGCGATATCTCCCTTCATGATTTCACCATTAAACACATCAATGATTTTCCCATTTTTAATAACTGTATCTGCAGGTTCTTTTCCGGATGCAACTAAGATTCTTCTCGTTAATTGGTTTCGCTCCATCATTAACAATCCCTTTTTGTCAGATTTGTATTCTATTTTTTCTAACTTAAGTTACATTATTCTATAACCGGTGGATCAATTCTTGTATGCTGGGAGGTTACTTAACAAACTTTTTCAATGGGGCTTTGTAAGAATATATGTCCAAAAATGAACGGCATCGCAGTATTTATTTAAAAATTTGTGTCGTATAATAGAAATAACAATGATGCCAATGTGGAGGAAACTATGAGTAAACTTTTTGTCGACAAATCGATTACAATTAATGCTCCTGCAACCAAAGTATGGGATGTACTTACTATTAGTGAGTATAATGCCGATTGGGCAAAGGAATTTTCAAGCGGCGGTCCACAGTTCCATCTTGAGTCGACTTGGGAGCTGGGAAGTCCAGTATTTTGGAAAGGTCAGGACGGTACCGTGATTGTTGAAGGTAACGTTACGGCTGTTGAGAAAAACAATTTTCTTCGCTTTACCGTATTTGACGTTCGAAGTGCGGAGAGACCTGCGGTGACAGAGGAAGACGGAATTACATTCCATCTGCTTGAGGAAAATGGGGAGACCACCCTACATATTTTACAAGGTGATTTCTCAGCAATGACGGATGGAGAGAAGTACCGAGATATGAGTGCGGATATTTGGGACAAGGTACTGCCAAAGGTAAAAGAGATGGCGGAGCAAGCAAACTAAATTTATTTGAGCTAGGTACCTCTCAACCTAGCTCTATTTGTTATGGTAAAATTTTTATAAAAAGGAGATCGCTCAAAATGAATATTATCGACTTACATTGTGATGCGCTGCTTAAGCTCCAAGAAGCAAAAGGAGCACTAAGATTTGCAGATGCACCAGAGTTACAAACTAATAAAACTCGATTACAGCAAGGACAAATAAAGGTTCAGTGCTTTGCTATTTTTATTGAACCCGAAATTAAAGGAGACCATAAATTTCAAGTGGCACTTGAACAAATTGATTATTTTTACAAAGAAGTGCTCGGAAGAAACCCCGACATGGTACATATCAAGGAATGGTCTGATTTTGACCGCTTAAAAATTGGCCAAATTGGAGCAATGTTGACACTTGAAGGAGTAGACGCCATTGGCAACGATTTAGCTAAACTGCATATTCTTTACAGGTTAGGGGTCCGGTCAGTAGGGTTGACTTGGAATCAGGCAAACCTGGCTGCAGATGGAGCAGGAGAACCGCGCGGAGCGGGACTGACTCTTTTTGGAAAAGAGATCGTTGAGTTTAATAACGAGCATCAGATCCTTACAGATGTTTCCCACTTAAGTGATAAGGGGATTTGGGAGGTCATTGAGCTGGCCAAGTATCCAATTGCGAGCCATTCTAATGCAAGAGCACTTTGTCATCACCCACGTAATTTAACAGATGAACAGGCAAAAGCGATGTTCGCGAAGGGTGGACACATTCACGTTGTGTATCTTCCAACATTTGTGAAAGAATATGGAGAGGTGAAAATTACAGACCTAGTGAAGCATATCGATCATTTTTGCTCGTTGGGCGGTGTGAAGCAAATTGGATTAGGTTCCGATTTTGATGGGATCTCGACGTTTATTACCGACCTAGAAGACGCATCAAAGAGCCAAAATCTAATCAACGAACTATTAAAGCATTTTAAAGAGGAAGAAGTAAAAGGCTTTGCCTATGAAAACTTCCTTAATTACCGTCCTGGGTTTAAGCGATGAAGGTGATCCCATGCGGTCACTATCAGTGGAAAATTGTTTCATAGTATTAATTTTTTAAAAGAGGTGTTAGGAACTTGTATCTTACTATAAAAGAAACAGCCGAATATCTAGAGGTGCCAGAAGCAACTGTTAAAAGTCTCATCCAACAAAAGAAAATTCGGTCCGTATTTGATGGGGAACAGTACCTAATCAACAGAGACCAATTCAGTACTCATCTAAAACAGCTGGAAAAATACAAAGAACTGATTGAAGAAATCCTAAATGAGCCAATTCCAGAAAGCATCGACGTTAAGGACGAAGATTAATAGTGTGGTGTCAGGTGTGGTGTCAGGCACCCTCCGTGGACACTGTCCATCTGGATTGGACACATCAGAGGTTGAAATATGTTGAGGTGGAAAAATGAGCAATAATCTATTTCTTAAGAGAGTTTATGATCCGGATGATGAGATGGTTGGCTGCCGAATTTTAATTGATCGGTTGTGGCCGCGGGGGATATCGAAGGAAAATGCGAGATTATCACATTGGTTTAAGGAAATTGCTCCTAGCAATGAGCTTAGGAAATGGTTTTGCCATAAGCCAGAGCTGTTTGAGGAATTTCAGAAACTATATATTAAGGAATTACGGTCTGATGCACAGAAGCAGGAAATGATTAAGCAGATTATGGATCAAAGCTTAAATGGAAGAGTAACACTTCTTTATGGAGCAAAGGATCCTGTGTACAATCATGCAAATGTTTTGTTTGAAGAGCTTAATAGAATCAGAAGAGAATATTAAATAACATACAAAAAGAGGTGCGATTTGCACCTCTTTATTTATTTTAAATGACATATAAAAACACAGAGAAGAAATGTGCCAGGCTCCCAAGGAGTATGAAAATATGAAAAATCTCGTGAAATCCCAAGTGCTTTGTTTCGAGGAATTTTGGTTTTGCGCCATAGATGACTCCACCGATTGTATAAAAAATTCCCCCGAGTACCAGTAGTAACAGCCCCATCGGAGCAAGGCTGCCCATTAGAGGTGAAAAAACAAAAATAATCATCCAGCCCATGGCAATATATAATGCAGTAGAAATCCAACGGGGGCAGTTAAACCACACCATCTTAAACACTACGCCGCTTACTGCAACGCCTGTAATAATTGAAAAAAGAATGGCCCCCGTTTTTCCGTTTAAACTGATAAAGCAGAAGGGAGTATACGTACCTGCAATTAACACAAAAATCATTGAATGGTCCAGCCTTCTCAAAAAAGCGATAACCTTATCGTGTGCAATCACCATATGATACGTGGCTGAAGCGGCATAAAGCAGGATCATGCTAATTCCAAATATAATGACTGCTGTAAGTGGCAGCGGAGCTGGAGTTGTCATAGCCGTTTTAATCACCATCGCAAGAAGTCCAATAAACGCTAAAACGGCTCCAGCTAAGTGTGTCAGCCCATTAATGGGTTCACGAATATAATTGTTCATATTTTATTTCCTCCTAACACATCATATAGTTTTAATAACTACTTATAATGATACTGATGTAACTCAACCTAGTCAACACCTAATTCTTTAGGTATAATGAAAATATAAAGAAAAATGAGCGGGGTTTTTTAAATGGAAGAAATAAATCGGATTATTAATCAACTGGGCTTAGAAACAAACATTACTTTGGATGAGATTCCAAGGATTGATTTATACATGGATCAAGTCATTCAGCTATTTGAAGGTAAATTTAACGAAACAAAACGGAATGAGGAAGAAAAAATTCTCACCAAAACAATGATTAACAACTATGCAAAAGGAAAGTTGATTTTTCCGATTCAAAATAAGAAATACTCTAAAGAGCATCTCATCTTAATGAGCCTGATTTACCAGTTAAAAGGGGCACTCTCGATTAATGATATTAAGGTGACACTAGATGGGATTAATAAGAAGATTGTAAAAGAGGATATTGATATTGAGTCATTTTACACAAGCTATCTTCATTTAACTAGCCAAAATGCAAAGGACTTTAAAGAAGACATCGAACATAGAGTGAAGGAAGTAAAAGAAGAAATTACACAAGCAGAGAAGAAAGATTCTTCTTATCTTGAACAAATATTGATGATTTCCTCACTTGTACACATGAGCAATTTGTATCGAAGAGTGGCCGAAAAACTTGTGGATGGATTAGCGGTGGAGGCCACAGAAAAGGAAGGAAAGCGTCATAAATAATAATGTTAAGGATTCACTTGTGGGGTGCAAGAAGACAAATTGACAGATAAAATGGCATGTAAAGTGACGCATGCCATTTTTGTTGTTATAACAAGGTTTAATGTCAATTTCTTTTAGAAATGGCATTATTAAAGTGTTTTTTGAGTGACAATACATATTGTACATTGAAAATTCATGTCAATTTAGATGTCATTTAGAATGCCAAAATAAGTGCAAATTAGAGCTTCGGTCGTTGAGACGGTTATATAACGAATGAACTATTAAGAAAATCAGAGCTCCGGTCGTTGAGACGAGTTCATAACGACTGAAGCGTTAAGAAAATCAGATCTTCGGTCGATTAGAAGGGTTCATAACGACCGAAGGGGTAAAAAAATCAGGACTTCGGTCGATTAGAAGGGTTCATAACGACCGAAGGGGTAAAAAAATCAGGTCTCCGGTCGATTAGAAGGGTCCATAACGACCGAAGGGGTAAAAAAATCAGGTCTCCGGTCGATTAGAAGGGTCCATAACGACCGAAGGGGTAAAAAAATCAGGGTTCCGGTCGATTAGAAGGGTTCTAACGACCGAAGGGGTAAAAAAATCAGGGCTCCGGTCGATTAGAAGGGTTCATAACGACTGAAGGGCTAAAAAAATCAGGTCTTCGGTCGATTAGGAGGGTTCATAACGACCGAAGGGGTAAAAAAATCAGGTCTTCGGTCGATTAGAAGGGTTCATAACGACCGAAGGGGTAAAAAAATCATGTCTTCGGTCGATTAGAAGGATTCATAACAACCGAAGGGGTAAAAAAATCAGGTCTTCGGTCGATTAGAAGGGTTCATAACGACCGAAGGGGTAAAAAAGTCAGGACTTCGGTCGATTAGAAGGGTTCATAACGACTGAAGCGTTAAAAAAAATCAGGGCTCCAGTCGTTTGGAAGGGTTCATAACGACCGAAGGGCTAAGAAAATCAGCCCATCGGTCGTTTAGAAGGATTCATAACGACCGAAGGGGTAAAAAAATCAGGACTTCGGTCGATTAGAAGGGTTCATAACGACCGAAGGGGTAAAAAAATCAGGACTTCGGTCGATTAGAAGGGTTCATAACGACCGAAGGGGTAAAAAAAACAGGTCTCCGGTCGATTAGAAGGGTTCATAACGACCGAAGGGGTAAAAAAACAGGTCTCCGGTCGATTAGAAGGATTCATAACCACCAAAGGGGTAAAAAAATCAGGTCCCCGGTCGATTAGAAGGGTTCATAACGACCGAAGGGGTAAAAAAATCAGGTCTCCGGTCGATTAGAAGGGTTCATAACGACCGAAGGGGTAAAAAAATCAGGTCTTCGGTCGATTAGAAGGATTCATAACGACTGAAGGGGTAAAAAAAACAGGTCTCCGGTCGATTAGAAGGGTTCATAACGACTGAAGCGTTAAGAAAATCAGGCCATCGGTCGATTAGAAGGATTCATAACGACCGAAGCGTTAAAAAAATCAGGACTTCGGTCGATTAGAAGGGTTCATAACGACCGAAGGGGTAAAGAAATCAGGTCTCCGGTCGATTAGAAGGGTTCATAAAGACCGAAGGGGTAAAAAAATCAGGGCTCCGGTCGATTAGGAGGGTTCTTAACGACTGAAGCGTTAAGAAAATCAGGTCTTCGGTCGTTTAGATCTAAAGAGCGCATATACAATTTATTCAGGTACTCTTCTTCATGTTGATTTCTTAGTAAAATAGACTGTCATTTACGCTGCCGAAACGTGGTCAGGCACCGCTTATGTGAATCCTTTAATATAATGTGTGACGCTTTCATTTTTAGTATATTAGCTGTTTCTCACATACATTCTCGATACTAAAATCAATAAGACCTTGCCCCACTTCTATTGGTTTTTGGGCGGATTCTTGAATCGCCATATTTGTTACCTTAATAGAATCAGCTTTGTTCTCACCGCCATAAACCTTCAAATCTGCCCCTGCATGCTTAAAGCCTCGGAATGAAAGATTGTTTAACCGTACATTTCTAGCTTGATATTGGACTGCAATGACAGGGTTTCCTTTATAATCATAAGTAGGATCTCCTACTAAGGTAAAATGATGGATCACAACATTTTTATAGGCAGAAATCACCATGCCGCGGGGAGTTGACTCCTCGTATAAATCCGTAAATACCGGTGCGATGGAGGCAAGGTTTACAGCTAAAATGTTAAAAGCTGACCGCGATTCCGCCTCGGAACTTTTATGGTGGCCGATGTGACGAAAGTTAAACGACCGGTTATCGTTGACTGAAATATGACCAATGATGACAACATTAGAAGCTGCTGATGAATTTTGATGCGCTTTGATTTCCACCCCGCCAAAGCATCTTGTAGTTGAGTTATTCACCAACAGAACATTACGTGAACCATCATCAATTTCGATTCCATTTGAATTGGAGTGCCCTTTCCGATGAGCTCGTCCACTAGGTTCACACATATGGGAGTTAGAAATCCAAATATAATCACTATGGTGAGTGGTAATTCCATCATCCCCAAAGCCGTAGCCAGTCACATAATTGAGCCAGACATATTTACTTCCACCACGCGCACGGAAGCCATCACCAGCGTAATTATACAGAGTAGAGGAGATATCAAAACAATGAAGACCAGGATTGATGCCTTCCACATCATTAATCCATGCGTAGGTTACATTGGCGAACGTTAAACAGCTTGAATGGTTCCCCCATGTACTAGTTTTTTCTGCATCAACTAACCTTTCCACGTTCCAGTCCAAACTTACTCTTTGGACGAGAAGGTGGTGGTTGCCTTTCCAGTGATTAGCGTTGGTTACCAGCCTTGTTCCTTTTGAAGCCTGGTGATCGAGCTTTATCGTTGTTACTCCTTTACCAGAACCCTCGAACCATGTCCATGAAGGTAAACGAATTCCTTTTGTTAAAAAAACTCCTGGTGGCACAATGACTTTTACACGGCCGTTTCCAATCGCCTTTTTAAATGCTATAGTACAATCCGTTTTTCCATCCCCAACTGCACCAAAATCTATGACATTCACTTCACGTTCTATCATTTTGTTCAAAAGGTTGTATTCAATATCCAGCGTATCCTTCCAATCTGGTGTTATTTGTCCTTGGTCATCTACCTTAACTTTAGTTGATTCCAAAAGGTTATAAGGTTTGGAAAGTAGACGAAAAAACCTTTCCGTTATTCTATTTATCATTGGAAGAGGGGGAGAAGGATTTTGACTTGAGACCGGAACAAACTCTTCGTTCGACATTTGCTGGAGAAATTCTTCTGCCTCCTTAACTTCTTCTTGATAATTTAGGTGCTTTCCAGTTATTCCTGCAAGCAGTTCAGCGTTCCTCTGCGGGTCATGGTTCTTATTTAAGCTAATCATTCGATTCACTCCTAAAGGAAATCCTTTTTACTATTATACCCTCCAAGTTTAGAAAGCCCTCCACTTTCAGCTTGTGGAGGGAATTTTAACACAGAAGTTTCAGTCGGACTTTCTACGGGTATAGTAGTATTTTAATACTTTACTTACCGGACAACGGATAATTTTTCATAAACGAAAAATACTAACAAATGTTCGGAGGTGGAAAGAATGGAACAACAGGATTTTGAAAAAATATACGAAGAATATAAGCAACAAAGTGAGCAAAACGCAATGAAAGAGGCAGGTCAGCCTAGTCCTGAAGGTAAAGAAGCATTTGTAGCCGTAAGAAAGAATGAAGATGGAGATATTATTGCTTTTAAGACAAGCAGTGGGAGAGAGTTGGATTATCTAACAGCCTTGGATGAAGCAAAGGCAGGAAAGTTAGCCCATGTGGATGTCTTTCATAAGTATGGTAGAGATATCATCAGAAGTGAACCTGATGGCATAAAAGAAAACAATCTAGACCAGTTGCCAGAATTTTAAAGTATTGGCTGTGTTAAAGAACAATGTTGATTTTTACACCCTGTTAATTGGAGCGGAAGGCACGAAGACTCCTGTGGGAGTAATGGTTCAGGGGAGACCCCGCAGGCGCAAGCGCCGAGGAGGCTCGCCGAAACATCCACGAACCGCTCGTGCCTGGAGCGGAAATCAACAGGCAAGTTAAACAGAGCCAAAGTATTAAGGGGGATATCATGCATTGGTATGAAAAATTGAATCAATATTTTCCTGTGGAAGAAATGAAATCAAGAGAGCATATGGAAACCCTTCTTAAAGAGCGGGCTGAAATCTATCATAAAGATGAAGGGCCCAACCATGTGTTAATGTATGTGGAACTAGACAATTTCATTTTTATCGATTATTTATTTGTTTCGAAAGATGCCCGGGGGCAGGGCGTTGGTCGTAAGCTTTTGGAGAAGCTAAAGCAAAAGGGAAAACCGATCATCCTAGAAGTAGAACCTGTAAACTATGAGGATAGTGATACCGAAAAACGGTTGCATTTTTATAAGCGGGAAAAATTCGAGCATGCTACTTCAATTGGTTATGAAAGAAGGTCCCTTGCAACCAATGAAATTAACCGCATGGAAATTCTCTATTGGGCGCCGAATGATGAATCAGAGGAAATGATTTTTCAAGCGATGAAAAAAACATATGACATGATTCATACTTATAAGGACAAGCATTTTTATGGTGAGTCGTACCAGCCAGTGGATGATGTACTTACCTTTGATGAGGAGTCGGATAATAAAGATATATTAGAACGGCTTTAACACCAACGCTTTGCTCCGAAATGGGGTGAAGCTTTTTTTAAAATTGCCAGCAACAGTCCCAGTCCTAGATAGTTTAGTATTTTATGTCCTGATTCAATGGATAGAAGCCTGACCGGTAAATAGAAGAAGTTTTTAATTCCCGAGCAAAGAGAAAAAGAGCCCGATCGGTTAATAGGGTAGGTTTCTAATGCCCGAGCAAAAGGAAAAAGAGCCCGACCGGTAAATAGGGGAAGGTTCTAATGCCCGAGCAAAAGGAAAAAGAGCCCGACCGGTAAATAGGGGAAGGTTCTAATGCCCGAGCAAAAGGAAAAAGAGCCCGACCGGTAAATAGAAGAAAGTTCTAATGCCCGAGCAAAAGGGAAAAGAGCCCGACCGGTAAATAGAAGGAGGTTCTAATGCCCGAGCAAAAGGGAAAAGAGCCCGACCGGTAAATAGAAGAAGTTGCTAATGCCCGAGCAAAAGGAAAAAGAGGCCGACCGGTAAATAGATTCAGATTCTAATGCCAATTGCAAGGTTGCCGTCTACTAAAGGATAAAGATTTTTGTACGCTTAGGTGAGACTAGATATTTAAGCGCCGCAAAATTAATCCTGACCAAGGAGCTGCTCTTTTCTTAGAAGAGAAAAGAAAAATGAGCTTGTTCACCAAGCTCATTTCAACTTATCTTGCTAATTCATATTGCTTAATTTTATCTTCATAAGTTAAGGTAACCCCAATTTCGTCCCATCCGTTCAGTAGCATTTGTTTAGGGTATGGAGCAATTTCGAAAGTAACCTCAAATCCATTGTTATCGTATACTCTTTGCTCCTCAAGATTGACAGTTAGGTTGTAACCCTCAGATTCTGCATTCTTTATAATGGTCTGTACTTGTGATTCACTCGCTTGAATAGCAAGAATACCATTTTTTACACAGTTATTCTTAAAAATATCCGCGTAGCTTGGTGCGATAATGACCTTGAAGCCAAAATCCTGAACCGCCCATGGTGCATGCTCACGAGAGGAGCCACATCCAAAGTTTTCACCAGCGACCAAAATGGAAGCGCCATGGTACTTTGGCAAATTCAAAGGGAAATCAGGTTTTAAGTTTCCCGCATCATCAAAGCGCCAGTGATAAAAGAGGAATTGCCCGAAACCGCTGCGTTCAATTCGCTTCAAAAATTGCTTCGGAATAATTTGATCGGTATCGATGTTGGGCCTGTTTAACGGACAAACAAGTCCTTGGTGAATGCGTAGTGGTTCCATCTGTTACATAACCTCCTGAGCAGTGAATTGACGAACATCAACAAAGTGACCTGCAACCGCAGCCGCAGCGGCCATCTCAGGACTGACAAGATGTGTACGTGCGCCATTTCCTTGTCTTCCTTCAAAGTTCCGGTTAGAAGTGGAGGCACAGCGTTCGCCAGCAGGGACAATATCATCATTCATGGCTAAACACATACTGCAGCCCGCCTCACGCCATTCAAAGCCCGATTCCTTAAAGATGACATCTAAGCCTTCTTTTTCCGCCGCAAGTTTTACACTAAACGAGCCTGGAACAACAATCGCCGTAACGGAAGGATTGACCTTTTTGCCACGAATCACTTCTGCCGCTTTCCGCAGGTCGCTTAACCGTGAATTGGTACAAGAACCAATGAACACATGATCAATTTTTACATTTGAAATTGGTTCACCAGCTATAAGTCCCATGTATTCAAGCGCGCGGTTAATTTCGTCCTTTTCGCTAGCTCTTTCAACATCATCCGGACTTGGGACATTGGCTGTGACAGGAATACACATACCAGGATTGGTTCCCCATGTAACCTGAGGTTCGACTTCTGCAGCCTCAATTTCAACCACTGCATCATAAGTAGCACCTTCGTCAGTAGCTAATAATTTCCAAGCTGCAACTGCTTCTTCAAAAGCTTCCCCTTGTGGTACGTGACGGCGGCCTCGTAAATATTCAAAGGTTGTTTCATCAGGAGTGATCAAGCCTGCTCTTGCACCAGCTTCGATCGACATGTTACAAACGGTCATCCGTTCTTCCATGGACAAGGCACGAATCGCTTCCCCAGTATATTCCATTACATAACCTGTTCCAAATTGGACGCCAAATTTGCCAATGATCGCTAGAATGAGGTCCTTGGCTGTTACGCCAACTCCAAGTTTTCCGTTTACTTTTACATTAAGAGTTTTTGGCGGAGCCTGCCAAAGCGTTTGGGTGGCAAGAACATGTTCTACTTCACTTGTACCAATACCAAAGGCTAAGGCCCCGAATGCACCATGGGTTGAGGTGTGACTATCCCCGCAGACAATAGTTTTTCCAGGTTGGGTGAGGCCAAGCTCAGGACCAATAACATGGACGATTCCATTGTCTGGATGATGAATGTCAGCCAATGTAATACCGAACTCCTGACAGTTTTCCTGTAAGGTATCAATTTGCTTTTTAGAAATGGGGTCATTAATAACAAGACGCTGCCGGGTAGGAACATTATGATCCATTGTTGCGTAAGTAAGATCCGGACGGCGGACTTTGCGTCCGTTCATTCGTAAGCCTTCAAATGCTTGAGGAGAGGTTACTTCATGTACGAGGTGTAAATCGATATAAAGTAAATCGGGCTTGCCTTCCTCTTGATGGACAACATGTTGTTCCCAGATTTTTTGGATGATATTTTTTGGTGTTTGCATAGCTTTCTTCCTCACGTTAATAGATTTAGATGTTTGCTTTTGAAAAATTTGCAAGGAATCCGCCAAGCTTTCTTTTTAAGGATGCTCTCTTAAACTTGCCTGTTGACTTCCGTTCCAGGCGCGAGCGGTTCGTGGGTGTTTCCGGCGAGCCTCCTCGGAGAAACGCGCCTGCGGGGTCTCCCCTGAACCATACTCCCACAGGAGTATTCGCGCCTTCCACTCCAATCAACAGAGTGTATAAATCAACACTGTTCTTTAACACAGCCTTTAAGAAAAAATGGCGGATTCAATCGTCTCTATTAAAAATAACAGCTGGCGATACACTTGGATGCATTTTGTGATTTAATGTAATCCACGATTAAATTAGTCATTTCTACAGTTCCAACAAGGCGTCCATCTGACACCTGAAGATCACCGGTATGGAAGCCGGCATCAAGCACAGACTGAACCGCGTCTTCAATTACCTTCGCTTCATCATCTAATTGGAAGGAATAACGTAACATGAGCGCAGCGGATAAAATCATCGCAACTGGATTAGCTACCCCTTTTCCTGCGATGTCAGGAGCAGAGCCATGAACTGGTTCATAAAGACCAACTCCATCTTCGCGTAGGCTGGCAGATGGAAGCATTCCAAGCGAACCTGTTAGTACGGATGCCTCGTCGCTTAAGATATCACCAAAAAGATTCTCAGTAACGATTACGTCAAAGTGAGTGGGATTCGTGATCAATTTCATTGCTGCTGCATCTACTAACACATGTTCAACAGCCACATCTGGATATTGAGCTTTTTTCTCTTCCACTACTTCGCGCCATAGTTTACTGGACTCAAGCACATTGGCTTTGTCAACAGAGGTTAAGTGCCCGCGTCGCTGCTGAGCCGCTTGGAAACCTTTATCTACAATTCTTTCGATCTCTTTACGTGTGTAAGCTAGTGTGTCTACCACAGCATTTCCATTATCACGTCGTTCACTTGGTGTTCCAAAGTAAAGGCCGCCCGTTAATTCACGTACAATAAGGAGGTCACTGCCAGATACTACTTCTTCCTTCAAAGGTGATGCATGGAGAAGATTTTTGAATCCTTTGATTGGCCTTAAGTTTGCATATAAATCAAGTGCCTTACGGATTCCAAGTAAGCCGCGTTCTGGACGTAAATGGGAAGGGTTCTGATCCCATTTTGGCCCACCGACTGCTCCAAGTAATACTGCATCTGCCTGCTTACAGGCATCAACCGTTGAGTCTGGAAGGGGAGTGCCGTATTGATCAATGGCTGCTCCTCCGATTTCATGGGTCTCAAAGCTGAATGAATGATTATATTCTTCCGCTACGGCGCTTAATACTTCTCTTGCTGAATGAATGACTTCCTTACCGATTCCATCACCAGGAAGTAAGACAATATGTTTTTTCATTAGAGCAACCTCCTCATTTTTTTTAAAATAAGGGCGTTTGCTTACGCCCATACTTTTAAGAAATAGCTGTTTCTGTTACTAATGCTTTTTGGTTATAAAATACGCGGTTTACTGCGTTTAGGAATGATTTGGCTGATGCTTCTAGTACGTCTTGCGCTGATCCGCGGCCGCTGACTTTGACTCCGTTTACGGTCATTTTTACGTGAACTTCAGCTAGGGCATCTCGGCCTTGGCCAACGGAACTTAATCGAAAATCTGTGAGATGAATTTCTTCTTTAATGAGTGCTTCTAATGTGTTCATTAGAGCCTCAACACTTCCTGATCCTGTACGCGCAGTTTCTACACGGATTCCTTCTGGAGTAGTTAATGCTACCGTCGCAGTTGGGAGATTGGCTGAACCGTATTGTACTTGGAAAGCAACAAGTTCGTATTTTTTCACATCGACTGATGTCGTTTGGATATCGGTTAAAATCGTAAACAAATCTTCGTCCGTTACTTCTTTTTTTCGGTCTGTTAATTGTTTAAAAGCAATGAAGGCCTTACCTAGTTTTTCAGGAGATAGGGTGTAGCCCATTTGCTCAATTTTGTCCTTAAATGCATGTCTGCCGGAGTGTTTCCCGAGGACTAAATCATTGGATTTAACCCCAACTAATTCAGGTGTAATAATTTCATAGGTTAAGGTATTTTTTAACACGCCGTCCTGATGAATACCTGACTCATGGGCAAAAGCATTTTTTCCAACAACCGCTTTGTTAGGAGGGACTAACATACCTGTAAAACGGCTGACAAGATCACTTGTACGTTTGATTTCTTTTAATACTAGATTTGTAGTGTAAGGATACTTATCTTTACGAATATTTAAGGCTACAGCAATTTCCTCTAAAGAGGCGTTACCGGCACGTTCACCAATTCCGTTGATTGTTCCCTCTACTTGTGTCACTCCATTTTCAATGGCAGCAAGGCTATTTGCGACTGCCATACCCAGGTCATCGTGGCAGTGGCAAGAAAGGGATACTTTATGAATATTAGGTACATGTTCTCGAATGTAGCGGAACATGCGGCCATATTCTTCCGGTGTTGTATAGCCTACCGTATCAGGTAGATTGATGACGGTTGCCCCAGCATCAATTACTTTTGTAATAATCTGAACCAGAAAGTCAAGGTCAGAGCGGGAAGCATCCTCTGCAGACCATTCCACCTGCGGGAATCTTTGGCGAGCATAAGCGACCATGTCCACTGCCGTTTGTGTGACTTGTTCGGGTGTTTTCATTAGCTTATATTTCATATGGATAGGGGAGGTAGCAAGAAACACATGCAATCTAGGCTCAGCCGCATCTTTTAAGGCATCCCACGCAATGTCAATGTCTGATTTTGTCGCGCGTGCCAAGCCTGTAACGGATGCATTTTTAATCGTTTGGGCAATCGCTCGTACTGCTTCAAAATCTCCTTGTGAGGAAGCCGGGAAGCCGGCCTCCATAATATCTACACCAAATCGTTCTAGCTGTCTTGCAATCTCTAACTTCTCGAGCTGGTTTAAATTCACACCAGGTGACTGCTCACCATCGCGTAAGGTTGTATCAAAGATGTTAACGTGAACCATTTACCACCACTTCCTTCTTCGCATTTACTGGCTTTTTAATGAATGGCATTAATGCACGAAGTTCTCGGCCAACAACCTCGATTTGGTGATTGTTCTCAGCGCGATTGATTGCGTTGAATTGTGGGCGATTTGCTTGGTTTTCAAGGATCCAGCCTTTTGCAAACACGCCAGTTTGGATATCTTTTAAAACTTCCTTCATTCTTGCTTTTGTATCCTCATTTACAACGCGTGGTCCAGATACGAAATCTCCCCATTGAGCTGTATCTGAAATAGAATAGCGCATGTTTTCTAAGCCACCCTCATATAAAAGGTCCACGATTAACTTCAATTCGTGTAAGCACTCAAAATAGGCAACCTCAGGCTGATAACCTGCTTCTACAAGTGTTTCGAAGCCTGCTTTGATAAGAGCCGTTGTACCTCCACATAGGACCGCTTGTTCTCCGAATAGATCTGTTTCTGTTTCCTCTTGGAATGTAGTTTCTAACACACCTGCACGAGCAGATCCAATTCCTTTTGCATATGCAAGAGCTACTTCACGCGCTTGACCAGTATAGTCTTGATAAACAGCGTAAAGGGCAGGAACGCCAGCGCCTTCAGTGTATGTGCGTCTTACTAAATGTCCAGGTCCTTTAGGTGCAACGAGGAAGACATCTACATCAGCTGGAGGGACAATTTGGCTAAAGTGAACATTAAAGCCGTGAGCAAAAACAAGAGCATTACCTGCTTCAAGATTTGGTTTAATACTTTCTTCATACACTTTAGGTTGCATTTCGTCTGGAAGAAGAACCATGACCACATCGGCAACAGCAGTTGCTTCTGCTACAGAACGAACATCAAGTCCATCTTCAACTGCCTTATCCCATGATTTGCCGCCTCTAAGACCAACCACTACATCAAATCCACTTTCTTTTAAGTTCAAAGCATGTGCATGACCTTGTGAACCATATCCGATTACCGCAACTTTTTTTCCTTGTAAAACTGCCTCTTGAATATCTCCGTTATAAAGTACCTTTACCATAATGAATCATCCTTTCAGGAATAGTTTTTATTTTAATAGTGAGTACGTAGCTAATTCATTTACTTGCGGTTGATGTCCTCTTTGAAGGGCCGTCAGTCCTGTTCTGGCAATTTCTTTAATACCGTAAGGGCGGAGCAGCTCAATCAGAGCATCGATTTTATCAGGGCGTCCTGTGATTTGGATGGCTAAGCTATCCTTGCTGACATCAATAATTAAGGCACGAAACGGATCAATGATTCCGTTGATTTCGCTTCGGAGCTGGCTGCTGCTGGCTACCTTGATTAGAGCGAGCTCTCTTGCAACAATGGCTTTGTCCGTAATATCGGATACTTTTAATACATCAATTTGCTTGTTTAATTGTTTTGTTACTTGTTCAAGGCGTTGGTCGTCTTCCACTTCGACTACTAACGTCATCTTAGAGATGCCTTCGGTTTCCGTCGGCCCAACAGAGATGCTTGAAATATTGAATTGCCGTCTTTGTAAGAGGCCTGTGACCCGGTTTAGGACGCCGCTTCGGTCTTGGACAGTGGCTGTTATGATCCGTTTCATGGTTTCACCCCAATCATTTCATGGATTCCTTTGCCTGGTGCAATCATTGGAAACACTTTTTCCTGTTGAAGAACGCGGCAATCAACAAGAACTGGGCCATTGTGTGCAAAAACTTCTGGTAAGACTGTAATGAGCTCTTCCTGTGTGTTCACTTTAACACCGCGAATCGAGTAACTTTCAGCCAGCTTGACGAAATCAGGCTGAGTATGAAGGATAGATTCAGAAATACGGTTTCCATGCAGTAGTTCCTGCCATTGGCGAACCATTCCGAGTGCCCCGTTATTAACGATGATGATTTTTACAGGAAGGTTTCTTTCATAAATGACCGATAATTCCTGAAGGGTCATTTGGAAACCTCCGTCTCCTACAATAGCAACAACTGTACTTTCTGGTGAGGCAATTTGTGCTCCGATGGCGGCAGGAAAGCCAAAGCCCATCGTGCCAAGTCCACCTGATGTGATCCAACGGTGTGGCTGCTTAAAAGTGTAATACTGAGCGGCCCACATTTGATGCTGACCTACGTCAGTTGCAACAATGGCATTTCCATTCGTTACTTTATGAACAGCCTCAATTACCCACTGTGGACATATTCCGTTTGAATCATGCTTATACCAAAGCGGATATTCCTGTTTGTACTGTTGGAGTGTTGCTAGCCAGGCTTGGTGCTCCGGCTGTTCCACCTCATGCTGCGCTAATTCCAATAATGCCTCACGTGTATCAGAAACAATTGGAATTTGTGTTGGTATGTTTTTTCCAATTTCGGCAGGGTCAATGTCGATATGGGCTACCTTTGCATTTGGTGCAAAGTGTTTCAAGTTCCCAGTTAAGCGATCATCGAACCGTGCGCCAAAATTGATAAGTAAATCACAATCGTATAAAGCCATATTTGCTGCATATGTTCCATGCATCCCGCCCATTCCTAAGGAGAGAGGGCTGTCAGCAGGGAAGGCACCTAATCCAAGTAGTGTAGTGACTACTGGAAGATCGTATTTTTCAGCAAAAGCAGTCAGTTCAACTGAAGCTTTGCCGTGAAGAACTCCAGCTCCGGCGAGGACAACCGGCTTTTTTGCTTTAGAAATAGAATCTGCCAGTTTCTTAATTTGTAATGGATTAGGTTTGGTTGTTGGCTGATAGCCTGGTAGATTGATAAAAGCTTCTTTTGGTTCTTCTGTTAATTCTCCTGCCGAAATATCTTTTGGAATGTCGACTAAGACTGGGCCAGGCCGGCCGGTAGAAGCAATATGGAAAGCTTCCTTCACAATTCTTGGTAAATCGGAAATAGATTGCACTTGATAATTATGTTTGGTAATTGGTGTTGTAATAGCCATCACGTCTGCTTCCTGGAAGGCGTCTGTGCCGATGACACTCCGTGCAACCTGCCCTGTAAATACTACGAGCGGAAGGGAATCCATCATGGCATCGGTAATTCCAGTTACCAGGTTCGTGGCACCTGGCCCTGAAGTGGCAATGACTACTCCAGGTTTTCCAGTAATCCGAGCATATCCTTCAGCAGCATGGATCATACCTTGCTCGTGGCGGAAAAGGATATGATTGATGGTTCCTTTTGCCCGATAGATGGCATCATAGATCGGAAGGACGGCACCTCCTGGATACCCAAATAATGTATCAACACCTTCTTGTTTCAATAAGTCGATCAGAAGGTCGGCACCTGTTTTGGGTTCAGTACTGGTTTGGAATTCCAGCTTTTTTGCTTCTACTTTCACGTCGTAATCCCTCCTTGCGGATAATTGAATATTAGAAAAACTCAGCGTATGGCTGTGGTCTTGTAAAATAAAGTAGGTTGAGTTTCTCAACTCTTTGGAAGATTTGTAGATATATTGCAAAAATGTGTAGATAAAGTTAGAAAATGTGTAGATATCCATTAAAATCGTGTAGATAAGTTCTAAATTTGTGTAGATATCTATCAAAAATGTGTAGATAAAGATTAAATGTCCTCAAAAATAGTAAAAAAGGCCCTATCCTCCCCGAATAAACTGCAGTGAAGTAGATCATTAGCAGAATAATCGGGGAGAAAAGGCCTTTCTTTTTCTCGGTACCACCCGGTTCTACAGCATTCTTACGAATACTGCCTTATGAAGCGACAACAAATTGAATAACGCTTCTTTTGATAACAGGTGTTAAGAAACAACACCTGATTGAGCCTACTAAGCAAGGACCGTTCAGCACAATACTCAGGGATGATGTCGGAATAAGGTGCATTACTGGGCTTCCAGCAACCCCAGCTCTCTGAAAATGCAAATTCTTATTCCTTTATTCCCGTCATCGATTTCGTTTATTTTGTTGTCAAGGATGGAACGAAAGTTAGTACCTTTACTTCTCAGTGGAAGGGGAGGGGTACTAGTAGATCCCATTATCAAGCGGTCGTACCCACTTTTCTTTATATTTTCATTACCCCTCCAGTATTGGCAGATGTAACAAGCTTTGCATATTTTGCTAGATAACCAGTTTTAATTTTTGGCTCTGGTTTTACCCATGCAGCAAGTCTAGTTGCTAACACTTCATCATCAACGACAAGCTCAATTGAACGTGCTTCGAGGTCAATTAGAATTTTGTCCCCATTTTCAACGAGGCCAATTGGTCCGCCTTCAGCTGCTTCAGGTGAGATATGACCGATGGAAATTCCGCGGCTAGCACCTGAGAAACGGCCATCTGTGATTAGAGCTACTTCTTTCCCTAAGCCTCGGCCCATAATAGCGGAGGTAGGGGCTAGCATTTCTGGCATTCCTGGACCGCCTTTTGGACCTTCGTAGCGGATGACCACTACATGGCCGGCTTTAACCGTTCCGTTATGAATGCTTTCTAATGCTTCATCCTGAGAATCAAAGACGATTGCTTCTCCAAGGAATGTTTGAATCGAAGGATCGACAGCACCAACCTTGATGACACCGCCATCTGGTGCAATGTTTCCATAAAGGATGGACAGGCCTCCAACAGGACTATATGGATTATCTTTTGTGCGGATGACTTCTTGATTGGTAATTGTGGCATCCTTCACATTTTCTCTAAGAGTTTTTCCTGTAATTGTTAGGCAGTTGTCATGCAATGCACCATCTACTTTATATAGTTCATTGATAATGGCACTTACCCCGCCGGCACGATGAACATCGTCCATTGAAAAATCAGATGCTGGCATAATCTTAGAAAGGTAAGGGACTCTTTCCGCAATTTTATTAATTTCGCGGAGATCGTAATCGATACCCGCTTCATGGGCAATAGCAAGAGTGTGTAACACAGTATTAGTAGATCCGCCCATTGCCATATCAAGTGCAAAGGCATTATCAATGGCTTCTCTCGTAATAATGTCTCGTGGACGAATATCCTTTTTCACCAAGTCAATCAAATGTCTGGCAGCCTGGCGAATCAGTTCATGTCTCTCATCAGAAGTAGCAACAATCGTTCCATTTCCAGGTACCGTCATTCCTAACACTTCCATGAGGCAGTTCATGGAGTTTGCTGTAAACATTCCAGAGCAAGAACCACAAGTTGGGCAGGCTTGAGTTTCAATTTCAAGGAGCTGCTGCTGACTAATGGTGCCGTTATGGTAAGCACCCACACCCTCAAATACAGAAGTGAGGGAAAGGTTTTTTCCTGTGGAAGGAGAGACGCCTGCTTCCATTGGACCACCTGAAATAAATACTGATGGTACATTGGTTCTTGCGGCAGCCATCAGCATTCCTGGTGTGATCTTGTCACAGTTTGGTATGTAAAACACACCATCGAACCAATGGGCATTAATAACAGTTTCGGCACTATCGGCAATAATTTCACGGCTAGGGAGGGAATAGCGCATACCAATATGGCCCATCGCTATTCCATCATCAACGCCAATTGTATTAAATTCAAAAGGAATTCCACCAGCTTCGCGGATTGCCTCTTTTACAATCTCACCGAAATGATTAAGGTGTTTATGTCCGGGAATAATTTCAATAAACGAGTTACAAACCCCGATAAATGGTTTTTCTAAATCACTCGTTTTTACCCCAGTTGCATATAGAAGGCTGCGGTGGGGGGCACGGTCAATTCCCTTTTTAATCATATCGCTTCGCATGTATCTATCTCCTAACTGACAATGGCATGGTTTGCACCTTCTGGATAACAAGCCACTCCGTCTGTTGTGACAATTCGTCTAAATTCTTTTAATAGTTCGTTCGTAACTTCACCAGGTTTTCCATTTTTGATCACCCGGCGATCAACTTCAATAACAGCAATGACTTCAACGGCTGTTCCCGTTAAGAACACTTCATCAGCAACATACACATCATGTCTGGTAAATGGTGATTCCCTAACCTCGTACCCTTTCGCTCTTGCAACATCGATGATGGCGTTGCGGGTAATTCCTTCTAATGCTCCTAAATAGACTGGAGGGGTGTAAATGACACCATTCTTTACAATGAAGATATTGTCAGCAGAACCTTCAGTTACATAACCTTGGTCATTCAGCATGAGGGCTTCTTGAACCCCTACCTGATTGGCTTCTAATTTAACAAGGATATTATTTAAGTAGTTAAGCGATTTAATTTGTGGACTTAGTACATCTGGGCGATTCCTTCTGCTAGCTACGGAAGCTATTTTAATCCCGTTTTCATAAAACTCCTGTGGATACATGGTAAGTTCCTCAGCGATAATGATTACATTTGGATTGGAGCAGGATGAAGGGTCCAGGCCTAAATTTCCTCTACCACGTGAAACAACGACACGAATATAGGCGCTGTCCAGTTGGTTTTTTCTAATTGTCTCAACAACTAATTGCGTCATTTCCTCCTGTGTATAAGGAATATCCAGCATAATGGATTGAGCTGATTCGTACAGTCTTTTAAGGTGAGCGTCTAGTCTAAAGACGTTTCCGCTGTATACGCGAATGCCTTCAAATACGCCATCCCCATATAAAAAACCGTGATCATATACTGAAATAACAGCATCCTCTTTCTTGACGAATTCGCCGCCAAGGAAAATCCATTGACTTCCCAACCTAACCACTCCTCTTTAGTAATAAACCGCTTTAAATAGCTAAATTTTTAGTTTAAAAGAATTGCCTTGCTGCATCTAAGAAAAGGTGATGTGCAAAGGCTGTAATATCTTATAGATGATTATTTTCGATAATCATACAACCAATCGATAACATGGTCAACATAAAAATCTGACAATTCAAAACAATCAAAATAATTGGTAGCGTTTTCATTATTGCTGTAATAGGAAAGAGAAGAAGAAAAAAATTTTAGAAATTTTTTTAAATGAGTGGCAATTAGAGAGAATCGGAGGAAATTTAGAAGAGGGAGGCAGGAGGTATACGATGAAATCGTAATAGGAATACCCGAAAGAAGAGAGGGATCTCTTAATCTATTTTAGCAAGGTATTCATACACCTCCTGCAAATTAGTAAATCCCTTTATATGCGCCAGTTGTAAAAAATGGCTCCAAATTTGTGCGGTCATCATCGCATCTCCAAGTGCATGGTGCCTATTTTTTATATCAATTCCACATTGAGTACATACATCTTCAAGTGGCCAAGATTTGATTGAGGGGTTAGAGAGTCGAATTAAGAAGGAGGTATCGATAATTCGATGATTAAATTTTGTTCGTAATAGATCCCAAGTCATTTTTTGCATAAAGGATTGTTCGTGTTTTGCATGGTGTGCGATTAAACTATCACTTTTAATGAATTGCATAAACTTGATCAATACCTCGGAGGCAGATGGTGCTGCCTTAAGCTCTGATTCTTGGATATTAGTAAGTGCAGCAATCTCTTCCGAAAGTGGAAGATTTGATTTGATTAATGAGTAGAAGGTCTCTGCCTCTCTAATTTGGCTACCGACCATCTTTACAGCTCCAATGGAAATCACTTGGTCACCCTTATCCGGATGAAATCCAGTCGTTTCTAAGTCAAAAACAACAACCTTTAATTCGTGCAGGGGAGATTCTAAGGCGTTATTTTGTTTCATTTCTCTTTGAACCTGTCTAAGAAAGGCGATTTGCTGTGGTGTAGATTGGCCTTGGATACCTGCGTAAATATTCGGACTAATTTTTCCAGATATTTGTTTGAAAAATTGGATCATCTCATTCATCCCCATACGTATCGTCCTTTTCTAGTAGCTTTCTAACGTTGTGATAGAGGGCGGATCCGCTTTTAATGATATCCTTTACCTCTCTGGTTTGATCTTTTGTTAAATGTCTAATTGGCAGATAGTGCCCTGAATCGTAATCCGTTGAATGACAATACCGGAGTCGGTAGTTCAGAAGCTGTGTAAATTGCTGGATATAAATATCTCTTTCTTTAGCTGACATCCATGTAAGGGAGAGTTTTTTTAAACGTGATAGGGTAGAGGTCTCCAACACATGCTCTTTAATAGCGGCTAGGCGAATTGCATTAATAAAGGGTAAAAAGCCAAGTTCTTTTATGTTTAGTGATCCTGTATGTGGACCGTGTGTCTCTACTAACAGTTGGCCTAACACGTTTATTCCCTTTTTAAGATGCAGTGTATTATTGAGTAATTTGCTATAAAGGTGTTGGTTATTAACCGTTTGATAGATTTGTTGTTTCAAAATTTTCACATACTCTGCCACACCGTAAACCGATCTGGCATCAAGAAAGATTAGCAGATACCTAATGGACTCCCAAGAGGCTTCCGTTGTCCATTTTGTTAATTGCTCCTGCCATTCAGATAATGATTTACACCAAAGAGGATTGCCTGCCATAATTCCTCCATCACAATAAGGATATCCAGCTTGATATAAACCCTTAGAAATTTCCTTTCCTAAAGCTAAAAAATAGGACTTCGCCACATCAGATGTATCCGTATAAATCAATCCATGGTCCTGGTCGCTCCAAATCGATTGCTCATTCCGACCGGCACTTCCCATGACAAAAAATGAAAAAGGAGTGGGTGAAGGGCCATAGCGAAGCGAAATGTGCTGGATCGCTGTCTCTAGTACTTTAGTTAAAATTTGATGGTGAAATTCATTTAACAACAAATGGTCTTGAGCAACTTGTTGTATATGAGATTGTCGAAACTTGCCAATTGCTTCATAAATGCCAGACTCCATCCTTAACACCTCCTCATAAAAAAATGTAAAAGGCAGAGGCTGACCCGCTTGATGTGGATCAGTCCCGCCAATTGTAGCAAGTTATTGTGCTTTAAGTTTTTGATCATTTGATAGTAACTCAGGATATCCATAGCTGCCATGTTCGCTCATATCGAGTCCGATGATTTCTTCCTCTTCGGTTACACGCAGTCCATTCATAAACTTTTTCATAAGTGCTAATAAAACAAACGATATAAGGAAGGCAAATGCCGCGCAAGTGAATACACCTAGTGCTTGAACGCCTAACTGGTGGAAGCCTCCTCCGTAAAATAAACCTGGCTTTCCAACCGTTGCTAATTCTTTTGTTGCGAAAAATCCAGTGGATAAGGTGCCCCAAACCCCTGCTGTTCCATGAACAGATAAAGCAGCAATTGGATCATCAATTCCCTTGCTTTCGAAGAAACGAATACTATAGAATACGAGAATACCGGAAATAAAACCGATCAGAACAGCTGCCCATGTATCAACAAATGCACAGGAAGCAGTTATAGCCACCAAACCTGCCAAAGCCCCGTTTAACATCATCGGTACATCCGCTTTTCCTAAGACCATCCAGGAAATAATCATAGCAGCTACTGTTCCAGCCGCCGCAGCTAGATTGGTATTAATGGCAACGAACCCGAAAAATCCTTTGTCGACGGATAGGGTACTACCTGCGTTAAAACCGAACCAACCTACCCATAAAAGTAATACGCTTAATGCAGTGAACACTTGATTATGACCCGAAAGGTTATTGGCAGAACCGTCTTTATTAAACTTCCCAATACGTGGTTTTAAAAGAATAGTAGCAGCAAGAGCTGCCATAGCACCGGTTAAATGAACAACAGTCGAACCAGCAAAATCCTGTTTTCCATGTTCAGCTAACCAACCGCCGCCCCAGATCCAATGAGCGATAGGAGGATAGACAATGACCGAGAAAAGGACAGAGAATACGAGGTAGGCACTCAACTTCGCACGTTCCGCAAATCCTCCGAAAGCGATCGTTAGTGAAATTCCTGCAAAAGCTAATTGAAATAAAAAGAATACAGCACCAGAGAGTGATAAACCTTTGATATCATAGCCCGAATATAAGAAGTCGGAAAAGCCGATGATAGGATTTCCTTTACCGAAAATCAATCCATAACCTACTGCCCAGAACACAATGGAGCTTATTCCAAAGGTAAGGATCGTTTTTCCAGCGATATGTCCTGCGTTCTTCATTCTAGTTGAGCCGGTCTCGAGAAGGATGAACCCCCCGATCATTAAAATAACGAGCACAGCACTAACCATTACCCATAAACTGTTCATTAAAAATAAAGTATCCATTTTTTCTCCCCCTTTAGAATGATGTTAATTTTTATAACATTTAGTGTAGTTGTATTTTTACATGAAAAAGGGGAGGATTCTATAAGTTTGTAAGAAAACCTAACATGGTTTTTGGAAAAGGGGAGATATTCAGTATAAAAAAACCCCGATTCTAGCAAAGAATCGGGATTAAATGGTAAATTTAATTTTTTCGAATCCCAAATTGAGCATTCAGTTGCCCTTGGATCATCTTTCGACGAATGGCATCCTGGTTGACTTTCTTTTGTTCGCGGAGCATTTCTTTTCTGATTTCGTGTGTTTGAATCCCATCTTCGATTTTATTGGCAATCTCCATCAGTAATTCCACGTCGGAAAAAGAAAATTTTCTACTGCCGCCTGCTGATCTTTCTGGAAAAATAAGTTTCCGCTCTTCGTAATATCTTATTTGTCTCTCTGAAAGACCGGTTAGATCTCTAACAATACCGATTGTGATTACCTTCTTATCTTTATAAGATAAATCTTTTCCCATTTTAGACTCTCACCACACCCTGTTCGTGTTATAGTCAGTAAATTCATAATATACACTACATTATATGTTAGATTTTCTCACATCCGACTGGATATTGGTACTATATTATATAAATATTTTTGAGAAGGTTCTTGTGCAGGAGATACGCTGCTTATTTAGAGGGGGATGTCTTTTTATATAGGTTAGCGAGCTCTCTAATCGTAAGGGAATGTAACTCGCTTTCGGATGATCCGCTATGTTCAGATTCCATTAATTTTTTTATATAGAATTGTTTTAATCGCTCAAGACCTTTACGTAAATGGGTGGCCATTTTCCTCCCCCTTTTTGGTTGGCTTTGTTAAACTTGTCTGTTGATTTCCGCTCCAATCAACAGGGAATAAAAATCAACAATCTTCTTTAACACAGCCTTTGAATTTAGTAATTTTGTAGTTTTCGTAAAAGGTCATTGGCTTGTGAGCCCATTACCTTCATTAGTTCTTCGTACAACTCATCTCGTAGCCGATCTAACTGTAGGATTTTTTTGGCTAACTGAATTTCTTGTCTTTGGTTCATAGGAATCTTCCTCTCCGTGTTTATATTCAAAAACTTATCTGAATTTGTATTCTTTGTCAGTAACTGTGTAAGAAAAGGTAACAGCTTATTTCCTGATGGTAAAAAAACAATGAGAGAAATGCTTATAACTATGTAAGATTTATTAAAAGTAGGAGTGACTAGTGCCCGTGTAGACGTAAAAAGAAGGTGAACGGTAAGTAGTTGCGGTGACTAGTGCCCGTGGAGGCGTAAAAAGCTGGTGAACGGTAAGTAGTGACAGTGACTAGTGCCCATGTAGACATAAAAGGAAGGTGAAACGGTAAGTAGTGGAGATGACTAGTGCCCGTGAAGGCGTAAAAGAAAGGGAAACGGTAACTAGTCGCGAGGATTAGTGCCCGTGAAGGAAGAAAAAAGGAAAGAACGGTAACTAGAGGGCAGCAAGTACACAATAAATAAAAGAACCAGGAAACTGACCTGGTTCTTGTAAGGACTATTAATACTCCCCGTCAAACGGTGTGAATGGGATGTTAAATCTTCTTTCAAGAACGCGAACACGTTGATTCACTCGTTGAAGGCGGCGTTGCAGTTGATTAACATCACGTTGAAGTTGATTGATCTCTCTTTCTTGACGCTCATTTTGTCGCTCTAATTGATTCACTCGGCGTTCTAACTGTTGTGGCTGTCTGTTAGGATCATACTGATCATATTGGTCATGAGTGACATATGGATACATTTGCTCAGCTGGAACATAGGTGTGATATTCAATCGGCATTTGTTGCGGGACTCCGTAATAATTATAAGGGTTCATTGGGCATCTCTCCTATCGGGATATTACCCTATAAATTATGCCAAGGTTTTTGGAGTGTAACGGCGAATGCCTATTTTTAAAATAGTACAAAGTGATACGTTAGTCTATTAACGTATTACTATAGTAAGAAAATTTTGCAATTGAATAAATAATTAATAAAAGTTATAATCAATTATATTCAAAATATTATTATTATTTGGTAAAATTACTTTTAAAATAAAAAAGTGGAGGTCTACAAATGAAGAAATTAAAGTTAGCTTCAACGGTTTTCATGGTGGCATTACTCTTGCTTCTATCAGCCTGTGGGACAAGTAAAACAGGCGGCGATGGAGGAAAAACATTAAGAGTCGTTACCGACGCTGCATACGCACCATTTGAATACCAGGATAAAGGAGAAGTAGTAGGGTTCGATATTGATTTCATTAACGCGGTAGCTAAAGAAGCAGGTCTTAAAATTAAGGTTGAACATGTAGGCTGGGATCCATTATTTGTGGAACTGGACAAGAAAACTGCTGACCTAGGTATCTCTGCTATTACGATTAATGATGAACGTAAGCAATCATATGACTTTACTGTGCCATATTTCTTATCTACTAATAAAATCCTCGTCCCTCAAGGCAGCGATATCAAGAGTGCTGAAGATTTAAAGAATGGTAAAACAGTTGCTGTTCAAAATGCAACAACAGGTCAAGAAGCTGTCGAAGGTCTTCTTGGTAAAAACAATGAGAAAATTAAAAAATTCGAAAACAACAATCTAGCAATCCTTGAATTAAAGAGCGGCGGAGCAGATGCAGTTGTTGCGGATAATACCGTTGTTGAACAATATGTGAAAAATAATCCAAAAGATAATTTCGTAGTTATTGAAGATTCAGGTGCATTTGCAAAAGAATTCTACGGACTTATGATGCCAAAAGGTAGCAAGTTGAAAGCAGACCTTGATAAAGCCATTAAAGAAGTAATTGATAACGGAACATACGCAAAGATTTACAAGAAGTGGTTTAAGGTAGAACCAGATACTAAAATTTTAAAAGATCAACAATAATCGGTACTCTAAAAAATTGCGTAACTCTTTCAAACTAGCAGTTACGCAATTTTTGGTTAATTATGAAATTAAAAAAAGGTACTAGTGTGGATAACTGGAATAGTTGTCTGAATCTAGCTTCAGCGCCTAGCCCCTCGGGTCAAATAACCTTCGGCAAGAAAAGTCAAAATGCGGACTTTTCTCACCGAAGAACATTTGCCTGTCGGGGCTGAACGAGGCGCTTCCGCCTTTTATTTTTAGCAACATAGTTTAGCATCCGCACTCGATGCATAAGGAGCATCACGTCTGTATAAGGGGGACACAAGATGGATTTTCGTTGGGATATTTTAGCGGAGTACGCTCCGTTCTTTTTAAAAGGAACGTTACTAACCATTGGACTTTCAATCGCCAGTATAATAATTGGAACGGTATTGGGGTTATTAATTGGTTTAGGAAAAATGATGAGGAACAAGCTCTTAGCTTTACCATTTAGTATTTATATTACCTTTTTTAGAGGTACACCCTTACTCGTGCAAATTCTACTAATTCATTTTGCGGTAGTACCTTTATTCACCGGGAGTACAAACGCTATCGCGGCTGCCATTCTAACACTATCGTTAAATGCTGCTGCCTATATAGCTGAGATTTTCCGAGCTGGAATTCAGTCCATTGATCGAGGACAAATGGAAGCAGCCCGTTCATTAGGGATGACTCATGTTCAATCTATGTGGAATATCATCTTACCGCAAGCATTTAAACGAATGATTCCTCCATTAGGAAATGAATTTATTGTTCTTATTAAAGAGTCGTCATTGGCTGCGCTAATTGCCGCTCCTGAATTAATGTATTGGGGACGAGCCATGCAGGGTCAGTATTTCCGGGTTTGGGAACCGTATATCACTGCCGCTGTAATTTATCTCGTATTAACTCTCTCCTTAAGCTTCCTGTTATCACGTCTTGAAAGGAGGTTGGCAACAGAATGATTGAAGTAAGAAATTTGAAAAAGTCATTTGGAAGTAATGAAGTTCTCAAGGATATTAATGTTACGGTTAAGCCGCAAGAGGTTGTAGTAGTCATTGGACCTTCAGGTTCTGGTAAATCTACTTTCCTGCGTTGCCTTAACATGCTTGAATCGATCACGGGCGGTCATGTATATATTGAAGGGGTGGATTTAACGGACAAGCAGACAGATATCAATAAGGTCCGAACAGAAGTAGGCATGGTTTTCCAACAGTTCAACCTATTTCCTCATAAAAAGGTGATTGAAAATATTATGCTTGCACCTATGAAGGTAAGGAATGTACCAGCGGAAATAGCACGAAAAAAAGGCTTAGAGCTGTTACGAAAAGTAGGGTTGGAGGACAAGGCTGAAGCCTACCCTGATTCTTTGTCAGGTGGGCAAAAGCAACGTGTTGCTATCGCGAGGGCGTTAGCCATGGAACCAAAGATCATGCTGTTTGATGAACCGACTTCTGCCCTTGATCCAGAAATGGTTGGTGAGGTGCTAGAGGTTATGAAACAACTTGCAAAAGAGGGTATGACCATGGTAGTGGTTACACATGAAATGGGCTTTGCCAAAGAAGTTGGGGATCGGGTTATTTTCATGGACGGCGGTCTCGTTGTCGAAGAAAATATTCCGGTTGATTTATTCGAAAATCCACAGGAAGAACGTACGAAGGCATTTTTAAGTAAGGTATTATAATATGTTATTTGTAAGGGAGGCTATTGTGCCTCCCTTTGTTATATGATAAGCATATAAAATTCGACTTCGAGAAATGTCCAGCTCCAGTGCCTAGCCAGTTTTCATCCTGAATAATCACCCTTGAGTATCTTGTAACAATCATGGTTTGATAAAGCGATGATTGTTACAGCTCGGGTCAAATAACCTTCGGCAAGTAAAGCCAAAGAGCGACTTTTCTTGCCGAAGAACATTTGCCTGTCGGGGTTGACCAAGGCGCTTGCGCTTTTCTTAATTATCAAAGTTAAATACGTCAACAATCTTGTCAGCTTTGATTCGGTTTTGACAAAGCTTGAACACTTGGTTGAAGAAGTCTCCCACTTCATTTGGTGATGAAGGTAGTTTGATTTGAACTGTTGTTGACCCAAACATTTGTTTAAAATAAGCTTTTCTTTGATCGTTTTTTCCGTCGCGCTTAAACGGCTTATACATCCAGACAAAATGGGGAATTCCTTCAATCTCTTGAACTTGCCGGATCTCCGCGCAAGTAGTTGATTTATCATGCGCATAAATCACTAAATAATAGTTTTCATTTCGATGCCAATCAATGAATAAAAAGTAATAACCTGAGTCACTATCCAGTTGGGTTACTTCATAGCCAGCTAAGGTATGTTTGCCATTCGTCCATTGATGAAATTTAGGTAATGTACCGCCAACAATTTCTAGTTTCTTTAATTCATATGAGACTGGATTAGCTTTTTCTATATGATGGGACAAAATTAAGGCTTGTTCCTTTTCCAAGTTCAATTCTCCTTTAGATCTTTGGTTTTATTATACTTTTGTTGTGGTATTTAAGGAAGAAGGTCCCGCACGTCAAAGTAAACATTTCTTCTCATCAATAGTTACATTTGACTCCAAATTGACATACAACTGTCATCTTTTTAAAAAATACCTCTGATAGAATCTTAATAATTGGGACTTATATTCGAAACAACCGTCGAATACTATATGGAATAATTGTGCCTCTTTTCCATATGAATGACATAGAGTGGCTGCAATTGGAGGGAAAGACTATGACGTTAGAAAAACAATTAAAGGAAAAAAACTACTATAAAATGTTCATTAATGAACATGAGGATATTCATCCGATTCAAGTACTTGGTGAAGCTTTTCATGAGGAAGCTGAAAAGGATGTACCTGATTTATCATCTATTCGTTTCGCCCAAGGGGAAGTGTACTTTCATTATAAAGATTACGAAGCAGCTATTTTTAAATGGGAAAACATCAGTAATGACTTGGCACCATGGGCAAAGAAAAATACTGCAGATGCCTATTACCATTTGGGTCTGCTTTCAACTGCAGAAGATCTATACACAGCAATAAAATCGGATAATCTCACTTTAAATACAGAAGTATCCTTACATTTATTTTCACTATATATTGAGCGAGAAAAATTAGATTCAGCTGTGTTTACCATTAAAAAAACGGTTGCTTCCAATCCGGATTATCCAGATGTAACGGAAATTGCCCGCGCATTTTTTGAGGAGCAGCAGGATTGGAATAATGCGCTTGAATTGGCAGTAAATGAGGCCATGCGTACGGAATCGATTCAATGGTTCGATGTCATCAATGCGTATGTGGAAAAAGGTGTAACAAAAAATCATCCGCCAAGGTATTTTTCACAGAGCTTAATTCTCTTGTATTCATTAGATAAAGAGAGATTTGAACAATTGATTACATCCCTATGGAGAAGCTACGAAAATGAAGAGTCCTATTTTACATGGATTAACGAAATTAATCACTTGTTATTAAATTTGGATATCAGCCGTGAAGAAAACTGGTCTGTCCTTTCTCAGCTACATAAGGATGCTTATCTGAGCTTAATTGAAGGAAGATATTTTATAAAGATGTTGCAAGGGTTTATCCCTGACCTGCTAACGAATTGGCTGCGCCTTGCAGACTCATCAACGGTGGTTATTTCCTCTGCTGCAGTCCTTTCGTGGAATGAGCTTTTTCCAACAAGCATTAGTTCAACGATTGTTAATGAAGCAGAAGAATTGATAAGCACGACAGAATTAAGTTTTGATGAAAGAGATGAGTGCTTAATCCTCTTTAATAGCATTCTGGATTGGGCGGTAGCGCATGACATGGGTGAAAATAATCGGGTAAAGTGGCGTGTTGATCAGCTATGTAACTTTGACACCCAGCACATCTTAATCGCTGGATTAGGTGGAAGCGGCAAATCGACATTTATCAATACTGTTTTAGGCGAAGAGCTACAGGATAGCCCAACATCTACTGTCGTCATGTTTACAGATGCGGAAGAAGAAGAAGTTGTTGAAATTACCGATAACTCCTTTACGATTTTGCCAGACCATTCAGATTTCCTAGAACGAATGGGCCGTCGCCGGAATGCTTTAGAAGCTATTATTGAATATAGACAGCCAAACCAATTTTTACAGGAAAATAGAGTAGCATTCATTGATACTCCTGGATTAAAAGGGAATCAGTATGAGCAGCCTGAGGTATTTAGAAACCTAAATGTTGCAGACAGAATTCTTTTTGTACTGGATGCCAATTCTGGATTCTCTGCGAAAGAAAGAACATTACTGAATCAAATTCAAGAAATAGCACCGGATATTCCGATCCATTTTCTCTTAAGTAAAATGGATACCATTGTGGATGAACAGGAAGCAATCAAAGTTTTTGATGAAACTAGGTCCGTCATTCAATCTGTTTTACCTGATGCAAACGTATTTGCTTTTTCATCTCAATATGATCGTAAACAGCAGCTACAGGATTTAACGAAATTTATTCATTCTATTAAAACTACAATCAGCCTAGAAGACAAGCGCTTGGCAAAACTATTGTATTATATTCGAACTACGATTTCGAGCCTATTACAAAAGCGGATTGATGTTGAAAATCAACTAGTAGAATCCATCCGGTGGAATGAAGACATGTTAATGAAGTTAAATGGAGCGGTAAACCAACTGAGGGATACGGAAGTGCAAAAAGCAAAAGCGATTGTTCGTTCGTACCGTGCAATCAAGGAAACCATTCAGAAGGATATTTCAGTAACAGTTCCGAAAATGCTCCAGGATTGCTCAACTCTCATTAAGGAAGATAGTAATTTTAGTAAAATTCACCTTGAGCTTAATGATGAAATGAATCGACGGATTCAAGAATATTTAGAACAAACGGTGATGCCGAATTTCTATCTGTCTTTCCAAAAATGGATTGAAAGCTGCCATGAGGAATTCAATCAAAGTCAGGAATATTTAAATGAGATGGGCGAAGGCTTTAACCAAATGTATGGCGACGAACGACTAAAGCTGGAATGTGATTTTAAAGTACTAGATGATTGGCGCCGGGATACGGACCGTATGACAAGTCGATTCGAACTGGAAACGGTCAATATTCTGCTTCGTCGAACTCCGCAACAATTCTTATTAAAGAGTGCAGGAAAGCTATTGGGTGCTATTACTCAAAATAAAGCGTTGCTGTTTAACAAATATAAATCATTTGTGGAAAATGAAGATTACACAGAAGCAATCGAAGCTATAAATAAACAGTTCTTCCAGTCTTTTGAGCTGTTTGAAAAATCCTTGGAGAGGGATGTTACGTTGTTCTTTAAAAATCCAGTTGCCATTATAAATCAATTGGTAGAAGAGACACGTACCGCAATCCAAACCAACCAAGAGATGCTTAACAAACTAAATACCAATCCTGAGATGTTCCGCGATCCATTGACGTTGTTTGAAGCAAGACTGCGTCAATTCGAGTGGATGACGGTGGCTGGAAGAGGTATACAAACAATCTATTAATAATAAAAGGGAGATGCTATATGCATCTCCCTTTTGCTTTATAAAGTTGATGATGCCCAGTAACTAATCATACTTTTTTCCATAATGGTTATATTATTCCTTAATGGCTATTAGTAGGAAGGTGTTCGAGATTATCCTCGTTTAAATGCGGAGATTCTAAACTATTCAGAGGATGAGGCAAATATTATGATTGCGAATGGGTGGTTAAAACAGCCGCCATTAGCTGCCAATCGAAGGGACTTGGCAAAGGAATAAAGGAATAGATAGAGATGTGTGGAATTATTAATAAGGGAATGAGGAGGAATTTTAGGAGGAATTCGAGTGGATTATATTTTTGAATCAGTTAGAGAAAACATTTATGTGCTGGCCGTTTGGGATGCAAGCTGGAATTCATATAATAACTGTTATTTTATTGTAGAAGGAAAATCCGTCACGGTCATCGATTCGGGGAAACAACAGCATACAGAATATATAGAACAGGCACTGCGCAGCATAGGTAAATCAGTTGAGGATGTGGTTCTTTGTTTGGCAACACATGGTCATGAGGATCATGTACAAGCAGCATCTGCTTTTAAATATGCAAAAAAATTGATTCACCCCAATGAGAGGGAAACCATTGAATGTTCCGAGCCGGAGCAATTTTTATATGAACTACCAAGCCAGGGGCACTATGGCGATTTTGAATGCCAGTTGGTTGGCTATCATACTCCAGGCTCAGTTGTTTTCTTTCACAAGCCAACAAAAACTTTATTTACAGGCGATTTTCTTTGCTTCTTTGGAGACCCGTTATCAGCAGATGGGTTAGTTTCCGTGGGAAGTGAGCTTCGAGAGGAATGGTTGAAGTATTTACGTGATGGTGGAGTGTCAGAAAAAGATATTCCCCCGTTTCTTAATGGATTAGAAATTTTATCGGCATTTGATGCTGATGCTATGTGTTCCGGTCATGGTGGGGTGCTAATTGGCAATATTAAGGAGTTTTTCATGGATTTAATTACTACGGGGAAAAAGGAGCTAACTTTGTGAAGCCATTTGAAATTAGCAATATGATTATTGATGATGATTTTTATAATGAAGAGTATATAACAGCTGATTTTTCCTATCAAAATCAGGATTACAGCATTACCTTTAAAAAAGCAGACCTTGAAGTCATTAATGCATGGGTATTTAAAGAGGGCACTTCCCTTCCAGCCAACCTTTCGGATGATATGGTTGAGCTAATTAGACAAGATGTTGAGAAGAGGATCTAGTCAAAATGACTAGGTCTTTTTTTGTCATATAAAACCCGTTGCTTAAATCCTCCATAAATGGTAGCCTTTTTGTAATCTGCTTTTGGAGGAGGGAAACGAGTGATTAAAATAACGGGGTCACAAACAGAAGCGAGAATATTTTCAAATTACCCACAGGAAACAGCACTGGAGCAAATCCACGAGCTGTGTAATCAAGCATTTTTAAAAGACACAAAGATTAGTATAATGCCAGACTATCATGCCGGAAAAGGTTGTGTGATTGGAACAACCATCCAGCTAAAAGATAAAGTTGTCCCAAATCTTGTAGGTGTAGATGTCGGCTGCGGCGTTCTTACAGTTAAACTTCAGGACAAAAAGGTCGATTTTAATAAGCTTGATCACGTCATTCGCACGTATGTACCAAGCGGACAGGATCTTCATTCTGATGAAACAGTCCAATTTATAAACACGAGTTTTCCTGCCATTCAAGAATTCAAAGCGGAGCAGATCTTAAGTGAAAAAAGAAGTCGCTATAGCTTAGGAACACTAGGTGGGGGAAACCATTTTATCGAAGTTTCAGTTGATTCCGAAGGCTACCATTATTTGACTATTCATACTGGTAGCCGTTATGTAGGAGCAAAAATTGCCACCTATTATCAAAAAGTGGCAATTTCCAAGTTGAAAAAACATGATTTATCGGAGATCATTGAACAATTAAAAGCTGATGGGAGACACCAAGAAATTCAGTTAGCAATACAAAACTATAATGAAAAGAATCCAGGGATTCCCAATGATTTAGCCTACTTAGAAGGCGAAGATTTTCATTTTTATATACATGACATGAAGCTGGCGCAATCATTTGCTAAGGCAAACCGTGAAGAAATCGCACGGACCATTATTGAAAACATGGGGTTTGAATTGCTTGACCAGTTCGATACTGTCCACAATTATATTGATACTGAAAAGATGATTTTACGAAAAGGGGCCGTTTCTGCCCAAAAAGGCGAACGTCTCATTATCCCAATTAATATGAGAGACGGTTCTATATTAGCAGTTGGAAAAGGGAATGAAGAGTGGAATTATTCAGCACCACACGGAGCAGGACGCGTCTTGAGTCGGACAAAAGCGATGAAAACATTAAATATGAAAGATTTTCATCAGACGATGACAGGGGTTTGGACGACCTCTGTATCCGAAGAAACCTTAGACGAAGCACCAATGGCCTATAAGCCTATGCAGGAAATATTAGAGAAGATTGAAGAAACGGTTGAGATTGCTGGATTTATTAAACCGGTATATAACTTCAAGGCTAGTGAGAAGTTCACACCTAATCGATATAAAAAATAATGTAGGTGGGAGAGAGACGGTTTTTGTCTCTTTTTTCTTTTTTCTTGTCGTTTGAAGGAATTTCGACACAAAATATGGAAATGTACGATATAGGAAAAAACAGGGTGGAGGACAAAATGAAATACAGAATATTGTTAGTTGAGGACGATACGGCCATTAGTGATATGGTGAAAGGCCAATTTATAAAAGAAGGCTTTGAAGTGGTACCAGCATATGACGGGGAAGAAGCTCTCGAGGTATTTGCGCGTGATACCTTTGATTTAATTCTACTGGACTTAATGCTCCCGAAGCTGGATGGCATGGAATTTTTGAAAATCATCAGGGAAAAGAGCATGATTCCCGTATTAATCATGTCTGCGAAGGACGGAGATTTAGACAAGGCTTTGGGATTGGGCTTTGGGGCAGATGATTATATTGCTAAGCCGTTTTCCATGATTGAACTGACGGCAAGAGTAAAGGCAGCCATCAGAAGAGCAACCCACTATTCGCGTACCGAGCAGAAGCAAGAGAAAAAGATACTGACGGCAGGAGACTTAACGCTGGATTTGGAGAATTTCTCTGTCCATAAAAACGGCAGTGAAATCAAGCTGACGGCGAAGGAGTTTCATATCCTGAAATTATTTGTATCGCATCCAAGCCGTGTATATACAAAGGCACAAATCTATAGCTTAGTGTGGGAAGATGAATACTATGGCGATGAAAATGTCATTAACGTTCATATGAGAAGGTTACGTGAAAAAATTGAGGATGATCCTTCTTCACCAAACTATATCAAAACTTTATGGGGAATTGGTTACAAGCTTGGGGAGTTGTAATAATGGTCATAGTTTTAGTCAGTATCATAATAGGATTAGCTTCACTAAATTATATACAATATCGCTCGAAAAAAAATAATCAGGAGAATTTAACCTATATACACAAGAAGCTGAAGGAAATCATTAACGCACAAACCGATGAAAAACTACTACTACACACCGATCGTGAAGATATGAAACAGCTATTAATCCAAATCAATCGTCTTTTAGAACACAACCAGAAAATCATGGCCAGCTATAATAAGACGGAAATATCGATGCGAAAAATGCTTTCGAATATCTCACATGATTTAAAAACACCACTGACCGTAGTTCTTGGCTACATTGAGATTATGTTAAATGACCAGAATAGAAGCCAGGAAGAAACGGATAATCTTTTGCAAAAGGTCCATGGGAAAACGGTGGAAGTTTTAGAACTTATTAAGAAGTTCTTTGATTTAGCAAAGCTTGAGTCCGGGGATAAAGATATCCCTCTTACAAGGGTGAACATGAATGAGATTTGCCGAAAAAATATATTAGGTTTTTATGCGGTTCTCTCCTCGAAGGGATTTGATGTAGTCATCGAACTCCCTGATGAAAATCTTTATGCTCTAGGAAACGAAGAGGAACTTGATCGAATCTTAAATAATTTAATTTCAAATGCGATTCAATATGGTTCGGAAGGGAAAGTGCTAGGGCTCACACTTAGACAAGATGATCAATCAGTTTTTGTTGATGTATGGGATAAAGGAAAGGGAATCAGTGAGCTCCACAAGGACCTGGTGTTTGAAAGGATGTACACCCTTGAAGATTCACGAAACAAATCGTATCAAGGTAGCGGCCTCGGTCTTACAATAACCAAAAGGCTGGTGGAAAAAATGGACGGGCAAATTTTTCTCGCGAGCAAACCGTACGAAAAGACCACCTTTACTGTCAAACTAAACCGAATAACATATTAAACATCAAAGGATGCCTCATTTAGGGGACATCCTTTTCTTAGGCAAAGAAAAAGCTGTTTTTATTTTTTTACATTCTGTTGATTGGAGTGGAAGGCGCGAAGATCCTCGAAAATGCTACCGCATTTCCTTCGTGCGGTGTTGAATCGATGAAGCTTATTCAATGTCCTGTGGGAGTACGGTTCAGGGGAGACTCCACAGGCGTAAGCGCCGAGGAGGCTCGCCGAAACGCCCACGAACCGCTCGCGCCTGGAACGGAAATCAACAGACATGTTGTTAGGGCTCTTTCTTAAGAATTTCGTAAGATTTGATTAATAAAAAAGAAAACTCTACTGACTAGAATAAAAGTAGTTAAAGACGAAGGGGAGCTGAAATAAATGAGCTACATCATCAAAACGAATCAACTAACAAAATCATATAAAGGTAAGGATGTTATAACAAACGTGAATATGAAGGTGAAAAAAGGAGAAATTTATGGGTTTCTCGGACCAAATGGTGCTGGTAAAACCACGATTATGAAAATGCTCACCAATCTAGTGAAACCGACAAGCGGTGAGATTGAAATTTTTGGTGAGAAACTTACCAATACGTCATATGAAGTACTGAAGCGGCTGGGCAGCATCATAGAATATCCTGTTTTCTATGACAGACTAACAGCAAGAGAAAACATGGAACTTCATTGCGAATATATGGGCTACTACGATAAAAAAGCAATTGATCAAGCATTAGATTTAGTCAAATTAACGAATATCGAGGATAAACCTGTAAAGGATTTCTCATTAGGTATGAAGCAGCGCCTCGGGATTGCTCGTGCCATCATTACCAAACCGGAAATGTTAATCTTAGATGAACCTATTAACGGGATGGATCCCGTTGGCATAAAAGAACTGCGTAATCTTTTTCAAATGCTCAGTCGTGAATATGGTATGACTCTATTGATATCTTCCCATATCCTTGGTGAAATTGAACAGATTGCCGATACCATTGGGGTGATCAGTGACGGGAAGTTAATAAAAGAGGTTCCGATGTCCGAGATTCAGGAGCAAAACACAGAATATCTCGAACTAACCGTTCAAGATATGAACAAGGCCCTTTATGTATTGGAGGAGGTCCTGAAGTTTACTAATTTTAAAATAGTAGAAGAGGGACGTTTCCGGATCTATGAAACAGGAATCTCTCAAGCGGAAATCTCTAAAACGCTTATTTTAAATGGAGTTATGATTGAAGAACTCAGTAAGAAGAACCATTCCATAGAAGATTATTTCTTAACAATTATTAATGGAGGCGGTATTAGTGCGTAAATTAATTGGTCTTGAAATAAGGAAGTTTAAACTATTTTCCTTTATAAAAAATGTTTTGATTGCCAATGTGATTGTAATGGGGGCGCTTTGTGTAACTTATTTTGCTGAAAAAAGTGACGGGATTATTGCATTTCCAAGCTTTGATATGGCTTTTGGGGCAATTGGTAGTATGATTAGAGCCATCTTTATTATTTTCGCAGCTGTGCTGATTTCTAAGCTAATTATAGATGAATATAAGAATAATTCTATTTCTTTGATGTTCATGTATCCGATTAATCGAAAGAAAATTATCATTGCCAAGTTAATAATTGTTGCATGCTTTACGTTCCTAACAATTTTCTTATCGAATCTCTTAGTTGGCAGCATGTTTTATTTAGCAGATTCGTATTTTCATTTTGTACCTAAGGCGTTAACATCCGATGTATTAGTTAATGGATTGCTAAGCATGACTCTTGGTGCGATAGCTTCAGCAGGAATGGCCTTAATTCCATTGTATTTTGGAATGAGGAAGAAGTCGGTTCCAACAACGATTGTATCTGCGATTGTTTTGGTATCGATCACTAGTTCCTCCGCTAATAATGTAAATATTTTTTCATTCATTTTCGTACCCATTGCGCTTGCTCTTGCAGGCTGCGTCATCGCATATTTTTCCTTTAGAAATATTGAAAAAGTAGATATCAATTAAAATAGGTAAAGAGGCTGGCCATATGAGCAGCCTCTTTACCTATTTTTCTGCTACTAGTTTTAATAGTAAATCTGGTCGATTGGTTAATATTCCATCTGCTCCTGCGTCTAGCAATTTCTTCATTTCTTTTGGATCGTCAATGGTCCAATAACTTATGTCTTGTCCCCGTCGATGTGCTCCGGTAATCAACTTTTGATCGGTTAAATCAAAGCCGCTATCCTCAATAGGAATTTGAAAAGAATCTGTATGTGATTGATATAGGTTCCGCAAAAAGAACTTATGGAAGACAACAAATTGTGTTACCTCTTGTTTTCCGCCACATGTGGCAACCCTGTCCTTTGCATATTTGTTAAAGGTATCGAGAATGTTCTGATCAAACGAAGCCACCAAAATTTTATCTTCCATATGATACTTTTTAATAAGAGCCCAAAGTTAGGAAGCCATCTCATCGATTCGTTCCGGAGGATTGTCGTCCTTAATCTCCATTTCAATTCTCATATGATCAAATGTCTGAAACATTTCTTCAGCCGCAGGAATGTAGACGCCTTTTCCACGGTAACTATAGTTTCCGTTAAGGTCTTTAAAATGGTACCCCGCATCAAGCTTCTGAATATCCTCCAGCGTCATGTCTGCAACCTTGCCATGTCCATTCGTTGTCCGATCAACGGTAGGATCGTGAATAGCAACCAAGTAGCCATCCTTTGTAATATGGAGGTCTGTCTCAATTACATCCACCCCCATATTTGCTGCGTTCGTAAATGCTGCTATCGTATTAGATGGGGCAAGTAACTCACCGCCTTGATGGGCAATCACTAACGGTCGGTTATTTTTGAAAAAGCTTTTTTGATTTATTTGCTTAACTGGAATGAAATTAACGGCCGACAAGAAAATAAGGATGGCTGGAACTATATAAAGTAAAGCTTTTACAAGGCGCTTTTTCTTTTTCGTTGTTTTTTCAATTACAACTTGCTGCATGCTGTTGCTCCTTTGTTTGTCTAGCTTCAGCGCCTAGCCCCTCGGGTCAAATAACCTTCTGCAATAAAAGTCAAAAGGCGGACTTTTCTTGCAGAAGAACATTTGCCTGTCGGGGCTGATCAAGGCGCTTACGCTTTTCTTAATATCCCTTTGTAAAATCAACCCGGTTAATCGACGGGATTTTTCCTGCTAGATATTCCTTTAAGTTAGGAATAAGGATATTTTCGATAACCCGCTTATTATAATGCTCTGTAGAACCAGAGGTGTGCGGCGTAATGATGACATTCTCCATTTCCCATAATGGGCTTTCCGCGTTGAGCGGTTCTTTTTCAAATACATCTAATCCAGCACCCGCAATAATGCCATCCTGTAATGCTTGAATGAGATCGGTTTCCACCACAATTTCACCACGTCCGATATTAATGAAAAAGGCAGAAGACTTCATCTGCTTAAATTGTTCTGCACCAAATAAACGGTGAGTTTCTTTCGTAAGAGGTAAAGTCACTACCACATAATCGCACTTTGGAAGCAGTACCTCTAACTGTTCAGGTGTGTACATCTCATTGACATAATCTGCTGGTTGGCCTGAGTGCCTGACACCAAGGACGGTCATCCCAAATGCCTTTGCAATTTTAGCTGTTTCTTTTCCGATCTCTCCAACTCCAATGATGCCGACTGTTTTTTCATGCATTTCTAGTCCCATATGGGCATGGTGCCAGGTCTTTGCTTGCTGGTTTTTGACATATGTATGCAGCTTTCGTGTTAAGCCTAGCATTAAGGCAAAAATCGTTTCAGAAATGGGGTAAGCGTGAACACCGTTGGCACTAGTTACCGTTATGTTTCTATGGTGTAGTTCATCCAGTGGCAAGTTATTTACCCCAGCACTCCATGTTTGTAGCCACTTAAGTTTTGATTCAGGGGCGAGGATTTCTTCCTCTAATCCCTTTTTCCAACCAGCAATAATCTCTGCATCCATAATATGATCTTGCCAAGACTCTTTGTCTTTACCGATGATTAATTCCCAATCCGGTAATGTATTTTCCAGTAGATTGATATAGTCTTGATCTAAAGTATGGGTGATCACTAGCTTTCTCTTTTGCATAAGAATCCTCCGTTCGTATGATGTTTATCTTATTTAATGATAACGTAAATAAGTAGAAATATTAACTTGTTTCGAAGAATCTTTCTGGTTTCCTTTTTCCAGCTTCTGTGCTATTATTTAGCGATACGAAATAAAATGAAGAAGTACGGATTCTCTTTTTGAGGATTCTTTTTTAATGGAATAAAGGGGTGTGAATGGTTTGAGAGAGCGTTTGTGGACGAAGTCATTTATTATGCTCATGGTCGGAAATTTATTTGTGTTTATGTCATTTCAAATGCTTATTCCAACTTTGCCGCCATATATAAAGTCCATTGGAGCATCTGGACTAGAGATTGGGCTAGTTACGGCGTTGTTTTCGATTGGAGCCGTTATAAGCCGCCCATTTATCGGCTTTATGCTTGAATATAAAGCGAGGAAAACACTTGTCATATCAGGAGCTGTTATGCTCTTACTGATTACCATACTTTATCCGATATCGCAGGTAGTGCTGATTTTTCTATTATTCCGCTTAGTCCATGGGTTAGCTTGGGGCTGGTCAACAACGGTTAATGGGACGGCAGCAGTAGATGTAATCCCTAATTCACGCCTTGGTGAAGGAATGGGATATTACGGCTTATCGATTACAATTGGGATGATTATTGCTCCAAGTCTAGGAATCTTTTTATATAAAATCACTTCATTTACCAATCTTATTTATATCTCAGCACTTTTAGGAGTTATTGCAATTGTTTTACTTATGATTGTTCGCTATCAAACGCCTGAAGCTGTCCTAAATACGAAAAAAGAAGATTTAAAGTTTTCCTATGTTGGTTCATTAGTGGAAAAATCAAGCTGGTTTCCTGCGTTTATTACGATTATTATCAATCTTGGCTACGGATCCATTGTCACGTTCATTGTTATCTTTGGACAGGAAAGAGGCATTGAACAAATCTTTTTATTTTATATATTCAATGCGGTGATGGCTACGGTAGCGAGACCGATTGCTGGGAAATGGTTTGATGAAAAGGGTCCATTTGGGCTGGTACTTTTCTGTACCGTGCTAACATTTATTGGCATGTGGGTACTCTCTTATGCTCATTCAAGCCTTCTCATTGCCATAGCAGGAGTGTTTTTTGGTTTAGGCTTTGGCTGCTTGATCCCAACGTTACAGTCTTGGGCATTATTACTGACACCAACCAATCGGCGCGGTGTAGCGAATGGAATGATATTTTCATCTATTGATTTAGGAATCGGACTTAGTGGTGTCATTTTTGGAGCTCTTGCTCAATTTGTGGATACGGCATCGATCTTCCGAATTGCTAGTGGATTTTTAGTCATTGCGATTGCTTTAGTCATTATGATGGAAAAAAAGAAGCGTGCTGCAGCTTCACAGGAAAATATACTATCGAAGAAAAGGGTCGGGACCTCATATTAAAATGGGGTCTATTTTTTATGCCATGTACAATATTTGGTCAGTTTTGTGTGAAAAGTGTCCAGACCCTATACATCAGGTGCCGACCCTTAATTGCAATTTCTTATCAAACGATTGGCATAAATCTTGCAGAATAACAAAATAGAATTCTTAAAAAGGGGGTTACTATTTTGGATATTCAAACTTGTCGTGCCATTGTTACAGGAGGAGCGTCAGGATTAGGGGAGGCCACGGTTCGGAACATTGTTGGTAGAGGTGGAAAGGCGGTTATTTTTGACCAGTCAGAAGAAAAGGGAAAACAACTCGAATCTGAGTTAGGCGAAGCAGTATTATTCTTAAAGGTGGATGTGACGAAGGAAGCAGACGTTCAAGAAGCAGTATCTAAAGCGGCTGAATTTATGGGGGAAGTTAATGCGGTTGTGAACTGTGCGGGAATCGGCATTGCCGAGAAAGTCATTGGCAGAAAGGGTGCCCATAACCTATCGCTTTTTTCAAAGGTCATTAATGTCAATTTAATCGGGACTTTTAACGTCATTCGGATTGCAGCTGAAAAAATGTCCAGCAACGAAGGTAACGATCAAAACGAAAGAGGGGTAATTATTAATACTGCCTCTGTGGCTGCCTTTGACGGCCAAATCGGCCAGGCTGCCTATAGTGCTTCAAAAGGGGGAATTGTTGGCATGACCTTGCCGATTGCAAGAGAACTTGCACGATATGGAATCCGTGTGATGACGATTGCACCGGGACTGTTCCACACACCAATGTTTGATACTCTCCCAGAGGAAGCGAGAGATTCACTTGGTAAAATGGTGCCTTTCCCACCAAGGCTTGGTTATCCAGCTGAATATGCCCAGCTCGTCCAAAGTATCATCGAAAATCCAATGCTAAACGGTGAAACCATCAGGCTAGATGGAGCGATTAGAATGCAACCGAAATAAGGAAGAAAAAAGAGAGGGGAGACCTTCTCTTTTTATTGTTTAAAAATTCAAAACTATCATTCTTTTTTGATACAATAGAGGTATGTAAAGATGGTGGTGACGAAATGTATGAATTTAAAGATATCATTACACCAGTGGATTGTATGATTACTGAAGAAACGACACTTAAAGAGGCCATTGATGTAATGCACGAAAAGAAATGGAACCTGCTTCCTGTAACAAACTCAAACAGAAAACTACTAGGTGTTTTTACCAGAAGCAGCTTATACCAAATGGTGATAGCTGAAAAGCATCTAACCACTCCCATTAAAAAATACATAAAAAAACAGGTAGAAACATTAAAAATCAACACTCCATATGAACAGATTGAAAGTATTGTAGAAAATAGCCAGGTTGGTACAGGTGTGATTATCGATGAACAGAACCTGGTTGTTGGTATTCTAACAAAAACGGATATGGTTTTGTCCCTATTACAAACCTCTCAGGAATTACAAACGATTCAAACGCTAAAAAGGACCTTAGAGACAGCGATTGATCATGCATTTGATGGGATTATCATGACGGATGAGAAGAGAAAAATTCAAATGGTCAGTCCGCCTCTACTTGAATTATTCAATCTTCAAATAGAAACGGTGTTACACCAATCAGCTGAAAAAGTTTTACCCCAGCTCCACTTAGAAAAGGTCTATGAATCCGAAACAGCTGAAGTCAGCGGTTTTTTAGAGATAAATGGCATAAAGTATATTGTTCATCGCATTCCCATTGTAGAGGATGGAAGGGTAATTGGTGCCATTGGCAAGGTGGTATTCCGGCAATTAAATGAAGTCAGCGAGTTATTCAAAAAGCTGCAAAAAGCAGAGAATAAGGCTAGCTTTTATCATCAGCAGTATCAAAAGTCGGAATCAGCCAGGTTCACATGGGACCATCTTTTATCCGTAGATCCCTATATGGATAAATTGAAGAAAAGTGCTGCCAAAGCCGCCAAGGGTCGGTCAACCATTCTAATCCGCGGAGAAAGTGGTACAGGAAAAGAATTGTTTGCTCATGCCATTCACAAAAGTAGTGCAAGAAGCACAGGAAAGTTCATTGTTGTCAATTGTGCGGCGATACCGGAGGACTTGCTTGAATCTGAGTTTTTTGGCTACGAAGAAGGGGCTTTTACAGGAGCGAGACAAAAAGGGAAGCTAGGTAAGTTCGACTTGGCCAATGGTGGCACTCTTTTTCTCGATGAGATTGGCGATATGTCATTAGCTCTCCAAGCAAAGCTATTACGGGTCCTCCAGGAGAGAGAGTTTTATAGAGTGGGCGGAACGGTTAGAATTCAAGTAGATGTTAGAATTATCGCAGCAACGAACAGAAATCTCGAGAAAATGGTCAAAGAAGGAACGTTTAGAGAGGATTTATATTACCGTCTGAATGTCATATCCTTGAATGTTCCGCCACTAAGGGAACGCCTTTACGATGTCGATCATTTGATTGGGCAGTTCATGATTGAATTCAATCAAATCTTAGGAACCAGTATAACAGGAATCGAGGGCCGGGCAAGAGAAACGCTACTAGGGTATGACTGGCCTGGAAATGTCCGCGAATTAAGGAATGTGATGGAGCGGGCCATGACGTTTGCAGAAAGCGGCAAAATTAAATATGAGGACTTGCCTGATTATGTGACAAAGCAGGTGACTCTATACGTACCGGTTCAAAATGTGTCCCTTGTTGAAAATGCCGAGCTCGAAGCGATTAAAAAAGCACTCGTCCAGGTTCAAGGAAATAAGGCAAAGGCTGCAAGGTTACTAGGTATCAGCCGATCTGGTTTATATGAAAAAATAAAAAAATATCAATTGTCAACGTAGGCACATCATCCTTATAAGCGTATAAATTCGACTTCGAGAATTGTCCAGCTCCAGCGCCTAGCCCCTCGGGTCAAATAACCTTCGGCAATAAAAGTCAAAAGGCGGACATTTCTTGCCGAAGAACATTTGCCTGTCGGGGCTGACCAAGGCGCTTGCGCTTTTCTTATTGTGTCTAGTTTTTGGACAGTAAATTGTCGCCTGTGTATGTTTGTAAAACATAGGGAGTTGAAGAAAGCTATCTAATAAGCTATTTTTATTTTTCTGAATATTGGCACAAAAATTGCATGAATTAAGGTGAGTCTTTTTTATAAGAGGAGGATCCCATTAATGAATATTGGCAGCCTATTAACACAAAATGCTTGCAAATATCCTGAATTATTAGCCATCGAATGTGAAGGCAGAAGCTATACGTACCGCCAATTTAACGAGGAAGTCAATCAACTGGCACACGGTTTAATGGGTCAGGGAGTTAAAAAGGGTGACAAGCTTGCATTAATGATGAAGAATTCAGATCACTTTGTGTTTACTTTTTTTGCGGCTGCTAAAATTGGTGCAGTTGCCGTTCCTGTTAACTTTCGACTGACGGCTACCGAGGTTCAATATATTTTGCACCAATCGGATGCTGAAGTTGTCGTTTGTGACAAGGAATTTGAGTCCATCATTTCGGAGGCTAAGCAGGGCTCAGGCATCGGATTAGTGGTGACCGTTGGTGAACCAGAAACAACAGGCTATTACTCGTATGAAAAAATTCGATCTACTAACAAAGAGGAACCTAATGTAGAGGTATCTCAGCAGGACGACCTAGAAATTCTCTATACCTCAGGGACAACCGGACGGCCCAAGGGAGCATTATTTACACATGACCAAATTTTTAAAGTTGGCATTGCTGTAGTCATCAATATGGGGATTAGGCCGCATGAGCATATTCTTCATTTAGCACCACTGTTTCACTCAGCGCAGCTGAACCTATTCCTTATTTCTGGTGTGGCACTTGGTGCGACCCATATTATCCATCGTGATTTCCATCCAGTCAAAACACTTCAAGCGATTCAAGAGCATAAAATTACCCATCTATTCGCCGTACCAGCGATGTATAATTTTCTTCTTCAAGTGCTGAACGTAGCTGATTATGATCTTTCTTCGATTAGGAGAGTCGGGTATGGCGCTGCACCGATGGCACCAGAGTTGGTGAAGAAAAGTATGCAACTATTTAAAACAGACCAGTTTTACAACCTGTGCGGTTTAACGGAAGCAGGACCTGGAGGCATTCTCCTCGATCCCGAGGGGCATAAGAATCATCTTGGAAAGGGCGGAAAGCCAATCTTCTTAACGGAAACGCGGGTGGTGAATGAAGAAGGAAACGATGTATTGCCTGGTGTGATTGGGGAATTTATAGTTAAGAGTCCGATGGTGATGAAGGAATATTATAAAAAGCCAGAGGAGACGAAGAGCACGTTGAAAAACGGCTGGCTTTACACAGGAGATTTAGCCACAATCGACGAGGAAGGCTATATTACGCTTGTCGACCGGAAGAAAGACATGATAATTTCCGGCGGGGAGAATGTTTATTCAGTGGAAGTTGAAAGCGTTCTCTTTGAGCATTCGGGTATTCTTGATGCCGCAATTATCGGGTTACCGGATGAAGTCTGGGGTGAAGCAGTCTGTGCGATTATTGTTCCAAAAGAGGGGGCTGTAATTGATGAGCAGGAATTACGAAGCTTCTGCCGGCAAAAACTTGCAGGCTATAAGGTGCCACGCCGGATATTTTTCGAGGAGCAGCTGCCAAGAAACGCCTCTGGAAAGGTATTGAAATATCAGCTTCGGCAGAAAATGCGGACGGAGAGTAATGTGAAGTAAGCAATGGCGGGCGGGCATTTGTAGATAAGTAGTGGATTTGTGTAGATAAATGATAAAAGTGTGTAGATATATCTCATAAACGTGTAGATAAATCTTAAAAACGTGTAGATAAATGAATAAAGTGTGTAGATAAGATCAAAAAACGTGTAGAAATAAATGAAAAGTGAAGAACACGTGTAAATGAACGTTAGCGTTCTTATAACGAAAGAGAGGTTTTTGTATGAAACACCCATATTTAACCGCTGACCATGAAATATTTCGTCAATCATTACGAAAGTTTTTAGAAAAAGAAGCATATCCCTTTTATGAGCAATGGGAAGAAAACCGAATGATTCCTCGTTCTTTTTGGAAAAAGATGGGGGAGCAAGGGTATCTCTGTCCAGATATTGATGAGCAATATGGTGGCAGCGAGGTAGACTGGGGCTTTGCGGTTGTCATTAATGAAGAGTTGGAACGGGTCGGCTCCGGTTTAATTGGAGTTGGACTTCACAATGATATCGTCGTTCCCTATATCACTGCTTACGGAACAGAGGAGCAAAAAAAGCGCTGGCTTCCGAAATGTGTCACTGGTGAATTCATTACCGCTATTGCGATGACCGAGCCAGGCACCGGCTCAGACCTAGCCAATATCAAAACAACTGCCAAACTGGATGGGGACCACTATATTGTCAATGGACAAAAGACGTTCATTACAAATGGGATTCAGTCTGATCTTGTCATTGTTGCTGTAAAGACGGACACCCAGGTCGTTCCTAAGCATAAAGGAGTAAGCCTCCTTGTAATCGAACGAGATACACCTGGATTTACAAGAGGAAGAAAATTAAACAAAGTTGGCCTCCATTGCCAGGATACAGCAGAATTAATCTTTGAGGATTGTCGAGTACTAAAGGAAAACCTTCTCGGTGAGGAAGGGAAGGGATTCCTTTATTTAATGGAAAAACTTCAGCAGGAACGGCTTCTTGTAGCGATTGGGGCGCAAACTGCATCCGAAGTGATGCTTAAGATGACCATGGACTATGTAAAAAGCCGCGAAGCGTTCGGAAGACCTGTCAGCCAGTTCCAAAATACTCAGTTTAAAATGGTTGAAATGGCCACAGAAGTTGAGATGGGCAGAGCTTTTCTTGACCAGTTAATTGCTGAGCATATCGAAGGGAAAAACGTGGTGACAAAGGTGTCGATGGCGAAATGGAAGCTTACCGATATCGCGAAACGGATAGCCTCAGAATGTATGCAGCTGCATGGCGGCTATGGATATATGGAAGAATACGAGATTGCGAGAAGATTCCGGGATATCCAAGTCTCCAGCATATATGCCGGCACGAATGAGATTATGAAGACTATCATTGCAAAAAATCTAGGATTATAGAAAGCGAGGCAGAGAGCTATGCGTGAAGTTGTAATTGTTGAGGGAGTACGAACTCCTGTAGGAAGAAGAAATGGATTATTGAAGGATATCCGCCCGGATGACTTAGCAGGTTTAACATTGAAGGAGCTAGTGAACCGTGCAGGCATTGACCCTGCGATTATCGATGATGTCATTTTAGGCTGTGTGACTCAAGCGGGGGAACAGGCAGGAGATATTGCAAGAGTTGCCGCATTGATCGCGGGATTCCCAATCGAGGTACCAGGGACCACAATTGATCGTCAATGTGGTTCGAGTCAGCAGGCTGTTCACTTTGCTGCACAAGCGATTCTCGCTGGTGATATGGATGTGGTGGTTGCTGGTGGTGTGGAAAGCATGTCCCGGGTACCGATGGGTTCCAACTATAAAGGGGCGGAGGAACCGTTTAGCCCTACGTTACGTTCTAAATATGAAATGATTCATCAAGGGTTGTCGGCAGAAAGGATTGCTGAAAAATATGGCTTTACTCGTGAGGAGCTCGACCGATTCTCGCTAGAGAGCCACCAAAAGGCTCTAAAAGCGCAAGAGGAAGGGTACTTTGCTAGAGAAATTTTTCCGCTTGAAGTGACCCTTCCAGATGGAACAACTACTTTGGTTAAAGATGATTCTGGCCCTCGAAAGGGGACATCAATGGAAGCTTTAGCAGGACTGCGGACTTCTTTTAAAGAAGATGGGGTTATTCATGCGGGTAATTCCAGCCAAATTAGTGATGGAGCAGCTGCTTTGTTGTTGATGTCTCGCGAAAAAGCAGAGGAATTAGGGTTAAAGCCACGCTTCCGTGTTCACACACGTGTGGTGGTAGGATCGGATCCAACATTAATGCTGACCGGGCCAATTCCGGCAACACAGAAGGCCTTAGAAAAATCGGGATTATCGATTGACGATATTGATGTGTTTGAAGTTAATGAGGCCTTCGCACCAGTACCTCTAGCATGGTTGAGAGATACGGGAGCGGATCCTGCTAAACTCAATCCTAATGGAGGTGCAATTGCTCTTGGCCATCCACTAGGCGGCAGCGGTGCCCGTTTAATGGTGACGATGATGCACGAATTGGAGCGCAGTGGGGGCCGCTATGGTTTGCAAACGATGTGCGAAGGCCATGGTATGGCTAACGCTACGATTATTGAGAGATTGGATTAGGGTTTAGGCTGGGAATCTTTGATTCGCCGATAGAATGCCAAAATTCGCCGATAGAATTCTGAATGTAATAGATTCGCGAATAAAGGGGCTAGATTCGCGAATAAAGTTCGAAAATTCGCGAATAAAATCTCAAGATTCGCAAATAAAACCCTAAAATTCGCAAATAAAAAGCAATCAAACATATAAATACCCGCAAAAAACATAAAAAAGGCAATCGGTCCCCACCGATTGCCTGCCAATCTATTAATGGAGGCGGTTAAATGAGTACGACAATCGGAAAAATCTTTGATTTGACGGTAAAAAAGTTCCCAAACAAGGAAGCAATCTATGATGTCAGGAAAAATACCCGGTTTACCTACAAAGAATGGAATGATCAAGTCAATCGACTTGCGAATGCCCTAGTAAACGAAGGCATACAAAAAGGAGATCGTGTCTCCACTTTCCTATTTAATACCGAAGAACTGGCGACCACGTTTATTGCCTGCGCAAAAATCGGTGCGGTCTTCAATCCGATTAATTTCCGGTTAATGCCTGAAGAAGTGGCATATATTTTATCAGATGCCGCCCCAAAGGTTGTTCTTTTTGAAAAAGCATTAGAGCCTGTTATTGCCGCTATCGAAAACCGCTTCCCACAAAGTGCCTTCTGGTTTATTGATGAAGACACACCTGCCTATGCAGCCAGCTACCAAGAAAAACTCAACACTAGCTCAACTCAAGTAATCCACACAGAAGTAAATGAAAACGACCTATACGCTATCATGTATACAAGTGGGACAACCGGTCGGCCAAAGGGAGTCCTCCACCGCCACCGGAACATGGTCGAACAAAGCTTATTAGTTATCGGTGCGACTAAATACGAAGCAACAGATGTAGGTCTTGTGACTGCACCCATGTTTCACTGCGCCGAGCTTCATTGTGCCATCCTGCCGAGAATTCATGTGGGAGCCCGAAATGTAGTCTTGCACCAATTCAATCCAAAGAAAGTACTAGAACTAATCCAACAAGAAAAGATTACGAAATTCTTCGCGGCACCAACCATGTGGAACATGCTTTTACAAGAAGACCTTACACAATATGATATTTCCAGCTTAAAACTAGGATTATATGGCGCAGCACCAATGGCTCCATCACTTGTTCATGCCTGCCATGACCAGTTGGGGATTGCTCTTGTCCAGGCCTATGGGATGACGGAAATGGGTCCAGCTATCACTTTCCTATCTGAAGCAGATCAGCTGACAAAAGCAGGTTCTGCCGGCCAGGCCTGTCTCAATCATGATATCCGCATTGTCCGAACACGAGAGGACGGTCCTTCCGATCCAGATGATATAGTCCCAACAGGGGAAACAGGAGAAATCATTGTCCAAGGGCCGTGTATGATGTCCGGTTATTTTAATCGGGAGGAAGCAACAGAAAAAGCCTTGTACAAAGGCTGGTACCATTCCGGAGATATTGGCTATTTAGATGAAGATGGCTACCTATGGGTGAATGACCGTGTCGACGATATGATTATCAGCGGTGGAGAGAATATTTATCCACGAGAAGTGGAGGACCTCCTGCACTCACATCCAGCAGTCCTTGATGTAGCGATTGTTGGGCAGCCTGATGACCGTTGGGGGGAAACCGTTACTGCTTTTGTTGTAAAAAAAGATCCATCTGTAACGGACCAAGAACTCGATGACTATTGTAAAAATAGTAATAAACTCGCGAATTATAAGCGACCGCGAAAATACGTATTTTGTGACGCACTCCCACGTAATGCCAGCGGAAAGATTCAAAAGTTTGTCCTTCGCAAGCAGCTGGAGGAACTATTTGCTCCTGGCTCTAAAAATGCATAAGAGAAAGGGTCCTAATCATGCTTGAAGGAATCAAAGTGATAGATTTTACTAACTACTTACCAGGACCATATGCCACATTACGGTTAGCCGAATTAGGTGCGGAAATCATTAAGGTGGAGCCACCTGAAGGAGATCCTGCGCGAAACACCGGATTATCCAAACAGGGAACAGGGCTTGTTTTTCTAGCGAACAACAGACAAAAGAAAAGCATTACACTAAATTTGAAGGAAAAGGACGGGCTAGAGACGGCACGAAAGTTAATTGCTCAAGCAGATGTCCTTATCGAAAGCTTTAGACCCGGTGTCATGGAGAAATTGGGGCTTGGTTATGAGGCAGTTGAAAAGGTAAAACCTGATATCGTGTATTGCTCTATTTCTGGGTATGGGCAAAATGGATTGCTGAGCAAGCTTGGGAATCATGACCTTAATTACATGGCGTTAAGCGGTGTACTGGCCCAGTTAAAGGATCAACAGGGCAAGCCAGTTCATCCCACTATTACAATTGCCGATTATTTAGGCGGGTTTGCAGCGAATGAACGAATTCTTGCGGGGCTAGTCTCACGTTCCCTAACAGGAAAGGGAAGCTATCATTCTATTTCAATCACCGATCAACTTGTATCGTTACTGGGTAATCACGTCATGGTTGAAAAAGAAACTGGTGAGGCGAACGGTATTAACGTGCTAAACGGTAGCACCATATCATATGCCTTATATGAAACACAGGACGGAAGGTATATGAGTATTGGTGCACTGGAGCCGAAGTTTTGGGAGAACTTTTGTCTGGCTCATGGGCGTGAGAAGTGGATTGCCGCACATTTTACAAAAACGGAGGAAGATAATCCATTTTTTCATGAAGTGACCACCCTTTTTAAAAGTAAAACCTTCTATGAGTGGATCGAGTTTGCCCAAAAAGTAGATTGCTGTATGGCGCCGGTGTTAGAAGTAGGGGAACTGAACGAGTATCCTTATTTTAAAGAAAAAGAATTAATCTTCATTTCATCATGGGGAGACTGTCAAGTGAAGATGCATAGTGATTTAAAGCAGAAGGTATTCTCACCGCCTCCTAAAAAAGGGGAGCACAGAGAGCAAATATTAAATAATCTTTTTGTATAGGCTCTGTTAAACTTGCCTGTTGATTTCCGCTCCAGGCACTTCGCGGCGATCCTCCTCGACGCAAGCGTCTGCGCGGTCTCTCCTGAACCATACTCCCACAGGAGTCTTTGTGCCTTCCGCTCCAATTAACAGGATGTATAAATCAACACTGTTCTTTAACACAGCCTTTGTATAAAAAGAAGAAGACTGTCGAGAGATAATCGGCAGTTTTTTTTTATTAAGAAAAAAATTCCAAATTAATATTGACTTAGAGCTAACTCTAAGTTGTAGCATGTGTATAGGAGGTGTTTGTGTCATGTACAGTATTTCGGAAGTTGCCCAGCAAACGGGGTTTACTGCACATACGTTACGATATTATGAAAAGATTGGACTGTTATCTTCGCCGACAAGGCTTAGTGGAAAAAGGCTGTATACCGATGGAGAAGTCCGATTGTTGCAATTTATGAAGGTTCTTAAAAATACAGGAATGTCTCTTGAAGATATCCAAGAGTTCTTAGTGGATGGTTGTCTTTTAGAAAACAAGGATTCTGAACAAGACAGAAGCACGAAAATACAAAAACGAAAGCATATTTTAGAAAAACATTTGCTGACATTGGAGCAACAAAAAAGAGAATTGGAAATGGTCATTCAGTTAACCGAAGAGAAGCTGACAACTTATCAAGACATGCTGGAGGAAGACTCCAATGAAAAACGCTAAAGTGACAGGAATGCTAATGGGGTTCGTGTTAGTAACAGGCGCCACCTTCAATCTTGCTAAATATGCAGTTCAATATTTTTCTGCGGCAAGTGCTGCAGGGTGGAGATTTGGGATTGCGGCAGTTGTCATGTTTGCCCTTTTAATCATCCAAAAGAAAGTAAAATGGGAAACGATTCTCCGGCATGGAATCACTTATACCATACTAGGGATAGTAGGGATATTTGGTTTTAACGCTTTCTTCTTTTTTGGGATGAATCATACTTCGCCGTTGAATGGTGCTTTAATTATGGGAACCAACCCGCTAGTTACGTTGATCATGGCTTTTTTTATCTTAAGAACACCAATCACCAAACAACAAACTATGGGAATCTTTTTTGCTCTTCTAGGTGTAACCCTTGTATTGACCAGAGGATCTTGGGAAGTCATACAAACTCTTTCTTTTTCAAAGGGTGACATTCTCATTTTGGCAGGGAATGTGTGTTGGGCACTATATGGGGTGCTGGGGAGGAAATATTTGAAAACTAGTTCTTCCTTAGAAACAACCACCTATACGATGATAACTGGCGCCTTATTTCTTGTCATACTAGCAATTTTTTCACCAAGTACAAATGTAGAAATTAAAACCCCTATTATTGCTTGGGGAGCCATTTTATTTATGGCCATTTTCACTAGTGTACTAGGCTATCTTTGGTGGAATAAGGCAATGGAAAGGATAGGTCCGGCTAATACTGCTGTATTCTTTAATCTAGTACCTGTTGTAACTATGCTTATATCAGTTGTCACAGGAACACCGGTTACCAATGTGCAAGTAATAGGCACCGTCATGGTCATTTCAGGGGTACTGATTTCATCTGGTTTTCTGAACATTGGGAAGGTGTATAAAGTGATTACGAGGTCTCTTTCATAAGAGATCTTTTTTTGCATGAACTTCCAGGAATTTTTGCGAAACCTTTACCAAAAAGCAGTATAATAGAGTCATGACATTAACAGCCAAGAGACACATTCAATTTGAGAGGAGGAACCCCCTTTGTTTGAAAAAGCATTGCCATTACTAGAAACACATTTTGGTTACAGCTCCTTCCGTACAGGGCAAGAACAGGCCATTCAATCTGTGTTAAATGGCCATAATACTATTTGTGTCATGCCCACAGGTGGAGGTAAATCGATTTGTTATCAAATCCCTGCGCTTGTCCTACCAGGAACCACGCTTGTCATCTCCCCATTAATCTCTTTAATGAAGGACCAGGTAGATGCCCTCTTACAGGTCGGTATTCCAGCTACATTTATTAACAGTTCCTTGAGTTTTAGTGAAGCGAATGAACGGATTCATGATGCAAAGCAAGGGAAATATAAACTTCTTTACATCGCGCCAGAAAGACTTGAGTCACCGGATTTTGTTGAAGATTTAAGAGAAATGGACATCCCGTTAGTAGCCGTTGATGAAGCGCACTGTATTTCTCAATGGGGACATGATTTTCGTCCAAGCTACCGCCATATCCATCAAATGCTTACTAATCTACCGCAAAGGCCAAATGTTCTTGCATTAACTGCGACAGCAACCCCAAGAGTACGTGAAGATATTTGTCGTCTCTTAAGTATTGATGAAAGACATACGGTTATGACCGGATTCGAGCGAACGAATCTTTCCTTTTCAGTAATTAAAGGCCAAGATCGACAAAAGTATCTCTTCGACTATTTGAGAAAAAATGAGAAAGAAGCTGGGATTATTTATGCTGCGACTAGGAAAAATGTAGACCTACTTTATGAAAGACTGCAAAAGGAGAAGATTAATGTTGCCCGCTATCACGCTGGGATGAGGGACGAAGACCGCATGTACGAGCAGGAACGATTCTTAGAGGATAAGGCAACGGTGATGGTCGCCACGTCTGCCTTTGGAATGGGGATTGATAAATCCAATATTCGATATGTCCTTCACTATCAAATGCCGAAGAATATGGAAAGCTATTATCAAGAAGCCGGTCGTGCAGGACGTGATGGTTTGGATAGTGAATGTATTCTTCTTTACTCTCCACAGGATGTGCAGGTTCAACGCTTCCTTATTGACCAATCCAGTGATCGCATACGAATTACTCAAGAGTTAGAAAAGCTTCAGCAAATGGTAGATTACTGTCATACGGAAGCCTGTCTGCAGGAATTTATTATAAAATATTTTGGTGAACAAGAGACAGAGCCATGTGGTAGATGTGGTAACTGCTTGGATACTAGAACTAGTATTGATGTAACCCGAGAAGCACAAATGGTCATGTCCTGTGTCATTCGGATGGGGCAACGCTTTGGTAAAACCATCACAGCACAGGTTTTGACAGGGTCGAAAAATCAAAAGGTAGTTGAAATGGGTTTTAACAGTCTTCCTACCTACGGAATTATGAAGGAGAAGAGTGCAAAAGATGTTAGTGACTTTATTGAATTCTTGATTTCGCAAGAGCTGATAGCCATTGAGCAAGGCCAATTTCCTACTCTATTTGTTTCTCCAAAGGGGAAGGATGTTTTATTAGGAAAACAACAGGTGTTCCGTCGAGAGACGGTTCAAGTCAAACAAGTTTCTAAGAACGATCCGTTATTCGAAGTGTTACGGGAAGTGCGTAAACAAATTGCTGATTCGGAAAAAGTCCCGCCGTTTGTAATATTTTCAGATGCAACATTAAAGGATATGTGTGTCAAACTGCCGATTACAAACGAGGAGTTTTTACAGGTAAGCGGTGTGGGTGAACTCAAACTCCAAAAATATGGACTTCAGTTTATCGAGGGAATACTCACATTCGTTGAAAATAATCCAGATTATCAAAGTGAGCAGAGTCCTGTGGAGAAGACAGCGAAAAAACCCGCAAAAAGGACGGTCACGGATTCGCATAAGGAGACATTGGAATTACATCATAGTGATTACTCTATTAAGGAAATTGCTGAAAAGCGGGATTTAGCAGTTAGTACGGTTGAAAATCATTTACTCCAATGTGCACAGCAGGGTTTAGAGGTCGATTTTTCAAAGCATATCCCAGAGGAATATATTCCGCTCTTAGAAAAAGCAGTAGAAAAGGCAGGACGTGATCGTCTAAAGCCAATAAAGGAACTCCTCCCAGAAGAGGTTAGCTACTTTATGATAAAGGCTTATGTCTATTTTTTAAGTAAAAAAAGTAAGTAAGTCATTTTGTTCCAGTTGTTTAGTTGTTAGAATATTTCAAAACATTGTCGATGCATCACCGAAATTTGTTGTTATTTCCCCGGGAATTTGTCGATATTCCCGAAAAATGGGAAAAGTGATAGCATTCGACATTAAAGAGGATGTCCCAAAACATTTGGGACATCCTCTATCTCTTATTCTTGATATTCATCTAAAAACGGTTTATTTACGTAATAATACATCATCGCCATAAATACAGCTCCACCTATCAGATTTCCGATTGTAACTGGAACGAGATTGTGGATTACGCCAGCCCAAGAAATGGTTCCTGGGTGATGTAATACCAAAGCAATCGCAAAAGTACACATGTTAGCGATACTATGTTCATATCCGGAAATAAAGAAGCAGAAAACAAATAGCATCATAGCAAACATTTTTGGTCCATCCCCTTTTAGCCCCATGGGGAGGAAAAAGGCCATACAAACTAGCCAATTACAAAGGATTGCCCTAAAGAATAATTCAGTTGTCGGAACTTGCATTTTCACCTCTACCACATGAAGAAGAAAACCATTTACTGACGAACTGGCGTAAAGTCCTGTTGTAAAAATAATAAAGGCAAAGACGGCTGCACCTAAAATATTTCCTGCATAGCTAGAGACCCAGAGTTTTAGTACTTCCATCCAAGTCATTTTCTTGCGGAGTGCAGCATAGGTGTAATAAAACGTATTTCCAGTAAATAAATCACCGCCACCATAAGCGATCAGTATAATCGCTGCTCCAAAGGTAAGTGCTGCCATAGGGTAGGCAAACGGTGAATCTACTACATAAAAGAAATTTCCAGTTTTAAACGCAACAATGACACCAAAACCAATAAACATACTTGCAAGCATTGAACGTAAAATATAGCGGAGGATGCTTTGCCGAAAGATTTTCAGTTTTTTTAAGGCTAGCTTTTCGGCTTCATTCAAAGGCTGCATTTCCATATCTACTACCACCATCCACAATTCATTTACTATCCTATTATTTTTCACTAATACCTGAACAAATATGTATTATACGGGAATCCATGCATATGCCAATGGAAATAGAGAAATCGCCATAGAATATACTAATTTTACGTTCAAATGATTTTAACAAATTATTGTTGGCATCTACGTTACGAAATACGCTATAATAATAAAGTTTTTCCTACTACAAAAATGAAGGAGTTCGTATGAAGACACTAAAAAAAATTACCCCTCATTTCGATCCTTGGGAAGCATATTTAGATATTGAGCAATATGGAAAACCCCTGCTTACCAATATAGAATTTACTACTACAACACTTTGCAACATGCGCTGCGAGCATTGTGCTGTAGGCTATACCCTTCAGACAAAGGATCCAACAGCCCTTCCAATTGAGCTTATTTTACAAAGATTAGAGGAAATTCCGCACTTGCGTTCGTTAAGTATTACAGGTGGCGAACCGATGCTTTCTCATTCCTCTGTCAGAGATTATGTCCTACCTATCTTAAAATATGCCCATGAGCGTGGGGTTCGAACGCAGATGAATTCGAACCTAACTTTAGAACTAAATCGATATGAACCAATTATTCCATATTTGGATGTTTTACATATTTCACATAATTGGGGCACTGTAGACGATTTCGTTGAAGGCGGTTTTGCTCGAATGGAGCGTAAACCTGATTATGTGCAGCGAGAAAAATATTTTAAGAGGATCATAGAAAATAGTAGAGAACTCGTAAAAGCAGGAGTCATGGTTTCGGCAGAAACGATGTTGAATAAGAGGACACTTCCACATTTGGAACGTATTCACCGTCAAATTGTAGAAGAAATGCTTTGTCAGAGGCATGAGGTGCACCCAATGTATCCAAGTGACTTTGCTAGCAATCTTGAAACTTTATCTTTGGATGAAATTAGATCAGCCATCCATCACTTGCTGGACATTAGAGATGAGAAGATTTGGATGCTGTTTGGCACATTGCCATTCTATGCATGCAGCAGTAACAAGGAGGATCTGGACCTTTTAAACAGGCTTTATCAGAGTAAAAATGTAACCGTCAGAAATGATCCAGATGGTCGTTCTCGGTTGAATGTGAACATATTTAGCGGTGATATTATTGTAACGGACTTCGGAGATACACCTCCTTTAGGAAATATCCAAACAACCCCACTTGAAGAGGCCTATCAAGCCTGGCAAAACACAGGTATAGCGAAGGAATTAAGCTGTCATTGTCCGGCTGTTTCGTGCTTAGGTCCAAATATCTTGGTTAAGAATAGCTATTATCAGGACCTTGATTTTACCAAGTTGCAAGCCAATATTTCAAAAGATTAAGCTCTGTTTAAAGGACGCTCTTTATTGTCTTCTTGCAAATACGATTGTAAAATGTTATACTAAGTAAGAATTATTTTTGTTCGGTGTAAAGGATAGTATAAGATAAACTTTTCGTCTTGATGATCACTGAGTGCAAGGATAGTACCACAATGTGTGCAAAAGCACACAGCAGGAGGAAACACACATGGAACAAGGTAAAGTAAAATGGTTTAACGCAGAAAAAGGTTTTGGATTCATCGAACGCGAAGGTGGAGACGATGTATTCGTACACTTCTCAGCTATCCAAGGCGAAGGCTTCAAATCTCTTGACGAAGGTCAATCAGTAACATTTGACGTTGAGCAAGGTCAACGTGGACCACAAGCTTCTAACGTTCGTAAAGCTTAATAACAACGTTGAAAAAAACAGGCTCTAATTTAGAGTCTGTTTTTTTTATTTCAAAGGCTGTGTTAAAGAACCGTGTTGATTTATACATCCTGTTGATTGGAGCGGAAGGCACGAAGACTCCTGTGGGGGTATGGTTCAGGGGAGACCCCGCAGACGCTTGCGTCGAGGAGGCTCGCCGAAACACCCACGAACCGCTCGTGCCTAGAGCGGCCATTTTAAAAAAAGGACATAACAAAAACCCCACTCATGAAATGAGTAGGGCACACAAATGAAACAGTAATTCAAATGGTAGAATTATTGTATCATATATTTTGGGAATAACCTAATTTATTTCGATAAAGATTTTGGTAACTTTTGTATATTGAATAAGTAATTAAGCTGTATGTTTAACAAGCTTAGGATGACGCAGCACTGATACGAGCAAAATTAGACCACTAACTATTAATAAGGCACTCGTGCTGATAAAGACAGCAGAAAATCCGAAGTAGCCTGAGAGGAAGCCACCTAGCATCGGTCCAATGATATTGCCGAGGAATCGTAAACTATTATTATAGCCAAGGACTTCCCCTTGCATAGTAATTGGGGCTTCTTGACGGATATAGGCGATACGGACAGGAATGATGCCGCCAATGGTCACACCTAAGGCAATCCTGATAATGACCAGCTGCCAAAGGCTTGTCACAATCGCTCCTGGTAAGTAGACAATTCCTGCCAAAAATAAAAGGATGACTAATATTTTGATATACCCATATTTATCGGCAATTTTTCCCCAGTTTCGCGACATCAATAAATTACCAAGACCCGCAGCTGAAAAAGCAATTCCGGAATAAAAGGCGACATTATCTGGTCCATGCAAGTCACTCACAAACAATGACAAGATAGGTTGAATGCTGAAATGGGCGATTTGAACAAGTGCAGAGATAAGGAGTACCGTTAATAAAACCGGATTTCGTAGGATATGTTTAATGACCTCTTTACTGGAATAATGAGATTTGGCCCCCTTTGGTGGTTCTACCAGAAATTCTTTTGTTGCGATTACAAGCATTGCAGATACAAATATGGAAATAGATGTCCATTTAAAAGTGGTCGCATAGCCGAGTGTATCGGCTAAAATTCCTCCGAGCATAGGTCCTAACAACGAACCTGTAATACTTCCCGTTTGTAGTGTACCTAGGACGCGGCCGGCACTCTCTTTTGGTGTTTGAGTAGAGATGAATGCCTGTGACATCGGAATAAACCCTGAGAAAAAGCCCATGAAAAACCGAAGCACAAGCAACTGCCAGACAGAATGAACAAACCCTATTAAGAAGATGGAAAAGGCCATCCCTAATCCAGATATGATTAGAATTTTTTTTCGTCCATACCGATCACCAATCTTTCCCCAAACAGGTGAAAAGAGAAAGGCTGAAACGAATGTTATTCCAAAAGTAATGCCTGACCAGTGCTGGACATATTTTTCTGAAAAGTCCCCAAATGTCTCTATGTAAAGCGAAATAAACGGCATGACCATCGTCATACTTCCTGCTACAAAGAAGTTGGCAAACCACATAATCAGTAAATTACGCTTTGCACTTTCCTGCTTATTCATGGATGGTAACACTTCTTTCTTTAGTTTATTTCGTTTCCCTAAATATAATCATACCGAAATTTCTTAGGAGAATAAAGGAATAACTTTTAGTAGTATCTCCTTAATAAAATAAGAAGAAAGTTATTACTTTATTAAAAATATTAAAAATACTATTGACAACTTGTTAATGTGAGTTTAAATTTAGTTTAATACTTTAAATCAACAATACGTTCTCTTATCAAGAGTGGCAGAGGGACTGGCCCGATGACGCCCAGCAACCGTTCCGACATGGAATTGGTGCTAAATCCTGCAAAACATTTATTGTTTTGAGAGATAAGAGAGGAGTAGTCCTTAATTTGCGATGAAACCTCTCTTTTCTGGAGAGGTTTTTTATTTTACCTAAAAGAAAACTTCTCCGATGGGAATAATTTAGTTTGGTAAGGAAAACAAAAAGGGGGAGCTTTTATCATGAAAAAAAATCTATTTAAAAGTGTGCTTGTATCTACATTAGCTGCAAGCCTATTGCTCACAGGCTGTGCATCTGGGGGAGAAGCGAAGAAAGCAAGTGGAAATAAAAATGTTTCCCTTGAAGGAGTACCAGAGGTCTTTACTAAAGGTGATCAATTAAAGATTAAAGTCATCCGTAAAATTGGCGGTGACGATCATACAGCTCAATTCTTAGCAGGAGCTAAAGAAGAGGGAGAAGCATTAGGTTTAAAAGTAGATGTATTTACAGCTAACGGTGATACAGCAAAATTCCATGATGCCATTAATCAAGCTTTAGATCAGGATTATGATGGTTTCGTGATTTCTCATGGTGACGATGATGCGACAGTGAACGACGTGAAGAAAATTGTTGAAAAAGGAAAAAGCGTAGTTGCGTTTGACTCCAATCCAAAGTTGGCTGAAGTTGAAGGTGTAACACTTACATCTCAAGATGATGAAGCATTAGCAACATTAGCATTAGATCAGCTTGTGAAGGAAACAAAGGGGAAAGCCAATATTGCATACCTTTGGGTAGACGGTTTCCCGCCAATGGTAAGACGTAATAAAGTGTACCAAGATGTCTTGTCTAAAAACCCAGGTATTAAAGAAGTTGAACGCTTTGGAGTTGCCGCTGCAGATACAAGTGTGCAAACACAAAACGCAGTTGCCGCTATGTTAAATAAATATCCAAAAGGAAAACTGGATGCCATTTTTGCTACTTGGGATGCTTTTGCTATCGGAGCTGCACGTGCACTAAAAGAAGCGGGTCGGGAAGAAGTAAAAATTTATGGTATCGATGTTTCGAATGCGGACCTACAAGAGATTCAAAGAAAAGGTAGTGCATGGAAATATACAGCTGCAGTTGATCCGAAGCTTATTGGTGCAGTTGATATGAGATTGCTTGCTAAAAAGCTAGCAGGTGAAGAAACACCGAAAACATATGATTTAGAAGCATCACTAGTTTCACAAGAAAATCTTCAAAAGTCTAAGGATCCTGTGAACATGGTCAATCTATCAAACATCATTTCTGGTTGGGGTAAGTCAGATGCATTTGAAGAAGATTGGATGAAGACGTTAAAGAAGCATTATAAATAATAACTTTTTTATTATAAGCACTCTCTTTATCAATTGATTAAGAGAGTGTTTGCTTGATAGAGGGGATGATACTCATGCGTTCGACATTGGAAATGAAAAATATAACGATAGAATTTCCAGGCGTGAAGGCTTTAAATCAGGTTCATTTTACAACAGAAACAGGAAAGATTCAGGCATTGATTGGAGCTAATGGTGCAGGAAAATCGACTCTTATGAAGGTTCTCTCTGGAGCTTATGATCACTATAGTGGTGAGATTATTCTAAATGGAGAAACCTTGAACATTCGATCTCCAAAGGATGCACAGGACGCAGGCATTCAAATTGTATATCAAGAAGTCGATACAGCACTGATTCCGAATTTAACCGTTGCCGAGAATATTATGTTGATGGACACGGTTCACCGAATGGGGAAAAAACAGTGGATGAACTGGAGCGCTCTGCATGAGAAAGCAGCTCAAGTCTTAGCTGATATGAATATCACTCTATCTACAAAGAAGCTAGTGAGTGAACTTTCTCTTGCAGAAAAACAAATGATTCTAATTGCCCGATCCGTCTCGAATGACTGTAAGTACCTGATCCTTGATGAACCGACTGCACCACTTAGTCATACGGAAACGAAGGAGCTTTTTCGAATTGTCCGCGATTTAAAAAAGCAAAATGTCGGGATTATCTTTATCTCCCATCGTCTACCAGAGATATTTGAAATCTGTGATGACATTACTGTGATGCGAAACGGGGAATTTGTTGTAAAAGAGAAGATTTCGGATACCACCCAAAGTCAAGTGGTGGAGTATATGCTTGGCCAAAAGCTTGAGGAACAGTTTCCAAAAAAGAATACTAGAATCGAAAACACGGTTCTTGAGGTAAAAGGATTATCAGATCGGAATAAAATTAAAGATTTACATTTACATGTTAAGTCTGGAGAAATCGTCGGTGTGGCAGGACTGGTCGGGGCTGGTAAGACAGAACTTTGCAAGGCGTTGTTTGGTTCTGAAAAAATTACAGGGGGAGAAGTCCTTTTAAATGGAAGCAAAATATCTTTGAAATGCCCCTATGATGCCGTAAAGAACGGAGTTGCATTGGTACCCGAAGAACGTAGAAAAGAAGGGATTCTTGTCCTTGAATCAGTGGAATCCAATCTGACTGCAGCCAACTTAGGAAGCTTTACAAATATTTTTAGCTTTATTAATAGAAAGAAAGAAAAAGAAATTGCCAAGGGGTTAATTAACCGACTTGCAATCAAAACTCCATCTGAAGAAACAAAGGTTCAAAATCTATCAGGGGGAAATCAGCAGAAGGTTGCGATCGGAAAGTGGCTGGTTGCTGAAGCCGATGTCTATATTTTTGATGAACCCACGAAAGGCGTGGATATAGGAGCGAAGAAGGATATCTTTGAACTGATCACAGAGCTAGCGAGCAGGGGGAAATCCATTATTTATGCCTCATCAGAGTTATCGGAGATCATGGGGATAACTGACCGGGTTTATGTTTTATATGATGGTCAGTCAGTAAAGGAACTTGAGACGCATCTAACAAACGAGGAAGAACTATTATATTATTCCACAGGGGGCAGGTAAAATGGAGACAAATATTTCAACAAAGAATCAGACCCCAACCAAAAAGGCATTTGAACTATTTCATTTCTTATATAAATACGGGACGATTATTACGATTCTTGCACTTATTCTAATTTTTTCAGCAGCCAATCCTTCATTTATTCAGGGAGGTAATATTGTCAATATTCTTCGATCAATATCGATAGTGACGATTATAGCTATAGGGATTACCATATCATTATCTGTCGATGGCTTCGACTTATCCGTTGGTTCAGTAGCTTCGTTATCGAATGCTATTGTTATTTCAATGTTTGTTTGGTTTTCGCAAAATACAGTTGTCGCGGTTCTATCTGCGATTGCGGCTTCCTTATTTGTAGGGGCTTTAAACTCTTTCATGATTGTAAAGTTGCGGATTCCGGACATGCTGATGACCTTGGCGACTATGTTTATCATCCAAGGCACGGCTCTAACTTATACAAAAGGGGCAACAGTTTCTCAAAACATGGTATTGCCCGATGGCTCTATGGCAACAGGCTTAATTAGTCCATTCTTTGCAAAAATTGGAGCAGTGCCATGGATTATTATCATCATGGCGATCACAGTCATTTTAGTGCATATTTTTCTGACCTATACCAAACATGGGCGTTACATGTATGTAATTGGCGGTAATAAAGAGGCAGCTAGACTTTCAGGGATTCCAGTTAATAAATATAAAATAGCAGCATATTTACTTTCAGCATTATTCGCTTCCATTGGTGGGATTGTTCTTGCCTCAAGGGTTATGACCTCTGAAATCAATTCCGGTGCGCCGTACCTTATGGACTCTGTTGCTGCAGCTTTTATTGGATTTTCAGTCCTGGGTGCAGGTAAGCCGAATGCATTTGGGACATTTACTGGTGCCGTATTAATCGGTATCCTTCAGAATGGTCTCGTTATGATGTCGGTGCCGTACTATGCAATGGATATTGTAAAAGGTACCGTACTGGCATTTGCCTTAGCAATTACCTATTACAAGCAAAAATAATTGTTGGTAACCTATTCACGCCTGTGGATAGGTTATATTTTTTGATTAAGGATATCAACAAATGTTGCGCTTTTTATTAACAATATCCACTAGAAAATATGTTATTCACAGGGAGGTAATTATTATATGGAAGCGAATACATTCTTAAGTGAGGAAAAATAATGTGATGGAGGGAAGAATATGACCAGCAATTATCCAATATTAGAAGGTGCAGAACCCTTTTACTTCGAAGGAAATAAAGTTGGAATATTAGTATCACACGGATTTACAGGTACAACTCAAAGTATGCGGCCATTAGGAGAGGCTTACGCGAATGCTGGATATACGGTGTGCGGACCGAGGCTCAAAGGTCATGGAACCCACTATGAAGAAATGGAGCAAACTACCTATCAGGATTGGATTTCTTCCATTGAAGAAGGATTTCAATGGTTAAAAGAACGCTGCGATACAATCTTTGTCACTGGCCTTTCGATGGGGGGCACATTGACTTTATACATGGCCGAAAAATATCCAGAGATTCGAGCGATTATTCCAATTAACGCAGCTGTGGACATTCCGGAAATGGCCCCTGTTCGTTCGTTAGAAGGTGTAAGGTTTTTAGATGCGATTGGGTCTGATATTAAAAAAGCGGATGTGAAGGAATTAGCTTATGAAAAGACACCTGTTCAATCCATCAAGGAAATCTTAATGTTAATGGATCAGATAAAAGAAGACCTTCACAAAATTACCTGTCCGGCACTAATTTTTGTTTCGGTAGAGGATCATGTGGTGCCGCCGAATAATTCACAAATGATTTATGAAGGTATTCGCTCTTCTGTAAAAGAAATTCATCAGATGAAGGACAGCTATCATGTTGCAACACTGGATAATGATCAAGCATTCATAATAGAAGAAACATTACAGTTCATCAAAAAAAATCTTTAGGAGACATTTATTTGTCTTCTTTTTTTATTATAAGGAACAATAAAGGGTAAGGAGGGAAGCGTATGGAACATTGTGAAGCATTTTTGCGCAGCAAAAATTGGCTGGATCAGGATTTAGATTCGAGGTACATAAATGTGAATCATCCTTATGCCATCCTAATTTCTGAGGATGAGGGGGAGATTACACTAAGAGGGAATGCTGGATTTGATAATGGTCAGAATGGGGAGGAGATATTTAGTTTTACCTCTTTAAGGGAATTGCAGGAATGGTTTGAAAATAATATTGGAGAGTAATCTCAGGTTAAAGTCGATGGTGAGAAGCCGTCGACTTTATTATTTTTCTAATGGACCGACTAGTACCCGTGAAGGCGAAAAAAGGAGAGGGAAGGTAACTAGTAGTTGTGACTAGTGCCCCTTGAAGAGAAAAAAAGAGCTGGAAGGTAACTAGTCGGCGTGACTAGTGCCCGTTGAAGAGAAAAAAAGAGCTGGAAGGTAACTAGTCGGCGTGACTAAAGCCCGTAGTAGAGAAAAAAAGAGACGGACGGTAACTAGTCGTTTGACAAGAGCCTATTGAAGAGAATAAAAGCGACAATTGGTAATTAATCAAAGTGACAAATAACCATTCCAAAGGGGCATTTTTTAAAAACTGATAAAATTATCCATTTTACTATTGACAATATTTATATTAACAATGATAATATAAACATAATTAATATGAGGTGATTCAAAATGAACATTCAAGACGTAATCCTAGGATTTTTATATGACGAGCCAATGAGCGGCTATGATATCAAACAAATGATGGAAAACTCTGTTTCTTACTTTTTTGATGCTTCCTTCGGGGCAATCTATCCAGCGCTGAGAAAGATGGAAAAAGAAGGTCTGGTGGAAAAACAAATCATCCAGCAAGACGGTAAGCCGAACAAAAATCTATTTGTGATTACGGAAAGTGGAAAGAAACAATTTCAAACGTATCTAAACAGCCCAATCAACCCCACTGTGACAAGATCCGATATCTTAATCCGAATCTTTTTCGGGCGGTTTACCACAAAAGAAAAGGTAATGGAATGGTTGTTGGAGGAAAGAGGAAAAAACCAAGCGATGTATGATAATTTGACTAGAATTGCTAATTTGCACCCAAACATGGAACCGAATAAAAGATTCACCTTAGAGTTTGGGATCCGTCAAGCAGAAATGATTCTAGGAATGATAGATGAGGAACTAAAAAAAATGAATGAAGCTAAAGGGGAGTAACCTTAATGAAGGGTACAGGTGGAATGAAGGTCGTTTTGCTGATGTGTTTGGGGATATTTGTTTGTATGCTGGATTCAACAATCATGAATATTACACTTCCTGCAATCCAGGATAATCTGCATACCTCGTTGGAAACAAGCTCGTGGATGTTAAATGTATACACTATGACAATAGCCGTCCTAGCTATTCCTATGGCAAGGTTCGCTGAAATGTTTGGTAGAAATAAGTTTTTTATTTTTGGGATATTTGTTTTTGGATTAGGTTCTGCGCTTTGCGGTCTAGCCACAACTGGAGATTCTTTAATCGCAGCACGGTTTATTCAAAGCTTTGGAGCGGCCATTTTAATCCCCTGTAGCATGGTTATCGGTATTGCGGCCATGCCGTTGGAAAAAAGAACGCTCCCATTAACCTTACTTGGTGCTACACAAGGGCTAGCCACCGCACTTGGGCCGACAGTTGGAGGCATTATCACCGAAAAGCTTAGCTGGCATTGGGTATTTTATGTGAATGTACCTATCTGTCTGCTGGCCATGATCAGTGCTTTTTTCATACTAACACTGAAAAATGAAAGTCGTGTAAAGTCAAAAATTGACTGGTTGGGCTTACTCTTTTCTATTGCTGCAATCTTTCCACTAAACCTAGTGCTAATTAAAGGAAATACATGGGGCTGGGATAGTATGCAAGCAATGGTTTGCTATATTATTACGATTATTTCTATTGTTCTTTTTATCATGGCAGAGAAAAAGTCTAAATCGCCCATGGTTAACCTAATTCTTTTTAAAGACCGGTTATTTACGGGATCGGTTGTAACAGTGACAGCAGGTTTTATTTTCCTCATCGGTGTAATGGTCCTACTACCTCAGTTTTTAACTAACTTCCAACATAAGACAGAGCTTCAAGCCGCATTACTAGTTACACCAGTATCTGCCGCCATCTTCGTATTTTCCAACTTTGCAGGTTTGTTAACGAAAAAAATAGGATTTACGATTCCAGTAATACTTGGGTTTGGGATCATGGGAATTGCTTACTACTTGCTACACAACTTAAGTATTCATAGTACTTCTAGTCAGGTTATTTTGTTGTGCAGTTTGCTTGGGTTCGGATTTAGCTTTGTTATTTCTTCAGCCACGATTGCAAGTACATCCTCATTTGAAGGGGAGATGCTAACAGCTTCCCAAAGTGTGTTTTCTATGCTTAGACAGGTTGGTGTCGTTTTAGCAGTAGCAATCTTTGTTGCAGGCTTGACCAATAATATTCAACATAAGAAACAGAATGTTGTTCATTTTGCGGCTCAAAGGCTTGAAAAATTAGATTTGCCACAATCAGCAAAAGAACAAATCTTTAGTGAAACAAAAAAATCAATTAAAAAAGAAAAGCAAAACCTTAAAGCAAATCAGGAAGAAATCTCTACTACAGAACGTCAACAGCTGATTGATGGGAATGTAGAAAAAGTGCTTTCCACATTGCCAGAAGATCAGAGAGTTTTAGCAAAAGAAATGGTGTATAAACAAGTGGAAAAACAGGTAGATGAGGAAATTACTCACAATAAGAAATTAATAAAGACATATGGAAGTCAGGTGAGTGCCTATGCTCATAAAACAATTGCATCCAGTTTTGCTGATCTTTATAAAACAAGTATCCCGTTTGTACTAATTTGTTGTTTAACAGGATTTATTTTTAGAGAAAAAAGGAGAAAGAATGTATTTTCCAATGTTCAATTCCAAGCAAACGAATAAGTTGGAAGTCCAAAACACCTGCGTTGTAGAAATGACGCAGGTTTTGTGTTTAAATGTCGAAATAAATGGAATAGTATTTTTTTTCAGTAAAATATGGTGTTTTTTGTGGTAATATATACCTCCAACAATTATAATGACTGTGAGTACATTTTCCTAAAAGGCAACCTATTTGAAAAGATAAGGACGCAAAGCTACAGGGGCTAAAGTTTGATTGCTATGCCAGCCAGCTGCATATGTTTTTTTTAGTCCTCTTCTATCTAACTCCATGACAGCCACTAGGAATAAAAAATGGAGGGAAAAACATGTTGAAAAAAGTATTTGCCATTTCTCTATCAGTCCTTTTAATGTCATCATTTGGGACAAGCGTATTTGCTGCAGAGCCTACTCCAGCAGATTATGAGAAGGTTATTGCTTCTATTGAAAAAACTAACCAAGATATTGAAGCTAAAATTGCAAAAGCAGTTCAAGATGCTGATGGGCTGGAGGCTCAGTACATAAGAGATATTCAAAAGTTAGAGGAAGGCGACACTGTTGTTAAATTAAAAGATCAAAAAAACAAATTACAACAGGACTTAGTAAAAACCAATGATATAAACAAAGTAGAAAAAATAAGAAGTGAGCTTTCTGATCTAAATAGTAAAATAGAGGAAGAAACAGCTAGAATTAATGAGAGGATGTCAGCTATAAAAGCAAAAGTTGATAGTTTAGTGCAGTCTTCTTTAGAAAAAGGATATGATAAGGAAAAACTTGATAAAAAAATAGAAAAGCTTAATGAACAAATAAATAGAAAATTAGAGAAACATAATGAAAGAACTGAGAAATTTTCAAATGATTTGGATAAATTAATTACAGATTTATATAATGTTACATTAAAAATGTCTACGGACGCAATCAATAAGGCAGCAGAAAAGGGCATCCAAGCAGAACCTTACTGGACACTTGTGGAGCTAGGAGGAAAGTGGGTTTGGATTGACCCGATTCGTGTTTGCCATTAAGAGTCTGGGGGTTTTAACATGAATGGTCTTCACCTTGGGGAGAACGGGAAATATTTAGAAAAAGTAATAGATTCAACATCTGAGTTTAGTTTAATAGCAAAAGGTGACGGCTCAGAAGTTATCTTACAAACAATAAAAGAAGGGAAAACCTTTTATGTTTTTCCAGGTGAAGAACCAGAAACAATGGAATTCTTCTTTATAGTTAATGGAGAATGTGTCTATGAAGAAATGGATACTAAAATTTATTTAAAATCTGGTGATTATTTTTATATACATCACCTTGAAGATGCTACTTATTTTAAAGCATTAACAGATATGAAGTTAATTTGGTTCACTACTCAGCCTGCTTTTCACTTTATAAGCGAGAGTATTAATGAGTTAACAAAAATTGTTAAGCAAGTAGAAGAAAAAGACCAATATACCTATCAACATAGTGCTAGGGTGCAGACATATTCTGTGAGAATTGCCAAACAGTTACAACTTTCGAAAGAAAAGCTAGAAAATCTTTATTTTGCATCCCTCTTTCATGATGTGGGAAAAATTCATGTTCCTGAAGAAATTTTGAATAAACCTGGAAAACTTTCTAATGAAGAATTTGAAATCCTAAAGAAACACTCTTGGGATGGGTGCGAGATGGTTAAATCAACCTATTATGGTCATATTGGAGATATTATTTTACAGCATCATGAGAGGTTAGATGGATCCGGATATCCATCAGGTCTTAGTGGTGAAGAAATTCTATTAGAAGCCCAAATCATAGGGGTAGCAGATACCTATGATGCAATGACTTCGGACCGTGTATATAGAAAAGGTCTGGATCCTAAAATAGCAATAGCTGAACTTAAAAGATTAGCGGGTTCTCATTATCGAAGTGAAATTGTGGAGGCATTTGAAAAAGTATTAATTATAGACGGAAAACTAAAGGTAGAAGACCTAAAACAAGTCCCTTAGTACCATGGGACTTGTTTTTATTTTAAAGGAGTGGTGAGGATGGAAGTTTTAAAAGCAATAAATCTAGGCATTAGATTTACATTGGAAATAGTAGTACTTATCATTCTTGGCTATTGGGGGTTCCATGTGAGCCAGAGTACAGTTATAAACATAGTATTAGGTATTGGAGCTCCAATGATAGCCGCTGTTATTTGGGGGATGTTTGGAGCCCCTAAAGCACCTTACACATTATCTAGCATGCCTTTTTTAATGTTGGAGATAGTCATATTTGGCCTTCCAGTCATTATTTTGTTCTTTTTAAATAAACACACACTAGGCTTTTGTTATGGACTCATAGCAGCATTTAATCTGTTATTCATGAAAATCTGGAATCAATAGTTTCTTGGTGCACCTGTCCTTAGATTAGCAGGTGTATTTTTTTTGTCGCAAATTGTCGTCTTATTTTTCTGAAAATTCAATTGACTAGGTGAAATAAATATAGTAATTTATATATAACAATATATAACGTTATATAAAGTTGTATGTTGTATATAGTGAACAGGGAGGCAATAAAAATGACGACAGAATTAGTAATTGATTTAAAAAATCAAGTGCAACAGGCTTTAGCAGAGGTTGAAAAAAGAAATATCTCGAATGTATACTTCGTAGCTTGTGGTGGTTCCTCGGCTCTTATGTATCCAAGCAAATATGTAATTGATCGTGAGGCAAAAACCCTTGATGCCCATCTGTTTAGTTCAAATGAATTTATCCATCGGAATCATTCTAAACTGGGAAGTAATTCTCTAGTTATTTTATGCTCACATTCTGGGACAACACCTGAAACCGTAGAAGCCGCAAAATTTGCAAGATCAAAAGGGGCATTAGCAGTTTCTTTAACAAACGTTGAAGGCTCGCCATTAGCACTAGCATCAGATGTAGTTTTAAAGTACCAATGGGGTGAAGGGGCTAATGCCTTCACAACTAATTATTCTGTGCTATATCAACTAGTATTTGGTGTGCTGAAAGTGGTTGAAAATAACGAAAAAGCTAGTATAGTAGAAGAAAGTCTTGAGAATTTACAAAATGTTTACGAAAAAGCAGCTGCACTCTATCAAAAGAATGCAGAAGATTTCGGCAAAGAGTATAAAGATGAAAAAATTATCTATACAATGGCAAGTGGAGCAAACTATGGTGTTGCTTACTCCTATGCCATTTGTATCCTTATGGAAATGCAATGGGTTCATTCACATGCTATCCACGCAGGCGAATACTTTCATGGGCCGTTTGAAATTATTGATGAAGAAACACCTTTTATTATTTTGCTTGGATTAGATGAGACAAGACCGTTAGAAGAAAGAGCACTCGCCTTCTCAAAACGATATGGTAAGAAATTAGTTGTCCTTGATGCAAAAGACTTTGATTTTACGGGTGTAGCAGAAGAAGTACAAGGATACATTGCTCCACTAGTCTTAAACTATGTTTTAAGAAAATATGCAGATCAGTTGGCAGAGGCTCGGAACCATCCATTATCAAAGAGAAGATATATGTGGACAGTTGAATACTAACCCAAATTAAATAGCTAATTTCCACTACTTTAATTATAGAAACTGATTCCTTTCTGGAGGGGAACCATAATGAAGAAGTTATTTATTTTAAGTATGATTGCTATTCTATTCCTATCCTTTTTTTCCGGATGCTCTAAGAGTTCAAGTTCATCGAATGGAAAAGAGATAGTAGAATTAAAATTCTTCCACCGCTGGCCTAATCAACCTAAGAAGCAATATTTTGAAAAAGCAGTTAAAGAGTTTGAAAAATCTCATCCAAATATAAAAATTAAAACTGAAGCGGTATTGAATGATTCATATAAAGAAAAGATTCGTGTTGTTCTAGGGTCCAGCACCCCTCCAGATGTATTTTTCTCGTGGAGTGGAGAATTTGCATATAACTTCGTACGTCAAGGACAAACACTGGATTTAACTAAGTATATTGAAGAAGATAAGGCTTGGTCTGATCAAATTATTGCCTCGCAATTCAATGCATTTACTTTAGATAACAAGACATATGGAATTCCATGGTCTACTGATGGGAAAGCTTTCTTTTACAATAAAAAGATATTTAAAGATTTAGGTATTGAGGTTCCGAAAAGTTGGTCAGAACTAATTGATGTTTCTAAAAAGATTAAGGCTGCTGGCATCACTCCAATTACATTTGGAAGCAAAGCGCCATGGACGATCTCTCATTATATTGGAACATTAAATCAATTGATGGTACCACAAGATGTGATTAACAAAGATTATGATTCTAATAATCCTGAAGGTGATTTCTCCCATCCAGGTTACGTAAAAGCATTGGAGAAATTCATGGAACTTGAGCCTTACTTTAATAAAGGAGTTAACTCTGTTGATCACGAATACTCTCGTGAACTATTTAATAGTGGAAAAGCGGCAATCGGTTTCTTCCAGCTAGCAGAAATTGGACTGATTGAACCATCTCTAAAAGAAGACCTTGGGGTGTTTAATGTACCCGGTATCGAGGGTGGAGAAGGGAATCCAAATTCGATTACTGCGGCACCTGAAGGCATCATGATCTCATCTAAAACCAAGCATCCAAAAGAAGCAATGGAATTTGTTAAATTCTTAACTTCGAAGGAAAAAGGGACAGAGCAATTAAAAGAAGTAAGTGAATACAGTGCGGTAAAGGGGACAACAACAGAGGCGAATGCATCTAAGCTTCAACAGGATGCTATTAATCTAATTGTTAACGCAGAGCAAACTTACTTATGGTTTGACACTGCTGTAGATATTAAAATTGTGGATGCCTATTTAAATGGAGCACAGCAAATGTTGGATGGAAAGAAGAGTCCAGAAGAGGTAATGAAAGATGTTCAAAAAGCAGCAAAAGAAGTGAAGGATTCTGCGAAAAAATAGGAAACCGAAAAGGTGGTTGCAACTTGACCACCTTTTTTCTAAAGATACGCCTTTAAAAAAGGGGAGTTCATATGCAAAATACAAACAAATGGTTACCATACCTATATATTGCACCTTGCTTAATCTTTTTAGCCCTTTTTGTTTATTATCCAATTGTTGAAAATCTATTTTATAGTTTCTATGAGTTTTCTGCCTTTTCAGCAGAAAAGACTTTTGTTGGTTTTGAAAATTTCCTTAATCTTTTCAAAGATGAAGTTTTTTATATAGCATTAAAAAATAATCTTTGGTATGCAGTGATCTCAATTATCTTTCAGGTGTTTGGCGGGCTCATTTTAGCCGCTATACTTGAGGATAAAATAACGAGATTCATCAGTGGCTTGTTCAGAACCGTATTCTTCCTCCCAGTTGTCATTTCAATGACTGTCATCGCGTTGCTGTTTACCTTTGTCTATAATCCGGATATCGGGATTCTAAACGGGCTATTAAAAATGCTAGGACTTGAGAATCTAGCAAGAGCCTGGTTAGGGGAATCTGAGACTGCTATTTTTGCTGTCATTGCTGTTTCTCAGTGGCAAAGTATCGGGTATATTATGATGTTATTTATTGTAGCTATTCAAAACATTCCTCAAGAATTATATGAAGCTGCAGAGATTGATGGTGCAGGTAGAATTCGGAAATTCTTTTCCATTACCGTCCCACAAGTAAAAGAAATGTTCTTTGTCACAACACTTATTACCTTAACAGGTGCATTCACTGTATTTAATGAACCGTACATTTTGACTGGTGGCGGTCCCGGGAATGCCAGTGAAGTTTTAGGGACATTACTTTACCATTCTGCTTTTGGAAAGGATCAAATGGGTTATGCTGCTGCAGTGGCAACGGTCATTTTAATCATTACCTTAATTGTTTCATTAGCCCAATTGAAAATATTTAAAACAGGAAAGGATGTTTAGGGTGGAGACAAGCAAAGTAATAGACTATCAACCATCGATTTCATTTAAATCGAAGTATAGGAAACAAAAAAAGACAGTTAAAAGCCTTCCTATTTTTACTGTACTTATTTTATATTTTGTCGTCATTGCCTATCCGCTTTTTTGGATGGTCATCAACTCGTTTAAGTCCACACCTGAAATATTCTCTAGCAGCTGGGCGATGCCAAAGAAATGGTTATTCTCCAACTATACGGAGGCATGGAATACTGGAATTTCTGGTTATTTTCTTAATAGTTTAGTAGTTACAGCAGCAACATGCTTTATCACAGTGCTAGTAAGTGCACTTGGGGCATTCAGCCTAGCCAGATTTGAATTTAAAGGGAAGAATCTGCTGTTGATTTTTTGTATGGGAGGAATGATGCTATCCCCACAAGTTAGCTTAGTTCCACTGTACAAGCTTATTCAATTATTAGGAATTCATGATACGTATTTTGCCATGATCTTTCCTTATGTTGCCTATCGCATTCCCATCACTATTCTTTTAATTAGGGCTGCTTTTCTTGAGGTACCGAAAGAATTAGAGGAATCTGCTTTTCTTGACGGGTGCAGTACGTGGACTATCTTTTTAAAAATTCTTGTTCCCTTAAATAAGCCCATTTTGCTGACTGCAGTAGTGTTGACGGCTTACTATACGTGGAATGAATTTATGTTTGCATTAATCTTTGTTGATTCTGATGCATTGAAAACAATACCTGCTGGTTTAATGCAGTTTCGGGATGCCCTGCAAACTAACTGGGGAGTCCTTATGGCTGGATTAATGATCTCTGCCTTACCGATTATTTTATTATTTATTTTTATGCAAAAGTATTTTATTCGAGGGTTATCATCCGGAAGTGTTAAAGGATAAGAAGGAGTGAGACATGATGAAAATCATTGGAATAGGAGATAGCGTGGTTGATATTTATCAAGATCGAAATGAAATGTTTCCTGGTGGAAATGCTCTAAATGTGGCGGTTTTAGCCAAACGAAACGGGGCAGAGGCTGCGGGCTTTATAGGGATTGTTGGAACCGATGTGGAAGGGGATCATATTCTTGATTCATTAAGTAAGAATGGGGTAGACAGCAGTTTAGTTAGAAGAGCAATTGGTGAAAGTGGAAAAGCCTATGTGGATCTAAATGAGGAAGGGGACAGGATCTTTATTAAATCGAATAAAGGTGGTGTTCAATCAAAGCTTAAACTGAACCTGGCAGTAGATGACTATGAATATATCAAGACATTTGATGTGGTACATACTAGTATCTATAGTCATTTAGATGATGAATTGCCGATTCTAAAACAGTACCTGCCTGTGTCATATGACTTTTCTAATCACTTTACAAATGAATTATTAGAAAAGACGTGTCCACATATTCAGTTTGCATTTATTTCGGGAAGTGATTTAACAGAGGCTGAACTAGGGGGGCTATTCAATAAAATTCATGGATTGGGAACCCCTTTTATTATTATTACAAGGGGATCCAAGGGTGTGGTTATGTCACATAATAATAAACGGTACATCCAGGGAATAGAAGAAGCAGATGTGGTGGATACATTAGGTGCCGGTGATTCATTTATAGCTGGATTCTTAACCCATCAATTTAAAGGGTTCACAATTGATGAATCGTTACAAGCAGCTGCAAAGATTGCAGCGAGAACATGCGAAGTAAATGGCGCATTTGGATTTGGAAAGCAATTAATTTGTTAAAATAAAGCCTGTGTTAAAGAACAGTGTTGATTTTTCCATCCTGTTGAATGGAGCGGAAGGCACGAAGATCCTCGAAAATGCTACCGCATTTCCTTCGTGCGGTGATAATTCGATGGAGCTTATTCAATGTCCTGTGGGAGTATGGTTCAGGGGAGACCCCGCAGGCGCTTGCGCCGAGGAGGCTCGCCGAAACACCCACGAACCGCTCGTGCCTGGAGCGGAAATCAACAGGCACGTTTAACAGAGCTAAAATAAAAAGGAATGAAGGTTGGTGTTCATCTTCATTCCTTTTTATTTAAGTTGTTATAGTTAGTGCAATTAACTGAGTTCTTGTTTTGAAGGTGGATATGTGAATGGGAATTCCAGCTTCATCATAAACCGTCTTATCGATATTAAATAAAGTTTCTCCTACTTCACAATCCAAGTATTCAGCTTCTGCTGTTGAAGCGGTTACAACTGTAATAATTTTCTTACTGGAACCTGATTTAATATTAATATGATAGATATTTTTTAAAACATCATATGTTGACTCATGTTCTGCAAAGTTTGCAAACAAATTAGGAAAGCGTTCCAGCGAATAATGAGCGATATCCAATACAAAAGGCTGTTGATCAATCGACATAATACGTACCAATTTTAAAACAGGTGAATCAACAGGTATGTGAAGTGCTTCAGCAATTGCTGGAGTAGCTTTTATTTCTTCACAGGCTAGTATCCTCTTTGATGGATTTTTGCCGAGCTGTTTACTAAAATCAGTGAATCCATCGACGGAAACCAATTCTCTGGCAATCTTAGTCCTCGTAACAAAGGTTCCTTTTCCTTGTTTTCGCTCTAAAAAACCTTCATCGGACAATTCCTGAATGGCTCTTCTTACAGTAATACGGCTAACACCATATAATTCACACAGCTCTGTTTCATTGGGTAAACGATCCCCGGCATTATAAATCCCTTGATCAATGGATTCTTTAAGGATTTGTTTTAACTGGTCATACAATGGAGTGGAACTTGAGTTATTTAATTTCATTAGTAAATCCCCTTCAGTACACAAGTCATTATATAATATTATATAACAAATTTGCTGTTAGTGTATAGAAGTAAGCGGTAAATACTTTCATATTTTTGCAATAATGGTTATTTAATCCTATATTTTATTCATTATTTAAATCATCTTTGTATAAAGTCTTGTTTTGATTTAAACTAAGTAACAAATGTAAAGATAATGTGGTGAGAATTGAATGGAGAAACAAGTTGAACAAACCTATGATATTATGGAGGTCTGCTTGCTGGCAGGAAAAATCATGCTCCAAAGCGGCGGAGAAACGTATCGAGTGGAAGATACAATGATGCGCATTGCTGCCGCCTTAGGTATTCAATCAACTCATAGCTATGTCACTCCAACTGGTATCATTTTTTCAGCTGAAGGGGCAGAACCGACCAAAACCAAGCTGATTCGGATTTCAGAGCGGTCCACTGATTTAAAAAAGGTAGCTATGGTGAATAGCATTTCAAGAAGTATCAGCAGCGGTGAAATCAATTTACAAGAAGCCTTAGCGCAATTAAAAGAAATTGATTCCCTTAATGTGACTTTCCCTTTTAAATATCAGGTAGCAGCGGCCTCATTAGCAAGCGGCTGCTTTATGATTATGTTTAATGGGGGATGGAGTGATTTTATCCCTTCCATGGTGTCAGGAGGTTTGGGCTATCTTAGCTTTGTCTACTTCCATCGCTTTGTTCCTATTAAATTTTTCTCGGAGTTCTTAGCCTCGTTTGTTATTGGTTTACTTTCTGTATTACTTGTCAGCATTGGTATTGGGGAGCAATTAGATAAAATTATCATTGGCTCCGTTATGTCATTAGTTCCTGGGCTATTAGTCACCAATGCAATCAGAGATTTAATGGCAGGACATTTAGTTTCTGGTTTATCCAAGGGAGCAGAAGCATTTCTAACAGCATTTGCCATTGGAGCAGGAATTGCTGTTGTGTTATCGTTTTTATAAAGGTGAGTGGGAATGAATATGGAAATCCTTGGTCAATTAATAACAAGTTTTATTGCCACAGGAGCTTTTGGTATCCTTTTTAATGCACCAAAAGAAACATTAATAAAATGTGGATTGATCGGAATGGGAGGTTGGCTTATTTATTATCTTCTCGAGAGATATTCAAATGATGCCATATCTGCTACATTGGCAGCCACTATTTTTATAGCCGTTCTAAGTCAGGAATTAGCTAAGTTTTACAAAACGCCAGTCATTATCTTTAGTGTTGCCGGGATCATTCCTCTAGTTCCAGGGGGATTAGCCTATGATGCCATGAGACATTTTGTAGAAAATGACTATAATGCAGCATTAGGGTCAGCGGCAAAGGTATTGATGCTTGCTGGAGCCATTGCCTTCGGATTAGTTTTTTCTGAGGTAATTAATCAAGTCATTCGAAAAATTAATCAAAGAAGGATTTGAAATAAGGTATATCTGAGGCTGACCCCGTGCTTTTGGTGCAGCCTCATTTTTCTTAAGGAGAACTTAAGGTTTATGAATTAAGATGAGTTGGAAAAGTTTTTCCTTTATCCACTTTGGATTATTTGGTATGTTTATAGTAGTATTTTACTAATCTACTAGTACCTGTCAAAGTCTAACGCAAGGAATGGTATATTCGTCTATGAAAAAATTTTTATTCATCCTTATTGTTTTAATCATATCTTTTATTGGTGCAAATACTATTTTTGCAGGGAAATTTGATTGGCCGGCTATTGTTCGATTAAAAGAAGTGGTACAAACGAAGACAACGGATGCGGAGTCTCAAAAAGAAACGAATTCACAACCAGTAAACAAAGAAGTACTAAAAGAAGATCCAGAACCAGTTAACGAAGTAAAAATAACAAATACTGAGCCAAGTACTCCAGATCATATATTACTGGATGTACCATTGCTAAACCAAATGGATGCTCCTAAGCTTTATAATGGATGTGAAGTAACCAGTCTAGCAATGATTTTAAACTATCATGGTGTAAAGGTGACAAAAAATGAATTAGCGGAAAATATTAAAACCGTTCCGTTAACCTATAACAATGGACAAAAGGGAAATCCTAATGCCGGATTTGTGGGAAATATGGCAAAGGGTCCAGGGCTCGGTGTTTACAATGGACCTGTATTAGAATTGGCGCAAAAATATGTTGGCGATCGCGCTGTGAATCTAACCAACCATTCATTTGATGAGGTCTTAGAGAAAGTGGGCCAAGGGCTCCCGGTATGGATTATTACCACCTCAACCTTTGCGCCTGTCTCTGTCTTCCAAAAGTGGGACACACCGCAAGGGAAAATTGATATTACGTTTAGTGAACACAGTGTCGCAATCACAGGTTACGATGAAACCCATATATATATCAATGACCCCTATGGAGTCAAAAATAGAAAACTTAACCGTGAAAGCTTTATAAAAGCTTGGGAACAAATGGGAAAGCAAGCGATTGTGATTGTGAAGTAGTTATATACAAAACCTCAGTCTTTGTACTGTGGTTTTTTTGTTTGTCAAAATGCTAGTTGTAATTGGGGGAAAATGGTTGTGAGAATCTTTAAAAAAATCCCTTTTACACTCTTTACCAAATTGAAAAAACCAATTATAGTAAAATAAGTAATTAAAAAATAAGTAGATTTTTGTAGTTTTTTGAATTTTATTCTTTCGTTTTTTTTACATAAATTGACCTGTTATAAAAAAGGGGAGCTTATAACATGGATTTAAGAAGAGGAATGGTATTAAAAGAGGATATCTACTCTTTAACTGGTGTTTTACTTTTAAAAAAAGGTACGGTACTAAGGGATAATCATATTAACTTGTTGAATCGACATAAGGTTCAGACAAGGGATCAATTAGACTCGAGAAGTATTATTGATAAAAAATTAGGTGAATTTAGTGAAATTGTTTATAAAAATGTTTATACATCAATCCAAGACCTTCAAACAACAATAAGTCAAAAGTCAAAACTTGATGATGACGAAATTCAGGAAATGATAGATACATTCGGGGCATTACACCAAGAGTTTGCTATAAATGAACTTGGGATAATAGAAATTATGGAAAGATTCTCTGAGGATGAATACTTACTAAAACATTCTATTAATGTGGGTTTGGTAGCAAGTAAAATAGGTGGAATACTGAACCTATCTGAAGATGATCAACATTTTTTAGCTAGTATGGGGTTATTTCATGATGTTGGAAAATTTAAAATTGACCCTGGGATTCTAAATAAACCCAGTAGGTTAACTGAGGAAGAATTTAACTTAGTAAAACAACACCCAAAGCTTGGTTATGACTTGTTATCTTCAACTTCTTTAAATCCCCTAATCTTAGAAGGTGTTCTAAAACACCATGAGCGATTAAATGGATCGGGTTACCCTTTTCAATTAAAAGAAGAAAATATTCCTTTTTTTATTCGAATCCTTTCTGTTGCAGATACATTTGATGCTATCTGTTCAAATAGAGTTTATAAAAGCTCAATGTCTATTTTCTATGCAATTGACGAACTAATAAAAGACGTAAAATTAAACCGCCTTGATGGTTCAATTGTTTTACCTTTCACCAACTTTCTGATGGAAATGATAAGAGGAAAAAGTATTACGTTGCGTAATGGAAAAGTTGGAGAGATTCTTGAATTAAATCTTGAGATATCCTAATCAACCTATAATAAAAATAGATGGTTTTAAGCCACTAGACCTATTTAAAGAAAACCTAACACTAAATCAAATTGCAAATTATTAACCTATAAATTGGACGAAGGCAGAGGAAATTAAATTCCTCTGCCTTCTTTATAGTTGATTCATGATGAATCATTATTGTAACTTGTGAATGCTAGTCTTATTCAGACAGTATTACTGTCTAGCTATCATGCGCTTTCAAGCGCTGAACTGTTCTGTTCGCAAGTAAAAACTTATATATAATCCATTGTTTTTTAAACAAATTTGCCGCGGTTATTCTTCCACCTGATGGTTTTGTACCTAAACGACGTAAGCCCTACCTCTCTTACATCCTAACGGCTCCGAAGCCGATCCAGTGTGAATAAGTCTTTATATTAAAACATAAGCAGAATGCCAGAAATAAATTCTTACATTGCGTTATCTTATAATTCCAAGTTACTCTAGTGCCTAAGCACAATTATTTATTTTACAGTAATTTACTTCTCTTGTCAAATATATTTAGGAGTTAGCTTTTTAGCCATTAAAGAAAAAGAGCCTTTTCTAAAAAAAGTAATTAAAACTATGTGGAAAAGGAATAGAGCATTTGTTAGTAGAAGTAATATATTAATAAATCGTTTGAATGGGAGTGAATTGGATGGAGGGCTTTAATTATAAAAATTATGATGGGTTAGGCATAGCTGAATTGATAAAAAACAAAGAAATACAGCCAAAGGAAGTGCTTAATGAAGCCATTCACACGATAGAAAAATTTAATCCACAGTTAAATGCTGTCATCAACAGATTTTATGATAGGGCTGAAAATGCGTTGGAGAACGTAAATCTAAATAGTAGGTTTTCTGGAGTACCGATGCTCTTGAAAGATATTACACAAGAGGTGGAAGGGGAAAAAATCACCTCAGGTTCTAGGGCTTTGCAAACCTACCGTGCAAAGGTCGATTCTGAATATGTGAAACAATTAAGGAAAACAGGTGTAATATTTGTAGGGCAAACAAATGTACCGGAGTTTGCATTAATGGGAATTACAGAGCCTCAATATTACGGACCTACTCGGAATCCGTGGAACCTTAACCATACACCAGGCGGGTCAAGTGGAGGATCGGCTGCAGCGGTGGCAAGCGGTATGGTTCCAATAGCAGGGGCAAATGATGGTGGCGGTTCTATTCGGATACCCGGGGCCTATTGTGGACTATTTGGCATCAAGCCCACTCGCGGCAGGACACCTGTTGGGCCCCATTATGCTAGACATTGGCAAGGGGCTTCAGTAGACCACATTCTTTCAAGGACGGTTAGGGATAGTGCGGCTATGCTTGATGAGATAAGCATCCATGAAAAATATGCGGCCTTTTATGCTCCCTCATTTGAAGGAAAGTATCTGCAATTATTACATGAACCGTTTGAGAGAAAATGGACAATCGGATTCACGGTAAAGTCCCCACTTGGAAATTTGGTTGAACAAGATTGTAAAGAGGCAGTCTTAAAGACAGCTAAGCTGTTAGAGTCCATGGGTCATCACGTGGTTGAAGTAGATGTACCCGTTGATGGAAGAAAAATCGCAAAAAGTTATCTAACTATGTATTTTGGTGAAGTAGCTGCAGGTTTGTCTTCCCTTGAAACTGTTCTAGGGAGAAAGCCAAGAATGAGTGATGTGGAACCGACAACATGGATGCTCGGCTTAGTGGGAAAAGCCACCTCAGCTGAAGAGTTTGTATTAAGTATTAGAGAGTGGGATAAAGCTGCCATTCAGATGGAACAGTTCCATGAACAATATGATTTGCTTCTTACTCCAACAACAGCGGCTATACCTGCGAAAATTGGTGAACTAGAGCCAAGTAAATCTGAAAAAGCAGCATTGCAGTTTGCCGGAAAGCTTTCCTTGGGAGGCTTAATGAAAAAAGCAGGGATTGTTGAACAAGTGGCAGAAAAAAATTTAGAAAGAACTCCTTTTACACAGTTAGCTAATTTAACCGGTCAGCCAGCCATGACCGTGCCTATCCATCTTACTTCCGATGGACTCCCGGTTGGTGTACAATTCATGGCAGCGAGAGGAAGAGAGGACTTCCTTTTCTCACTCGCAGGTCAGCTAGAACAAACGGAAGAATGGGTGCCTGTGCAAAGGAATTCTTTTTATATGAGAAAAGAAAACAAATAATCACCACAGTAAGAGTGGGGGAGCACCATGCTATTTTTTAGAAAGCTGTTTATAAAGGCGACTAAATACCGATATCGAACGTTACTATTGGTTACTACTTTTTTTATTTTGATTAACGCAGAAATTATGAGAATACTAGAACCGCAAACATTTGAGAATACCTTTCATGCAGTTTGGTGGATTCTCACGACTATGACAACTGTAGGGTACGGAGATGTTTCACCAACAACACAGCTAGGAAGAATTTGGGCGATGCTGATTGTTTATACAGTAGGTATCGGTCTTTTTGGTTTAGTGATTGGAGTCATTGTTGATGCTGTTTCGCAGTACAAGCGAATGAAGGAGGAAGGAAGAATGACGTTCAGAGGAGCAGGCCATTATGTCATTATTGGCTGGACCAATAAGAGTAAAACCACGATTAATGAGCTTTTTCTCGGAGACTCTAAAACAGAAATTGTTCTAATTGATGAGTTAGAGAAAACCCCCTATGAACATGAAAGATTTCTGTATATCCAAGGTAGTCCCACGGATGAGGATACGCTAAGAAGAGCAGGAATTGAAAAAGCCAAAGCCGTTCTATTATTTGCTCCTGATGGCATCAATAATGCTGACTTAGCTGATGGTAAAACGCTCTTAGTTGCTTCCTCCATAGAGCGATATGATGAAGGAACTGAAAATAACATATATACCATTGCTGAAATACTAAATGAGAAGCATGTAGGTAATTTTAAACATGTAAAGATTGATGAGTTTATTCTTTCCCATGAATCTGTATCGAATCTTATGGCGAAATCAGCGCAAACAAAAGGAACAAGCCATCTCTTTACCCAGCTATTAAGTCGGAAGGATGGGGACGGGGGAAGTGATTTATGGGAAGTGAGAGTTAAACCTGAATGGACGACTTATGGAATGGCCCATGATTTTCTTAAAGAGAAAGGTGCCCAGCTCATTGCTGACCGTAGTGACTTAAATATCCTAAAGAAATGGAATGAAGCGATTCCTAGTGAGGCTCGGCTGTTTGTTATCTGCGATAAAGAAACTTATAAGAAATTGTAATAAAAAGCGCATCCAGGGGATGCGTTTTTTAATACGTTAAACAGCCAGCAATGACGACTCCGATGGAAACGGATAAAAACATGAGGAATAAACCAACTGCCTGATTATCTTCTTCAATGCTCTGCATAACATTGAACCGTGGAGTGAGCCATTCCGCTAGGTAAAACACGATAATTTGCGCTACAATCCCAATTGCTCCCCAAATAGCCATATCTGTTAAAGAGATGGAATTAGCGGCAGTAGAATACAAAACGATGGCCAAACCGAGTAATCTTCCGCCTAGTACGTAGCTTGCTGCTTTGTTTCCTTTTGCCATTAAGGAAAATTCTTTTACCTTTGTAGTTACTTCCATTAGGAAGAGTCCTACTAATAAAAGACCAAGTGTAACGGCTAAGTATAATAAAAAATTCGCCATGTGCATCCTCCTTTATTTTTTAATACCAACTGGTAAAAAGTATGATTCGTTACCGGTGATTTTTCCTCCAGCTCTGACCCCAATACTACTTGCTTTCCCAGCAATAAGGAAGGAGCCAATTACGTAGGATAATTCCTCCATTCCTTTTTCCGTTTCCAAGGACACGGTAGGTAGGGAGGTATACGCTTGGTAAACAGGTAGTTCTTCCTGATAGGTTTGATATGCGTTCTGGGCAGTAATGTTGGATTGATCATCCCAAATTGTTACGGTGTCACCTTCTCTGCCTAGTGAAGGCTTTTTTACAAAAGATTGTTTACCTGTAAAAACATCTGCTTCAAGATATGTAGGAAGCATGTATTCTTTTATCCACTTCTGTTCTTCCTCCGTATAAAAAGCACCATTTTCAGCCAATCCCCAAATCAAGCACTGAATTGATTTGGGTTGAAGCAGGAAGGCAGAAACGGGATTGATTAGAGAGAGCTTCCCTTTATTTACAAGCTGTAATAACTCAATTCCAACTAAATCACCTGTAATCGGATCCCTGTCTTCTAGCAAATGTTCGAGAGGATAGGTTTGACGGTATAAAACATCAATAGGCTTACCGTCAGAGTCAAGAACAGCATGATCTGTGATCTGAAGAGCTGATAAGGGAACTACTTTATTTTTCACCTGACATAAATCACTTAAATAAATGGTGGTATTCCAATCCTCCAAATAGTCATCATGGGCTGTAAAGACAATATTAGGAGAGTGCTTTCCATGTGACGCATCGATCACTGCTTTAGTAATCCCAGAGGAAAGGAGACGTTCAGCGTTTTCATTCGGATTGATAAGTCCGAATTCACGGCATATCTTACCGTTTACATGAAAACATTCCACGATAAAGGTAGGAGTATCGCTGTTGAATTCGAGCAATTTGATACTGTCTTTTGTAACGGCAAAATCGAAGCGGGCGATTACTGATTCTGGAAAAAGATGCTTTGCCCTGATAAACCCTAGGCTTGATTTAGGGTAACCTAGTTCAAGTAGCTGTTCGTCTGAAAGACTGCGCAGCAGGCGGGCAGTCTTGAAAAAAACGGCACCCATACGTTCAGTTGCTTCCCTTATGAGACAGGCCTGTTGTTCAGGTACGGTCAAGACATGAAACAGACTATATTCACTCCCATAAAGATCAGCCCAGAAAGATGGGAATTGAGAATAAAAGGCTTTCCGTTTGACTGAATATGAAGACATGTTATCCTCCGAACCCACCTTTGGAACCACTGCCAAATCCACCTTTAAAACTTGAAGAAGATCGATAGGATTTATAGGATGATGATTTTAAAAGAGAAGATTTGCTACTGAAAAAACTTCCCCCGTGATAATAATGGTGATAATGACTGGAATGAGTATCGTCACATTGCCATACACCTTGATCATCATCCCATTCCCAATCCTGGCAGCTGGGGTCATCAGGTTGTGGTGGAAGATCATCTGAACAGCCAGACAAGGTTCCAGCAATAAGTGAGGAGAGAACACCAGTAATTAACCATTGAGTTTTCTTCACCTTCTCACACTCCTTAATTTGTATATAATATTATTATAGAAGGTAACGCCAGGAAAACAATGCAAAAAATAGGAGAATTAAGAAGGGGGCATGAAAGATGAGATTAGAGTACCGGCTAGACGACAAACATCGTCAATACCCTGCTCTATGGAATTATCTTCACATTTCCACAGCAGAAGCAGTCGCAAGAATGTCATGTGAATTTTTTGTTAAGGAAGGGGAAACGTATGAGGTTACAGCAACCGCTACGGACCCTGACGGTACACTAGTGTTATATGTTCAAAAGGAACAGTTCCCCAAGGATTCAATGGAAGCAATATATTCTCACATTGGCCTCGAAATTAGAGAAATTGCTTTGGCTGGTACATCCTTAATCGAAAAAAGAGAGATTTGGGAGCATGAAGAGGTGTTAACGATTCTGCATTCTGATGTCATTTATGTTGAAAGGAACGGCAAGTTTATGGAATTTGCCTTAGATTCAAGAGAAATTGATGAAGATCGAAAATGCTATGTATACTATGGAAAGTTTACAGGTGACCATAGGTAATTTATTTTAAAAATTTTTATAGAAAAAAGGAAAATTGGCGGTTTTTGTCGTATGTTAACTATATTAGATAGGTATCCATGGGGGAATAACAATGCTGGCAGAAAAGCTACTTTTGAATGTTTTGATCACTATAGCACCAGTCCTACTATCCAGTACTCTTATGGATAATAAACAGAAAAATAAATCTCCCTATTTATGCGGATTCTTACATAGTATTGCCGCTATAACCTGTATGCTTTTCTCCTATGCAAACTATGGATTTCATTGGGATCTTCGCTATGTCCCCCTTGTGTTAGCGATTCTTTATGGAGGACCTGTAGCAGGTGGTATTGTATTATCCTCCATAATTGGAACCCGCGTGATATTGGGGGGAGGTACCATGATTTTTGGACTCTCAAACTCAGTCTTAACCGCTCTCATTCCATTTCTCTTACTCAAAATCTTTTGGAGGTACTCTCCTAAACAAAGAGTTGTCCTAACCATGTTCGCGGGTGTTTGGTCTCTAACTCTCTGTTTTCTTTCGCTAAGTATCTTTCGTTATTTAGAGGGTAACTTCTTTAAACTTGATTTTAATATCCCCGATCTTATCCTTGTCGGTGCCATTCAAACATTAGCGTTGGGACTGGCTGCAAAGTTAAATGAAGGCATAATTGAAAGAAACCAAATGCAGAAGGAAATTCAACGGGCAGAAAAATTAAATACCCTCGGGGAGCTTGCTGCATCGTTTGCCCACGAGGTTCGAAATCCACTAACGGTTGTGAAGGGTTTTTTACAATTGATGCAGCGGGAAGAATCGGGGAAAAACTATCAATATCTTTCTCTCGTATTAAATGAATTAGCACGGGCTGAGTTGATTATTAATGATTATTTAAATTTCGCTAAGCCACAATTCGAAAAAGTTGAAGAGTTTTCATTGAGAGAAGTTCTAGCAGAAGTAGTGATTTTGATGGAACCACTCGCATCTAAACAAGGAGTACAGCTTGAAAGCGAATTGGAATCGAACTGCTTTTCTCTTGTTACCGATCGGAATCAATTTAAGCAGGCGTTGGTTAATTTGATAAAAAATGGAATCGAAGCAACTCCAGAGGGTGGAAAAGTCACTGTTCATTCCAATTCAAATAATTATCATGCAACGGTTAAGATTGCTGACACGGGTAAAGGAATGACGGAAGAACAAATAGCTCGGATAGGGACTTTGTTTTATACAACAAAGGATAAGGGGACGGGGCTTGGTACCTCAGTATCCTTAAAAATCATCCAAACGATGAATGGGAAAATTTCCTATCACAGTGTGCCTGGAGTCGGAACTGAAGTCACGTTGGTGCTCCCTGAAGGAAAAAAAGAACAGATGGTAATGAATGTAAATGCTAGCTAGTCTTAAAGACAGCTAGCTTATTTTTTTGATATAATAATGGTAATGGTTTTTTACTTAAAGCAGAGGATAAGGGGAAATCCTATGGTTGAATTATTACCTCTAATGCTTGAACGTGTAGGCATTTTAATCATTGTTGCTTTCGTCCTTTCGAGGATGAAGTCATTTCGTCAAATTATTCATAATGAACATGATCTTTCTGCAAAGGTAGTCATGATTATTATATTTGGAATTTTCGGTGTCATCAGCAATTATACTGGTGTCAGAATTGGACATGGGTCGATTACTTCCCAAGAGTGGCTGACAAATATGGATAGTGAAAGTGCGATTGCCAATACAAGAATCATGGGAGTTACGATGGGGGGATTATTAGGAGGACCTATTGTCGGTATTGGAGTCGGATTAATTGCAGGCTTACATCGATTAACGTTGGGTGGGTTTACGGATACAGCCTGTGCCATTTCTACCATTTCAGCCGGGGTTGTTACTGGGTTTTTAAGTAAACGCTTTAAAATTAAAGAAGGACTATCACCATGGAAAGCAGTCATTATTGGAATTACGATGGAATTTGCTCAAATGGGGGTCATTCTTTTACTAGCAAAGCCCTATGAAGAAGCATTCCATTTAGTGGAGGTCATTGCTTTGCCGATGATTGTTATTAATGGTTTTGGAACGCTTCTTTTTGTACTGATTATTCAGGAAATCCTTCAAGAACAAGAACGTACGCGTGCACTTCAAACCCACAAGGCATTATATATTGCTAATCAGACACTTCCTTTTTTCCGTCAGGGGCTGAATGTGGATTCGTGTACAAAAGCGGCAGAGATTATTTTAAAATGGACAAACGCTGATGCAATTTCAATTACAGACCAGAGTCAGGTGTTGGCACATGTTGGCGCTGCATCTGATCATCATATTCCATCAGGAAACATGGCAACGGAATTAACGAAAAAGGTTCTTGAACAAGGAAACATTACGATTGCAAGATCTGCAATGGAAATTCAATGTTTTGATACGAATTGCCCTTTAGAGGCTGCAATTGTCTTGCCACTTCAGGTTCATGAGAAAATTGTTGGTACTTTAAAGCTATATTTCACTGATTCGAGAAAGCTTGACCGCGTTGAGCAAGAGCTTGCTGAGGGTCTAGGGAAACTTTTCTCTGTTCAATTAGAAATGGCAGAGTTAGAACTTCAAACAAGATTATTAAAGGATGCTGAGATTAAAGCACTACAAGCCCAAGTGCATCCACATTTTCTTTTTAATGCAATCAATACAATTTCAAGCCTTATTCGAACGGATACAGATAAAGCTAGAAGTTTATTAATCAATCTAAGTACTTTTTTCCGCAGTAATCTTCAAGGCGCTCGGCAAATGTTAATACCACTTGAAAAAGAACTTGAGCACGTGGAGGCCTATTTAAGGATTGAACAAGCTCGGTTCCCTGATCGCTACAAAGTCGAGCTAGAAATTGATGAAGCGTTAAAAAAAATCCTTGTTCCTCCATTTACCTTACAGCCGCTTGTTGAAAACGCCATTCGTTACGCGTTTCCAAAAGCCAAACACGGGACAGTGAAGGTCAGGGCGTTTCGAGAGAAGGACGGAATGGTTCTTTTAACGGAAGACGACGGGAAGGGGATCCAGCCAGAACTACTAGAAAGACTAGGAAATCAAACGATAGATTCAGCTAAAGGTACGGGAACTGCTCTGTGGAATATAAAAAAAAGAATAGAAGAAATTTATGGACTTACGGCTTCTTTTCAAATTGAAAGTAAACTAGAATGCGGGACAAAAGTATGGATTAAACTGCCATTAACGCAGCAGAAGTGGGGTGAGGATGTTGTTAAGAGCATTTATCGTTGACGATGAGCCATTGGCTAGAGACGAGCTGGGCTATCTATTAAAACGGAGTAAGCAGGTTGAATTAGCTGGTGAAGCTGGCGGTGTGGATGAAGCGTTAGATAAAATGGATAACCTTGATATAGATGTTGTTTTTCTAGATATTCAGCTTGCAGATGAAAGTGGAATGGAAATTGCCAGTCGAATCAATAAGCTTGAATATCCTCCTCTAATTGTGTTCGCCACTGCTTATGATGAGTACGCTTTAAAGGCATTTGAATTAAATGCAGCTGATTATATCCTAAAACCGTTCGATGAAAAAAGAGTTCACCAAACGATTGAAAAACTGTTGAAGCTCTTAGGAAGCAAGGAGCCTAATATTCCAATGCCATCAAAGACGGGCTTATTATCTAATACGGAAAAACTGGCTGTAACAGTTGATGAAAAAATAATATTAGTTAATGTTAACGATATTCTTTATATCAGCACCAATGAAGGCAAAACGATTATTGTAACTGAGAAGCAAAAGTATGTGGTAAATGAGCCTTTAGTTACTTTTGAAAGAAAACTACAAAACTCTCAAATGATTCGTGTCCATCGATCCTATTTAGTCAACCTTAATTCGATTATTGAGATAGAGCCCTGGTTTAATTCGACCTATAATCTAATTATGGTAGATGGGGAGAAGGTTCCGGTTAGTAGAACTTATACAAAAGAGTTAAAACAGCTGCTTGGTTTTTAAGCGGCTGTTTTTGCATTTCAAGTCTATATTTCTACCTTTCATCTTGAAAACCCTATGTTAGCGTTTTCTTAAAGTATGATAATACCAGATGAAAGGAAATGAGATTGGAGGCTGAAATAATGAATGCGGTTTCAATTGTAATCGGTTCTATTTGTATTTTAATGATTGCTTATCGCTTATATGGTACATTCATGGCAGCTAAGGTTTTAAAGTTAGATGACTCAAAACCTACACCTGCACATGAATTAAATGATGGTAAGGACTATGTTCCTACAAATAAATGGGTAACATTTGGTCACCACTTCGCGGCGATCGCAGCTGCTGGACCTCTTGTAGGGCCTATTCTCGCTGCACAATTTGGTTATTTGCCAGGGTTACTTTGGCTATTAATCGGTGCAGTTATTGGTGGAGCGGTCCATGATGCAGTTGTTCTTTTTGCATCCATGCAGAAAAAAGGAAAATCTCTATCAGAGGTAGCAAAAGAAGAGCTCGGACCTGTGGCCGGTTTTTGTACGGGATTAGCGATGCTGTTTATTATCACAATTACTATGGCAGGGCTATCAATGGTTGTCCTGCATGCTCTTGAAAATAACCCATGGGGTACGTTCTCTGTAGGAATCACGATTCCAATTGCGATGTTTGTTGGGATTGCTTATAAGAAAACTGGTAATTTGAAATTAACTTCAACAATCGGTTTTATACTTGTCATGGTGGGCGTTTTTGTTGGTCCATCCATCCAGCATACTGTTTTAGGAGATTGGCTGACTTTAGATACGAAAACATTAGCTATTATTCTACCAATCTATGCATTCTTTGCAGCAGCACTGCCTGTTTGGTTATTGCTTGCACCTCGTGACTATTTAAGTAGTTTTATGAAAATTGGTGTATTTATTGCTTTAATCATCGGTGTTTTCATTATCAATCCAAGTATTGAAATGCCTGCATTTACAAAATTTACTTCAGGCGGCGGACCAGTTCTAGGTGGACCCGTTTGGCCATTTATTTCTATTACCATTGCTTGCGGAGCGATTTCCGGATTCCACGCATTTGTTGGTTCGGGTACCACTCCGAAAATGCTTGATCGTTGGTCAGATATTAAGGTTGTAGGTTTTGGAGCAATGTTGGTAGAGTGTGTGGTAGGGATTATGGCGCTTATTGCTGCAACTGCACTACAGCCTGCAGATTATTTCGCAATTAACTCAACTCCAGAAGTGTTTAAAACACTGGGAATGCAAGTGGTAGAATTACCAAAGCTTGCTGATGAAATTGGAATTAACTTAGAAGGAAGAACGGGCGGAGCGGTTACGCTAGCTGTCGGAATGACTTATGTCTTCACAGGTATTCCATGGTTTGCTAAGTTATCATCTTACTTCTTCCAATTTGTTATTATGTTTGAAGCAGTATTTATCTTGACTGCAATTGACTCAGGTACACGTGTAGCTCGTTATTTAATTCAGGACTTCTTTGGTGAATTCTTTAAGCCGTTGAAGAAAACAGATTGGCTTCCTGGATCCATATTTGCAAGTGCATTAGCATGTTTCATGTGGGGGTACTTACTATTCTCAGGTGATATCGGATCTGTTTGGGCACTCTTCGGAGTTTCTAACCAGTTAATGGCATCGATTGGTTTAATTGTTGGTGCAACAGTTATTCTAAGAATGGCAGATAAGCGACGTTATATGCTTACATGCTTAGTGCCACTATCTTACTTGTTTGTTACAGTAAACTATGCTGGATATTGGATGGTTAAGAATGTATATCTCAATTCAGCATCAGCGGGCTATAGCGTATTGAATGGAGTTCTATCCATCATTATGCTGGCACTCGGAGTAATTATTATGGTTACAGCTATTAAGAAATGGATTAATATGTGGAATTCTCCACGGGTTCAGTTGGAAACAAAAGTGGCCTAATATATTAGCACAAAAGGATGATAGTAAGGGTAAATCCCTTGTTGTCATCCTTTTTTATTTGCTTCTTTGTGAAATTTAGGACAGGTTGAGTGGATTTTTTAATTTTATTTTTTCAAGACCTAAAACAGGTTCGGACAAAGTAGGAGAAAAAAGCATCAACATTGTCAGAAGGTAAGGGAACTTCTGACAGAGTAAGAGAAAAGTGCAGCAACATTGTCAGAAGGTAAGGGAACTTCTGACAGAGTAGGAGAAAAGTGCAGCAACATTGTCAGAAGGTAAGGGAACTTCTGACAGAGTAGGAGAAAAGTGCAGCAACATTGTCAGAAGGTAAGGGAACTTCTGACAGAGTAGCAGGAAAAAGTAGCAACATTGTCAGAAGGTAAGGGAACTTCTGACAGAGTAAGAGAAAAAGGTAGCAACATTGTCAGAAGGTAAGGGAACTTCTGACAGAGTAAGAGAAAAAAGCAGCAACATTGTCATAAGGCAAGGGAACTTCTGACAGAGTAGGAGAAAAAGGTATCATCTTTGTCAGAAGGTAAAGCAACTTCTGACAGAGAAGGAGAAAAGTGCAGCAACATTGTCAGAAGGCAAAAAAACTTCTGACAGAGTAGAAGGAAAAAGCAGCAACATTGTCAGAAGGCAAGGCAACATCTAAAGTTAGAGATTCTACTAGAAAACATAAGGGTGAATAACGATAATATTCATTTGAAAAGCATTTTATTTACTAAAATAATAATTTTTATTGTTAATAGAGTTTAATGTAAGTAATTTACAAGGCATTATTTTCAAATTATTTTATTTTTCAAAATATATTGCTTTTTATGTAAAATGATTATATTATTTCGATATAGATTTTTTAGTTTATTTTTTCAGAACATTTAGTCAGTTATTTCCAGGAGGAATTCCTATGAATTTATTTAGAAAGAAGTCTATTTCAGATCTTATCCAAGAAGCAGGTCAAAAAGATGTGACCTTAAAAAAGGAGTTAGGAGCTTTTGATTTATCTATGCTCGGTATCGGAGCGATTATCGGAACGGGGATTTTTGTTCTAACAGGTGTCGCTGCTGCTGAACATGCTGGACCTGCATTAATCCTATCCTTTATTTTATCTGGGTTAGCGTGTGTGTTTGCAGCACTTTGCTATGCAGAATTTGCATCAGCTGTACCTGTATCAGGAAGTGCTTATACGTATAGCTATGCTACATTCGGAGAGTTAATCGCCTGGATTTTAGGTTGGGATTTAATTCTCGAATATGGACTTGCTTCATCAGCAGTTGCCAGCGGTTGGTCCGGTTATTTTCAGGGTCTGCTGGCCGGATTCGGAATCCATTTCCCTAAAGCCTTAACAAGTGCTTACGATCCGGCTAATGGGACGTTTGTAGATGTCCCAGCTATCATCATTGTTTTTGTGATTACCTTACTTTTAACGCAAGGTGTAAAAAAATCGGCACGTTTTAATACAATCATGGTCATTATTAAGTTGGCCGTAGTTCTTTTATTTATTGGTGTTGGCGCATGGTACGTTAAACCTAGTAACTGGACTCCATTTATGCCATTTGGTTTTTCTGGTGTAACAACTGGTGCGGCAACAGTATTCTTTGCCTACATCGGTTTTGATGCCGTATCAACTGCTGCGGAGGAAGTGAAAAATCCACAGAAAAACATGCCAATTGGAATTATTGCTTCTTTGATTGTATGTACTGTTCTTTATATCATTGTTTCTGCGATTTTAACGGGAATTGTTCCTTATCAACAGCTAGACGTAAAAAATCCTGTTTCCTTTGCACTTAACTATATTCATCAAGATTGGGTTGCCGGCTTTATTTCTCTTGGTGCCATTGCTGGGATCACTACTGTATTACTAGTTATGCTATATGGACAATCTCGTTTTATTTTATGCCATCAGCCGTGACGGACTATTGCCAAAGGTTTTTTCAAAGGTAGATAAGAAGAAGCAAACACCAACGGTTAATTCATGGATTACTTGTTTACTAGTTGCTTTCTTTGCTGGGTTTGTCCCACTAGGAAGACTGGCAGAATTGGTTAATATGGGTACATTATTTGCCTTTATGACGGTATCTATTGGGATTTTATATCTTCGTAAAAATAACCAAGCACCAAAAACAGGGTTCCGCGTACCATTTGTTCCATATATTCCGATTCTAGCATTCGTATTCTGTGGGTATCTAGCACTTCAGCTGCCAGCCGTATCTTGGATTAGTTTTGGCGTTTGGCTTGTTATCGGATTGATCGTCTACTTTGTATACGGACATAGAAATTCGACTTTGAACACTTCTAGCAATCGGTTGAGAAAAGTAAGTTAAACATCTTAGAACGTAAAGGACCTGCAAATGTTTGCAGGTCCTCTTTTACTAGTTAAAATCGAAAATTGTCGAAAATTAGCGCTGCGCTGTTTAAATTCAGTGTCAAATTATTGAATATAATATAATATGAAAGTGTCATTATGATTGAATAAAAATTTCAGTTGAGGGAGTTGTAAAATGAATCAGAACATCAAGAGCCCCCAATTAATTTTGGAAGAAAAGAAAGCATTAAGGCTATTCTTATGGTTATTTTATATAGTTTATTTTTCATTTGATATTTTCACCTATTACATATTGCCAAACTCTTTAAAGAGTAATAAGGTTGGAACCCCTGAAGAGGGATTAGGTTATTGGATTTATATATTTTTAATTGCTATCCTGCCAATTGCCATTTGGATTATGAAAAAGGGAAATCTTTATTTAGTAAAATATATTTATATTTACTGTTATATTGGGATAGATTTTATTAATTCTCTATTAATCTATATTGGAAGTCCAAAACCATATGCCAGTGGACATATAGTGGAAGTATTATTTATTCTATTTTGTCCAATTTTTATTAATAAACGGTTTTTTTGGACTGTCTCTCTAGGGATGATTGGAAAGTATCTATTAATAGGAGTGATTTTACAAGATCTACAAGTTATTATTCCTTCTGTTATTTATATAATGTTAACAGGAATTGCATACGTTATTTTGGCGCGTTTTTACTCTTATATCGGGTCTCTTACTAGTGTTCACGAAGAACTCCGAAATAAAGAGAGGTTAGCTGTAATCGGTCAAATGGCTACAACTATCGGGCATGAAATACGTAATCCTCTATCGTCACTAAAGGGGTTTACACAGCTTCAGCAGGAACAATATCCAAATACAAATGATTACTATCCTATTATGATACAGGAAATTGACCGCATTAATTCTATTGTTAATGATTTAATGTACATAGGGAAACCAAGAACAATCCATTTTGAAAAAGCCAGTATTGAGGAAATTACTGCTTATATAATTTCAATTACTCAACCTGAGGCTGAAAGACAAGGGATTACAATTGAGACCATTATAGAGGGGTCTTTGCCACTGATTGATTGTGATAGTAAACAGCTAAAACAAGTATTCTTAAATTTGATTAAAAATGCGATAGAATCCATGCCTGGAGGAGGATGTATAACTATTGAAGTAAAGGTTGTTGAAAAACATAACATTCATATTTGCATCCAGGATGAAGGGCTCGGAATTAAGGATGAGAACATTCTTAACCTATGTGAACCGTTTTTTACAACCAAAGAGAACGGCACAGGCTTAGGGTTAGTGGTGACCAACCAAATAATAAAGGAACATTCAGGAGAATTGAACATTCAAAGTGAAATAAAAAAAGGTACAAAGGTGACTGTTGTCTTACCAATTCACCAGAGAAAACCAATTTAATAAGAACTGTCGTAAATTTTGAGAAGGATCTGCAAAATAAATGCAGGTCCTTTTGTTACATTCGATCGAAGATTGTCGAAATTTAGGGTGATTCTTTGAATTTATTGTCAAATAATTGGAGGAAAGATGATAAAATAGAATTAAGTATAATTGAACTATATCTATTCTCGAGGAGTAAACAAATGAAAGAAAGCATCAAGAATCCCCAATTAATATTGGAAGAAAGGAAAGCAATTAAACTATTTTTATGGTTATTTTATATTGTATATTTTGCTTTTGATATTCTAGCGTTTTACGTTCTTCCTAATACTACTGATAAGATGGGTAGTCCTGATGAAGGTTTAGGTTATTGGATTTATATATTAATCCTATTTCTTTTACCGATTGGTATACGGATGACTAATAGTGGAAATCTCTATTTAGTAAAATATTTTTATATTTATAGCTATTTAATAATAGATTTTATAAATACATTAATAATCTATTCTAATAATTCTAAACAGTATATGGGTGGACATATTGTAGAAGTATTATTTGTATTATTTTCCCCCATTTTTGTTAGTAAAAGATACTTTTGGACAGTTTCTATAAGTCTAATTGGAAAGTATATCATACTAGGAATAATTCTACATGATATACAGGTCTTCGTTTCAGTAGTAATCTTCTTAGTTTTATCTGCAATTGCATTCGTCATGTTAGTTCGTTTTTACTCTTACATTCAATCCTTAACTAGTGTTCACGATGAACTTCGCCAAAAAGAAAAGTTAGCCTTAATTGGCCAAATGGCTGCAGCTATTGGTCATGAGATACGAAATCCCCTTTCATCACTAAAGGGATTCACACAACTTCAGCAAGAAAGATATCCAAATACAAATGATTTCTATCCAATCATGATTCAAGAAATTGACCGAATTAATTCTATTGTTAACGATTTAATGTACATTGGTAAACCTAGAGTTATGCAGTTTGAAAAAGCTAGTATTGAGGAAATTATCGCTTACACTCTATCAATCACGCAGCAACAAGCCGAAAGACAAGGAATTATGGTTGAAACTATAATGGAGGGACCGTTACCTCCAATTGATTGCGATAGTAACCAACTAAAACAAGTATTTTTAAACTTGATTAAAAACGCAATTGAAGCAATGCCTGATGGGGGTCGTATAAAAATTAAAGTAAAAGTTGTTGAGAAACAAAAAATGTACATTTCTATTCAGGATGAGGGCTGTGGAATTAAAGATGAGAACATCCTTTCTTTAGGAGAACCGTTTTTTACCACAAAGGAAGACGGAACTGGATTAGGGCTAATGGTGACAAACCAAATAATTAATGAACATTTTGGAGATTTAAACTTCCAAAGTGAGCTTAATAACGGGACTACCGTGGAAGTGATTTTACCCATTATCCATAGATAAGAGATTATAAGAATTAAAATGGTAATATTATACAATGTTTGATAAAATATTTCTATTTTATACATAAATCTTGTTAAATTACTGGTATTTAAATAATTACAAATGTTTTATAATGTAGGAAAGTGTCAAAAAATTAGCTACATTACACTGTTCTTATGTTAGTTATCTAGCTACCTACTAAATTATTCGATTTACGAGAGGTTAACAAATGAAAAAACAAATGATAGATCCTCATATTATGAGTGAAGAAGCCCAAACCTTAAAATGGTTCTTAATTTTCTTTTATATAATATCAATCTCTTTCGATATTATTTTTAATTTTATAACTATATATTTTCCGCAATTAAGTGATCAGAAGTCAAATAGCCTAACATATTTATTATATTTAATCATGTTTGCATTAATACCAGTTGCGTTATATCTTGTTAAAAAGCAAAAACTTTACTATATCAAATACATTTATTTTATCAGTTATACATTAATTACCCTCGTTGCAGACCTTATTGATTTTATAGGGGATGGTAGTAACTATAAAGGAGGCAATGCAGGAGAAATTTTTTGGCTTTTACTGGCGCCAGTATTTGTAAGTAAAAGGTTTATGATAGTAGTTTCTGTAGGATTAATTTTGAAATATGTTATTCTTGGACTAGCGATTAAAGCGCCAATTGTGTTTATTGGAATTTTATTGGTAACTACTCTATCTATATTGGCTTTTGTTTTGTTATCTCGATTTCAGGCTTATGTAAATGCAATTAAAACTTCATATGATCAGCAGTTAACAGGGATTGTGAAGGGAGTAATTGCTACACTTGAGCTAAAAGACCCATATACAAGAGGACATAGTGAAAGAGTAGCTAGTTATGCTCTTGAATTAGCAAAAACAACTGGGAAATATACAGAAGAAGAGCTAAAGTCTTTTGAATTTGCTTGCTTACTCCATGATATAGGAAAAATTCATATTCCAGACCAAATTTTGATGAAGCCCACTAAGCTTACTACAGAAGAATATGAAATTATTAAGTCCCATACTAATGTGGGAGCAGAAGCTGTTTCTAAAGTAATTCAATTAAATAGTAGTATCGAAGTTATTCGCTCACACCATGAACGTTGGGATGGAAAGGGCTACCCTGATCAATTGAAAGGGGATGATATTCCGTTCCTAGCCCGAATTGCAGCAGTTGCTGATGCTTTTGATGCAATGACATCCAATCGATCATATAGAAACGCTTTGTCTGTCGATGAAGCTTACAAACGGATAATAGAGGGAAAAGGTACTCAGTTTGATCCTGAATTAGTTGATTTATTTCAGCAGACATATCCAATTTGGAAAAAACTCCATGATAAAACTGTTAATGAGTTAAATGGTGAAATTAGTCATAGTAAAATACCTGCTATTAATTTAAGGAGGTGACCCCCTTGAAAATTCGCAAACTAAAAAAAGTAAAGATTACGAGTTGCTGGATTTGTTGGTGGGTATAAGCAAAAACAGGATGCTAGAAAATATCTAAGCATCCTGTTTTTATTATAGAAAAAATGTTAGGAACGGTGTTTAAATGGAGATAACACTTAGTTCAATTCTTATATTAGTACCTATTAATATAAGGGAAGAAAAAAAGCATTTTATTGTGGAAGATGGTAGCTCCGGTGAGTTTTACGAAATGCCGAAGATTTGTATTGATGCCATTACGCTGATTAATCATGGCAAGACATTGGGTGAGATTGAGCAGCAGCTTAAAGATCAATATCCTAACGAGGAAGTCAATCTGGTCGATTTTGCTGAGCAACTGCTACAGCTTCATCTCGTTGCTGAAATTGATGGAGTAAAAGTAACCGTCCCAGATAGGAAAAAAGAACATTTGGGTTTTCAATGGGTATCACCTAAACTGGGAAAATTCTTCTTTAATAAGCCGTCTCAGTTTTTTTACATTGGTTTACTTTTCCTAAACTTATTCTTATTACTATCCCATCCCACTCTTTTTCCACACTATAAGGACCTGTTCATTTTTGATTACATGGCATTAAATATCATAACGTGGCTTGGACTGACTTTTTGTACTGTACTAATACATGAATTTGGTCATGTTTTGGCAATGAGAGCCTATAATCTTCCTACTAAATTAGATGTTGGCCACAGATTGATACTGGTCGTCCTTGAGACAGATATGTCAACTGTTTGGAAACTCCCAGCTAAAGATCGAAATCTTTTATATTTGGCTGGGCTTTGTTTTGATATGATTATTTTGTCCCTTGCCTTAGTTAGTCAGGTGATATTTATTAATGGGTCAGGAATTTTCCTGAGTATCATGTCCTTGATAGTATTAGATACGTTTATTCGTCTTATTTACCAATGTTGTATTTACATGAAAACTGATTTATATTACGTGTTTGAAAATGTATCTGGCTGCTATAACTTGATGGAAAATTCCCAAGAGAAGATAAAAAAATGGGTACCTTTTCTTAAATTCCAAGGAGAAGAAGTTGTTTTTGCTGGGGAAAGAAAAGTGATCTTCACCTATTCCATCTTCTATTTCATTGGAGTCTTTCTCACGCTCAGCTTATACATTGTTTTTTATATCCCGCAATTATTATTTGCTGTGAAAAGGATCATTCCAGGTTACTTGGAAGGGCCGACCTCTCTTCCATTTTGGGATGCAACTTTATTCACGTTGCAAATGGTAATTGGTTTGCTACTCCTTCTATATTCATGGATAAAAAAGTACGTCGGTAAAAATAGTATCTAAAATTAAATGTGTCAGGAATTTGTCTAAAATAATTTTTTTAGGGGTTTTTCCCCCCCATGATAGGGGGATTCCCCTATATAGATAACACTGCTGTTTTTCTTACAATTAGGTTAAGAAAACGGAAGTGTTATTTTTTTTATAGGAGGAACTCCAAATGCAAGCGAATATCTCTACGACTAAAAATCAAGGACGTTCGGTCAATGATGCTTTTGCATCGCACTTTGCAAAATCAATGTTTTTAACAGTTGTCGGACTTGTGATTTTAACCTTTATCGGTACAAGAATGTTTACTCATGTCGACTTAAATCTTTATGGATATATGGTTGGAACGATCGTATTTATCGGCGGTTTCTTTTATCGCTTTATTGCTTGGGGCGAAAGACCACCAACCAAAATTTTTATCAAAAAAGGTCTAAAGCTGATTTTTAGAAAAAGCACACCTAAAACAGCTGTTAGCCATTTAGCGATATATGATTTCATTCGCAATCGGGGCATTTACCGATGGGTGCAACATATATTAATAGGCTGGGGCTGCGTGCTTGCCTGCTTAGTTACTTTCCCACTCGTGTTTAGCTGGATGTACTTCACAATGGAAGACAATGGCTACTATACAATTGTGTTATTCGGAATGAACATCATGCAGGTAAAGGCAGATGGAATCATCGCCTGGCTCTCTTATAATGCATTAAATATTGCAGCGATTATGGTAACGGCTGGTGTTTGTATGGCGCTTTATCGCCGAATGAGAAACATGCAAGCAAGAGCTGAACAAAAGTTTATGTACGATTTCTTACCACTTTATCTATTACTGTTTATTTCTATTACAGGACTTTTATTAACTGTCCAAAACGTATTTTTACATGGCTGGATGCAACCACAAATGTCACTTATTCATCAATTCTCAGTCATTGTTACTTTAATCTACTTGCCATTCGGAAAGTTGGCACATATTCCTTTCCGTCCAATGAGCGTGTTTGCAAGAAACTACCGTGAACATTATGGAGAACAACATATGAAAGAATGTAAGGTATGCGGAGAAAAATTCGTATCAGTTGAACAATCAAACGATGTGATTCAAGTATTAGGAGTTAATGAGATGGAATTTAATATGCAGGATGGTTTCAACCTCGCTGAATTATGTCTTCCATGTCGTAGAAAATACCGTATCGCAAGATTCTCAGGATTCGCAACGCACCAAGTGAAGGTCAAGGAGGCCAACCAAAATGCAAAGGGATAAGTTTTTTAAAGAAATAGAAAATGTACGTCATCCAAATGAAACGCTCGTAAAAACACATTGCAGCTACTGTGGGATGCAATGTGGAATGAATTTACGTGTAAATACAAAAACAAACAAGATTATTGGAGTAGAGCCTCGTTATGATTGGCCTGTCACTGTTGGGAAAATGTGTCCTAAAGGGGTAACGGCGTACCAACAAACAAACCATGATGATCGAATTTTAAAACCTTTGATTAGAGACGATGCTTCCTTAAAAGGAACAAAAAAGGGCTTCAGGGAAGCGAGTTGGGATGAAGCATATGATCTGATCGCTAAAAAGTTCGGTGAGCTTCAAGAGAAATACGGTAAAGATACCTTATCTGTTTTCAGTGGCGTATCCATGACGAATGAAAAATGTTATTTAACTGGAAAATTCGCTCGTGTTGCCATGCAAACACGCTATATCGACTATAACGGACGTTTCTGTATGTCTAGTGCGGCTGGTGGATTCCTCCGTTCCTTTGGAGTTGACCGTGGTTCAACACTACCGTGGACAGATATTCACGAAACAGATTGCTTGTTTATTGCTGGTAGTAACACGGCTGAATGCCATCCGACTTCCATGTTCCGTGTCTGGAACGTACAAGAGAGAGGCGGTTACCTTATTGTAGCTGATCCCCGAGAAACACCAATTGCAAGAAGAGCAGATGTTCACTTGGACTTACGACCAGGTACAGACCTAGCCCTTGCGAATGGAATCTTAAATTTATTAATACAAAATGGTTATGCAGATGAAGAATTTGTTAATAACCACACAAACGGTTTTGAAGAAACAAAAGAATTAGTGAAAGAGTTCACGCCAGAATATACAAGTCAGATTACAGGTGTTGCTCCAGAGAAGATTATCCGTGCTGCTGATATTTACGGAAAAGCACCAAATGCTGTTGTCATGTTTGCCCGTGGAATTGAACAGCAGCATAAAGGTGTGGATAATGTTTCGGCTTACACAAACATGGCGCTGGTAACAGGAAAAATTGGCCGTCCAAAATCAGGTGTAGCAACCTTTACAGGTCAAGGAAATGGTCAAGGTGGACGTGAGCATGGTCAAAAATCAGATTTGCTCCCAGGCTACCGTAAACTTACCAATCCAAAACATGTAGAAGAAGTATGCCAGGTTTGGGGAATTACTCCAGATGAAATGCCAAAACCAGGTGTTTCTGCTTATGAAATGTTTGAATTAATGGAAGAAAAAACAATCCGCGGCCTTTACTTACTTTGCTCAAATCCAGCCGTGTCTGCACCAAATCAAAACTTTGTCCGCAAAGCACTAAAAGGATTAGACTTTATGGTTTGTGCAGATTTCTATCTTTCTGAGTCTGCAGAATTCGCAGATGTGATCCTTCCAAGTGTGACTTGGTCAGAGGATGAAGGAACGGTAACAAATATTGAAGGTCGGATCATTAAGATCAATAAAGCGCAGGAGCCGATTGGTGAATCAAAGCCAGACTGGCAGATGCAAGTTGAACTTGCGGAGCGCCTTGGAAGAGGAAAGTATTTCTCTCATTTAAAAACAGCAAGAGATGTAGCTGATGAGTTCCGACTAGCATCAAAAGGTGGCTATGCAGATTATTACGGTGCCACATGGGATAAGATCGAAAAGCAAGATGGTGTATTCTGGCCATGTAAAGATGAAAATGACAAAGGAACACCGCATATGTTCTTAGATAAGAAATTTTATCATCCAGACGGAAAGGCGAAGATTTGCGCTCTACCTTATCGTCCGCCTGCAGAAGAGCCATGTGAAGAGTATCCGCTCCGCTTAACTACAGGCCGTGTAGTGTTTCACTACTTATCTGGAAACCAAACACGCCGGATTCAATTCTTACGGGATATGTGCCCAGAGCCATATGTAGAAGTACATCCAGAAACAGCAGCTAAATACAATATTGAGCACGAAGAAAATGTTCGCCTATTTACTCGCAGGGGCGAAGCTGAATATAAAGTAAAAATTACGGAAGCCATAAGAAAAGATACCGTATTTGTTCCATATCACTTTGGTCACGACAAATCTATTAATCTTTTAACGATTGCAGCACTTGATCCAATGTCACGGATGCCGGAGTTCAAGGCGTGTGCAGCACAGATTGAAAAACTAGAAATGAAGAAGGTGCAGTAAATGAAAAAGAGGCTTTATTTAGAACTTGAAAACTGTATAGGATGTCGCTCTTGTTTAGCGGCTTGTACACAGTGCGGAGGGCATGAGGAACGCAACCGTAACTACGTTTATGATGTGAATCCGCTTGTTAACCGTCAAACGATGCCTCTTATGTGCCTTCACTGTGTGAATCCAGCCTGCGCAAGAAGCTGTCCGGCACAAGCCATCCAAATTCACGAAACAGGCGCTGTTCTCTCTGCGCTAGTGGAAAAGTGTATTGGCTGTCAAAACTGTACAATTGCCTGCCCTTACGGTATACCGAAGTTTGATACCGAGCAGAATTTAATGTATAAGTGCGATCTATGTATTGACCGTACGAAGGATGGCATCCCTCCAATGTGTGCGAGTGTATGTCCATCTAATACGCTTCAATGGTTAACAGATGAAGAAATTGAAGCAAAACAGAAGCAATTTAATTTAGATAATGGCAAGTGGGTAACAAGCATGCCTTACTTAGAAGGCGAAACAAATGTAAAAGTGAATCTTCCTGGTATTTTACAGGGCGTCACTAAATTGTTTTAGGAGGGATTAACATGACAGATAAAAATAATAAAATCCCGTTCGATGAAGATAACTATACACATAATATAAACCGCAATAATGAAAGAAAATTAGACCGTCGCGGATTTATGAAGACACTTGTTGGAGCGGCCGGAGTATTCGCCGTTTCCTCTCTTCCATGGGGAGTGTTAGCCGCAAAAGAATTGAATGGGCTTGGGGACAAAAAATACCCGAAGCAGAAAATTGTGGATGTGAAGGCATTATCAATTGGAGATGCAGTCGACTTTGCGTTTCCTGGTGAACATGACAGTGCGATTTTAATCAGACTGTCTGAAAATAAATATGTTGCCTATCAAAATGCATGTACACATCTTCGTTGTCCTGTATTTTGGAAAAAGGATGAAGGTGAAATGCTATGCCCATGCCACCATGGGAAATTCGATGTAGAAACGGGTGCACCCATTGCCGGACCTCCTAGACGTCCATTACCTGAAATTTATGTGAAAGTAGAAAACGGTGCAGTCTATGCCGTGGGGGTGAAGCGTTATGAAGCGTAGTTATCTCCCTGTTGGTTTGCTACTTGCTGTATTGATGCTCAATATTATTTTTACACAATATATGGTTCATCAATATTTCTATGAAAATTATACAAATACGATTATTGCTGCTGTCATAAATGTAGTCTTATTTCCAGTTGCAATTCTCATTTATAAAAAAGGTGTGAAGGTCAATGACTAGTGAAACATATATAGATTTTTGTTTCGTGCGTCCGGAAGCAGGCGATTTTAGTACAGAAATTGAAGAGTTATTGAAGGTTACCTTTGCAAAAAAACGCTTGAATTGGTTTCTAGAAGAAAAAAAGATTGATGGAGCGGAAATGGTTGTGGCTGAAATTAAAGGGATGAGCAATTGGTCATCCGAGGAGGAAACCATTCAATATATCGAGGAGAATGCCGGAGAAAAGTTTTGGGAGTATCTTCAAGGGTATAAGATGTTTATTTATCCGGTATTGAGAGGATGTAATAGCTGTGGAACTCATTAAGCTAGAGGATGTAGAACAGTTTGTTGGTCAGCCGGTAGAAATAGCGATTCACGATGCAGAGGGAGGGGACCAGGCCCCAGCTGTAAAGAAAACAGTGAAAAAAGTGCAAAACTGCCCGGATGGAACCCATATTCGTTTTTATTTTGATGAATTCTATTTTCTAGCAGTGCCATTAACAAGTGAGGTAAATCAATCAGAGAATCAATGGTCTGCTTTTGATCAGGAAAGCGGCTTAACATATACAGTAAAAAAGGTTCAGGTCTTATAATAAGAACCTGCCTTTTTTTATTAGAAGGCTGTCTTAATGCATAATGTTGATTTTTAAACCATGTTGATTGGAGCGGAAGACGCGAAGACTCCTGTGGGAGTATGGTTCAGGAGAGACCCCGCAGGCGCGTTTCTCCGAGGAGGCTCGCCGAAACACCCACGAACCGCTCGCGTCTGGAGCGGAAATCAACAGACAAGTTTAACAAAGCCTATAAGGAAGAGTAGGAGGTGCAAAATGGCTCACTTAAGATCAAAACAGCAGCAGATCAGCTCATATATTATTCACTCACAAGAAGAAGAAATTAAACGAATTGCCTTAGAACTGCACGAGGGAGTTGGACAAAATCTGTATAGTATTTTAACAGGATTACAATTCATTGAATCAAGTGCAAATGAACCATTCATGAAGAATTATGTCCATGAAATGTCTCAGTTGATAGAGAAAACCATTCAGGAAATAAGGCTGCTGTCTGTGGAATTGCATCCGCCTACCCTAACCACTCTTGGTTTACTTTCAGCTATGAAGAGCTATATTAAGTTATATACTTCTACCTTTGGTATCCTTGTAGACTTAGAATCCACTGGTAAAGAACAGCAGATTCCAGAAAAAACAAGTATTACAGTATTTCGCGTATGTCAGGAGGCACTTGCGAATATTGCTAAGTATGCGGATACCTGTAATGTGAAAATGAATTTCATTTGGTCAGAAGATCTGTTAACGATTACAATTTATGATTTTGGCAAAGGATTTCGACCAGATGAGCATGATGAAACTCATCCATCATCAGGGCTAGCCGCAATGAAAGAAAGAATGCTTCTGACTGGCGGTCAGTGTAACATTTCCTCTAAAATAGGAGAAGGAACATGCATAGAACTATCTCTTCCGTTGATAAATAGGGATTAAAGGGGAGTTAAAAGTGATAAAAATCCTGCTGGTTGATGACCATGCCGTGGTTAGAATGGGCTTAAAAATGCTGCTGAACACGAATCCTGAAATGGAAGTGATTGGCGAAGCGTCGGAGGGCAACGAAGGAATCAAAAAAGCGGTAAAACTGAATCCAGATGTAGTGGTCATGGATTTAAGTATGCCACATGGTAAAGATGGGCTTTCGGCAACGACAGAGTTAAAAAAGCTAAGACCTGATATCAACATATTAATTCTAACGATGCACGATGATGAAGAATACTTATTTCGTGCGATTCAAGGGGGAGCCTCAGGCTGTATTCTAAAAAGTGCTCCACATGATGAATTGATGTCAGCGATCGAATCGGTAGCTAAGGGTGATGCGTATCTACATCCATCTGCAACGAAGCGCTTAATGGAAGAATACCTAAGCAGTATGAAACAGGATGGCAGTGATTCCTACAATCTCTTATCTGACAGAGAAAAAGAAGTCTTAACTTTGACCGCAAAAGGCTATTCCAATAAGGAAATCGCAGAACAGCTAGTCATCAGTGTGAAAACAGTCGAGACTCATAAAGGTAAATTAATGGAAAAACTACAGATGAAAACTAGACCAGAGCTAGTAGAATATGCAGTTAGAAAAGGCTTATTAGGTTATGGTATTTAAGGAGAATCACTTGAGATGAAAGAGATAATAGAAATTCCCGCGGTAATCGATGTGTGCAACCGGCTAATGGCTGCTGTTAACTGCGATTTTGTTGCTCTGGCCCTTCAAAATGAGGTAGGCCCAGATGTTAGATGGCATTATGCCTCGGGGAATCTCAATGAAAAATATAAAAGGATTACTGTTCGTTTCGGAAAGGGGATAGCCGGAAAAATTATCTCAAGTGGAAGTCCGATGATGTTGACTGAATTTCCAAATGGAATCCTTGGAAAAGTGACAGATCATCCCATTATGCTTGCAGAAAAACTAGTATCCTCCTACGCGGTCCCTTTATTTTTTAATTCTGTTCCAAAAGGGGTATTGCTTATTGGTAATAGAAGATCCTTTGTGTTCACTGAAGCCAATCAACAAGAAGTAATTGATTCTGCAAGAACCTTGGAACAGGTATTAAAGGATGAGATCCTATTATAGATGCAGGAGGCAGCTATGGAAAAGAAGATGGACCAGCCTGCAAACAAGCTAGCAGATCTTGAGTTGGAATTAAAAAAATCAATGCAGGAATTGGTAGATATAAAATTTGCTCTTGATGAATCTTCAATCGTTGCGATTACAGATTCTCGAGGGACTATTACATATGTAAATGATAAATTCTGTCATATCTCAAAATACTCTAGAGAAGAGTTATTGGGCAATGACCATCGAATTCTAAATTCTGGGTACCATTCTAAGGAATTTTTCAGAGAGATGTGGAGGACCATCGGGAGCGGAAACGTCTGGAAGGGTGAAATCTATAATAAGGCGAAAAGTGGAGATTATTATTGGGTAGATACCACCATTGTTCCTTTTTTAAATGAAAAAGGTAAGCCTTATCAATATTTAGCCATTCGGTATGAAGTAACGGCAAGGAAGCGGGTAGAACAAGAGCTTCAAAAGATGATGACAACGATTATTGATGTGCAGGAGGAGGAGAGAAAGCGGCTCTCGAGAAACTTGCATGATGGCATAGGACAAAACCTTTACAGTCATTTAATCACGATCAATCGTCTAATGGCAGAAGTCGACCATCCCTTGCTTCAACAAATGCAAAAAGAAGCTACTCAATTAATTGAAGAAATCCGCGAAATCTCTTGGGAGCTACGGCCATCCGTCCTTGATGATCTTGGATTAGTTCCTGCGATCCGTTCATTCCTATCCAGGTTTTCGGACCACTACAATATCGATGTGTATTTTGATTGTGTCTTAAATCGCCGCCTTAACATTAATATAGAGCTGACGATTTATCGAATTATCCAGGAGGCACTAACCAATATCAGAAAGTATGCTGAGGTCTCAGAGGCAATGGTAACGATTAGAGAACTGGATGATCACATCAGAGTAATGATTGAAGATCAGGGTGTAGGTTTTGATATGAGTAACAGTTCCTCAGGTGTTGGGCACTTTAGTATGGATGAGAGGGCCCGGTCAGTCAACGGTGACCTAACCATTATCTCGGCTCCTGGTAAGGGAACAAAGATAATATTAGAAGCTCCCATTCAATAAGAAATGAAGCGTGACAATCGTAAAAATTTTTAATAGTGAAGGGTAGGATAAAACGCTAGTAGGTTTTATCCTTTTTTTGGACAAAAGTTTCTGTTGTAGCGTTTAGTGCCCCTGAAGGAAGAAAAGCAAGGCGAATGGTAAGGTGACTAAGTCCCGTGAAGGAAGAAAAGAGGATCAAACGGTAACTAGTCAAGGAGACTAGTGCCCGTGAAGGAAGAAAAGCAGGTCAAACGGTAACTAGTCGCACCATACAGAATCCAAAGAAAAAGAGATTGGGCTACCCCAATCTCTTTACCATTATATTTTAAAAGAACTCTTCAACGATACAATTCGGTTAAATACAAGTTTATCAACCGTTGTATGTTTCGGATCCACGTTAAAGTACCCATGTCTGAAGAATTGAAACTTATCCTGTGGTCTGCTTTCCTTCATGTTTGGCTCAACGAAGCCTTGTAACACTTCAAGTGAATTTGGATTTACGAAATCAAGGAAGGTTTTACCTTCTTCGCTCTCCTCTTTATCTTCATCCAAAATGAGCGGCTCGTATAGTCGGAACTCGGAAGGAACAGCATGTGTCGACTCTACCCAGTGAATGGTTCCTTTTACTTTGCGGCCAGTAAATCCTGTGCCACTCTTTGTTTCAGGATCATACGTGCATCGAAGCTCGACTACTTCACCATTCTCATCTTTAATCACTTCCTGGCAGGTAATAAAGTATGCATTCTTGAGGCGAACTTCATTACCAGGGAAGAGACGGAAATATTTCTTTGGAGGATCCTCCATAAAATCGTCTTTTTCAATGTAAATTTCACGAGAGAATGGGATCTTTCTCATACCCATTTCAGGATTTTCAGGGTTAATTTCCGCATCTAACAATTCAATTTGACCTTCTGGATAGTTGGTGATAACCACTTTTAATGGATTAATAACACCCATTGTACGCGGCGCTTTTAATTTTAGGTCCTCACGAACGAAGTGCTCGAGCATTTGTGAATCAACCGCACCTGATCCTTTATGCACACCTGTTTCACGAACAAACGCACGAATGGATTCTGGAGTGAAACCTTTTCTTCTCATGCCAGAAATGGTTGGCATACGTGGATCATCCCAGCCATCAACAAAGCCTTCTTCAACTAGTTGCTTCAGCTTACGCTTACTCATAACGGTATTCGTTACATTCAAGCGGCCGAACTCGATTTGCTGCGGCGTACTTTCCATTTCGCACTTTTCAACCACCCAGTTATAAAGCGGGCGTTGATCTTCAAATTCAATCGTACAAATGGAGTGTGTAACCCCTTCAATCGCATCCTCAAGTGGGTGAGCAAATGCATACATTGGATAAATGCACCACTTATCACCTGTGTTATGGTGGGTAGCGTGAGCAATACGATAGATGACTGGATCACGTAAGTTGATATTCGGTGATGACATATCAATCTTCGCACGAAGAACCTTTTGTCCATTGTCAAATTCACCTGCGCGCATTTTTTCAAATAACTCCAGGTTCTCTTCAATAGAACGAGTACGGTAAGGACTGTCTTTTCCTGGCTCTGTCAACGTACCACGGTACTCACGAATTTCATCTGCGGATAAGTCATCCACATAGGCTAGACCTTTTTTAATCAATAGAACAGCCCTATTGTACATCTCTTCGAAATAATCGGAAGCGAAGTATAAGTTATCCCATTCAAAGCCAAGCCATTTGACATCTTCCTTGATCGAATTCACATACTCGATATCTTCTTTTAACGGATTGGTATCGTCAAAGCGTAAATTCGTAAAACCGTTAAATTCATCGGCTAAACTAAAGTTGATGAAAATAGATTTAGCATGTCCAATATGTAAATAACCGTTCGGCTCTGGTGGGAAACGAGTAACGATTTTTTGATGCTTACCGGATTCTAAATCTTTAATCATAATATCCTTTATAAAATTTGATGTGTGATTGTCCACCCTATTCAACCTCTTTCATCTTATCTATTATCTATAAATACCATAAATACTGATATTTTTCCATTCTTCCCATCAAATCTTACATAAAACAGGATTGCCTGAGAAAAATTATGGTCCATAAAATTAGTAAGCTTGGCTTTCATACGTTAAAATGGTTAGGTGATAAAGTACATAAGTGAAAGAGGTAATAAGATGATTAACTTTGCAACAGTTGGTACAGGATGGATCTCAGACTCGTTTATCCAAGCAGCACAGCTAAGTGGGAAGTTTCATTTAGTAGGTGTTCATTCGCGTACAGAAGAGAAAGCGAAGCAGATGGCCGATAAGTATCAAGCTGCAAATTATTTCACAAACCTTGAGGAAATGGCCAAAAGTGAAGAGTTTCAAGCTGTCTATATTGCGTCCCCTAATTCTCTCCACTTTGAACAAGCCTTAATCTTTTTGAAAAATAAAAAGCATGTCATCTGTGAAAAACCTATTTTTTCAAATACGGCCGAATTAGAAATGGCTTTCCGTACAGCTGAAGAAAATGGCGTGTACTTAGTGGAAGCCATCCGAAATATTCATACACCTAATTTTCATATCTTAAAAGAAAAATTAGGAATGGCTGGTGACCTTCGAAGTGCCATGTTGCCATATGTTCAATATTCATCGCGTTATGATTTATTTTTACAAGGAGAAGAACCAAACATATTCTCCGCTGTCTATTCAGGTGGAGCGCTTGTCGACTTAGGGGTCTACCCGCTTTATTTAGCCGTCTGCTTATTTGGTGAGCCACGGAAGGTCACGTATCATCCAGTACTGCTTAGAAGTGGAGTGGATGGAAGCGGGACACTGGTATTAGAATATGAAGGTTTTATTTGCACCATTCTATGTTCGAAAATTTCCCATTCGGAGCTACCTTGCGAAATTCACGGGGAAAAGGGAAGCTTCGTTCTTGAAGATGCGGCACCGATTTCGGAAATCAAATTTATCGATAGCCATTCGAAAGATAGTCAAATCTTGAGTGTAGACCAAGAAGAACAAAACATGGTCTATGAATGTGAAGCATTTGCGAATATGATTGAATTAAAGAATGATGAAGAATATACTCGTTTGAAAAATTGGAGTAAGATCATTCTTCGAATCACAGAAGAGGCACGTAAACAAAATAATATTATTTTTACTGTCGAAAAATAAAAAATGCGAGTGGATTGATTAATCCACTCGCATTTTTTATGCAGTTTTTCTTAAATCATGTGCTTCGGTTTGTGATGAAGTTCCATGTGCCTTTTCCCAAACGAATCCTGCCAAGGCGCCGACAAGTGCAGGCACAACCCAACTCAAGCCGACAGAAGCAAATGGAAGGCTGTTCATAAAAGATTCTAAGAAACTAAGCTTTACTCCAAACATTTTTAAGCCATCATACAAACTTACTAATCCTGTAAGAAGCATAGATAAAGCATACACTTTTTGCGAACCAGCGAAGAAACGATGGAAAAACGCAAGTGAAACTAACACAATTGTTAATGGATAAGCCATGACTAAGAATGGAACAGAAATTGTAATGATCTGGTTTAAACCAAGATTTGCAATTAAAAAGCTTGCCACTGTAACTAAAGTAACGACTAGGCGATAACTAAGTTTTGGGGCGATTTTTGAAAAATACTGACCACATGCAATGGTTAAGCCAACACAGGTTGTGAAGCAAGCAAGTGTAAAAATAACTCCAAGAAGGACCTTCCCGCCAGTACCTAAAAGAATAGTGGAAGCAGAGGATAAAATCGCCGTTCCATTATCAAACGAACCGTAGGCAGCCATTTTTGCTCCCAGAAAACCAATAGCAACATAAACAAGTGCAAGAGCAGCACCTGCAACCAAACCGGCCTTTATCGTATAGGCGGTTAGCTCCTTTTTTCCGGTTACCCCTTTTTGTTTAAGTGTTGTCAAAACAACAATCCCAAAGGCAAGGGCAGCTAAAGCGTCCATTGTTGAATACCCATCGATAAAGCCCTTAAAGAGTGAAGCAGATTGATAATTTTCTCCCGGTGCTTGTAAGGGTTTATTTAATTTTAGAAATCCAGTGACACACAAGACAACGATGGATAATAACAAAGTTGGTGTAATAAACCGGCCCATGTAATCAACAACTTTGGACGGGTTTAAACTTAATAAATATACTAGCAAGAAGAAAAGTGCAGTAAATCCTAGTAGTAGCGTGGATTGACTAGCTGATACTTGCCCAAGAAAAGGCTTGAATCCCATTTCGAATGCAACATTTGCATTTCTTGGTACTCCAAAGAATGGCCCGATCGATAAATAAACGACGACGGTAAAAATAGGACCGAACCAAGGGTGTACCCGGCTGCCTAATGTGTTAACCCCGTCTTTCACTCGTGCAATAGCGGTGAGGACCAGCAATGGAAGGCCTACAGCAGTAATAATAAAACCAATGATGGCCGTCCAAAAAGAGGTCCCAGATCCCATTCCTAAAAAGGGTGGGAAAATTAAATTCCCGGCTCCAAAAAACATTGAAAATAGCATCAAACCAACAAATAACGTATCCTTCTTCTTCATCTTTCTCTCTCCTTTTCCTTGCGGCTTTCTTGCTTAGAGAACTATCTAGCTCCAGCTCCCAACGACTAGTGGCCATCCCAATCCTCCTTCCGATAAGTCAACATCGAATCGCTAATGCTCTTCGTGTTTCCTTTATCTCAGTCGAATCGGGCCCCTGTCCATACGTCGCTAAACGGTCGCTTCCGCTTTCAATATAAAAAGCCCGCCCCTATATGGATAGGGACGAGCTAGCTCGCGTTACCACCCTACTTCCGCAAAAAATAAATGCATCTGCGGCTCTCGATCAACGTACCATCATACGTGTCCCATGTTAACGGCGGGCAGGTCGGCAAAGGCTTACTATCATTTTAATTCAGCCTTGCATCTCGGAGATGATTTTCACTTATGTCTTGACACCGGCTTTCACCAACCGCCGGCTCTCTGAAGTACAAGAATGATAAGCTACTCTTCTCGTCATAGATTTTAATAAGTTTTAAAAATTCTAACTAATATGAATAAAGCAATTATATTATTTTTAGATAATTTTGCAACCCCTTTTTTTATAAAAATTATCAGTAACCGTTTACATGGTTGATGTACCAGTGAAAAATTTTTTGACAAAATTAAGTTGCTAATGTGACATCTTTATGAAATGAATTCATCCCATGATTAATATCACATACCTCCTTTTTTACGTTCTTTATATTAAAAGTAATGGAAGAATGGAGGAAATGGGATGAAATCAAAAACGTGGTATAAAAAACAGTTGAAGCGTAAGCCAATTACAGTCACAAGATACGTTGTGCAGGCTGTTTTTTTATTGTTTTTACTATATGTAGGCATACAGTTTTATCGATTCTATTTGCATTTTGAAACACTCGGACAAACACCTTTCGTGGAAAGACCCTCTGCAGTAGAAGGGTTTTTACCGATTAGTGCACTGGTCGCACTAAAGGTATGGATAAATAATGGGGAGTTTGATCAGATTCATCCTGCTGGGCTTGTTTTATTTACCTTTTTTGTAGGTGCAGGAATCATCTTCCGTAAATCCTTTTGCAGCTGGTTCTGTCCGGTTGGAACGGTTAGTGAGTGGACAGCAAGACTTGGCAAAAAAATATTTAAAAGGAATTTTGAGATTCCTACTTGGCTGGCATGGCTTTTATCACCAATAAAATATCTACTTCTCTTGTTCTTCTTAAGCATGGTTATTCAAATGTCTACTTATAGTGCAAAGGCTTTTCTAGAGTTGGATTATAATAAAGTTTCAGACGTAAAGATGCTGCAATTCTTTTTAAATATTGGCGGAACGGGTTTAATGGTTATAGCAGTGATTTTTATCCTGTCGTTATTCTTTAAAAACTTCTGGTGTCGGTTCCTTTGCCCATATGGGGCCTTAATTGGATTAGGCTCCATTTTTAGAATATCTAAGATTCGTAGAAATGAAGAGACGTGCACGAATTGTGAAATGTGTACAAAGGTATGTCCGCAAAGACTGAAAGTCCATAAGGTTGAAGCAGTCAATTCACTCAATTGTACAGCATGTATGTCATGTGTAGAAGCTTGTCCAGTTAAGGATACGCTGAATATGACTGTTGTAAACAAAAAGGTGAATAAATGGTTTATTCCAGTCGCCTTCCTTGTGATGTTTCTTGTAGTCGTAGGAATGGCAAAACTAACCGGCCACTGGGATACCATCATTTCTTATGAAGAATGGAAGCAATTGATCCCAGATGCTAATTATGTTGGACATTAATCTTTGAGCAAAAGGCAACCTGAGAGTAGGGTTGCTTTTTTAATGGTTATGAATCTGAAAATTCTAAAATTTCGGTTGCGGAATGGAAGCAACTACCATTATCATGTAACTATAATTGAAAATCGAGGGAGGGGCTTAAACAAGCTATGGCTAAAACAATTGAAGGATATTCCTTATCTGAATTAATGAACCTGATTGAGACTGTGTTAAATGAAAATCCGACTCCGATTGAAGGTTTTTCAGCAAGTTATCAGTTTAATATTGAAGGAGAAGAAGAGGGAGTTTATCAGTTGCAATTCGACTCTGGAAAGGCACTTGTTAACGAGCAGAATGAACCCCCGGCTGATTGTTCATTATCCATGTCATTAGCCGATTTTCATAAATTTTTATTAGGAAAATTAAATGGTACGATGGCGTTCATGACGGGAAAATTAAAAATTAAAGGGGATCTTGGTAAGGCACTCAAAATTGAAAGCCTTCTCCGACAATATAACCTAAAAGAGCATTTATAAGTGTCTCCTAGATAAACACCCAGTTTACTTTTTTCATATACATATAAAAAAGTAAACTGGGTGATTTGTTATGTTTGAGAGTAATCGTCTTCTAGTGAATTGGATTCGTTCCTGCCTTCCCATAGGATCAGAATTACAAGATGTCCTTCGATATGCTGATTTGGATGGGGATGGAATCAATGAAGTGTGTGGAATGTACCGTTACAATCGTCAGCTCTATTTATTTGTGTTGAAAAACTATGGTGGACAATATTGGTTTTATTATCCGTATTCACCGAAAATAGTGTACAGAGCATTTCAAGCAATATCAAAGCATACAGAGGATAGGGCCGTTTATCTCTTCACTGCCTCGCTCAAACAAGTGGGTGGAACTAAATGGGGCTATATTGATGCAAAAGGAAAATTTGTCCTTCCTCCCATTTATGATGAGGCTAGAGATTTTCAAGAGAATGGTCTCGCCATCATTAGACTAGGGGATCAATCAGGTGTCATTGATTCAAAGGGATATTTTATCGTAAAACCAAAGTATGATACGATTCAGCCGTTTTCAGAAGGCCGAGCCATCGTTAATGATAGTCAAGGGCATAAGGTAATTGATGAAAGCGGCAAGGAAATCACCGATAAAGCCTATTCCGTTATTAGTCCTGAATATAAGGAGGGGCGTGTCTCAGCAGCCTTAGAGGATGAACACGGACAGTATCTATATGGGTACTTAAATAAAAGAGGTAAGGAGGTTATTCCTCTAATCTATGTTTCTACGAGTGAATTTAAAGATGGAAAAGCCATTGTAAAAACGAAGGAAGGGACTTTTCAGCTAATTGATTTAACTGGAAAGGTTCTAAAATCCTTTCCATATGCATTTGTGGGTAATTATGGCCAAGGTTTACTAGCGTTCAAGAAAACGCAAGATGGAAACTTTGGATATATCGATGAAGAAGGAAGAATCGTCATTGAACCTCGTTTTACTGATGCAGAACCATTTATAGGAGGGCGAGCCATTGTTGCTTTGTCTGAAGGTAATGAAGCACGCTACGGGTTAATAGACCAAAAAGGACATTTTATCATTAAACCGAACTACAATAATCTTATCAATCTAGGGGGAAATCGGTTTGCCATTGGTAAGGAAAGAAAGCCAGAACAGCCGTGTGTTCGATCTATTTATGCATTGGGGGATGCAGAAGGACACATTCTAACCGGTTTTATTTTTAATGAAATCACGTCTTTTGAAGAGGGGATGGCATCTGTATCTGATGACAAACATACATTCTTTATTGATAAAAGTGGAAGGCGAGTGAACCACCTGCCATTGGTTAACGGGAGTGGAACATTGCAAATAGAGAAGACAATGATTAAGAGTGAAGTCGATATGCGATTACAATATTTTAGTCTTAACGGTGATTTAATATGGAAGCAAAACACTATAATCCCCCTAGCCAAGCAATACTTCGTTTTAGAACAAAAATACAGGCCCAATAAAGATTATTTAGTTTACTATCCACAATTAAGAGGGATTCCCAACCAAGCAACCGTTAATGCAGACCTAGCAAAGCTTGCTGGTGTAAAGCCAGTACCGTCCCATATTCAATTGGAATCTACCTATGATGGTGATTTTGAGATCACTTTTTTTCAAAAAGATTTACTAGTAATTGAAATTACCGGGTATGATTATGTATCTTGTGCTGCGCATGGAATGCCTATTTCTAAATATGCTCATATTAACCTTAAAACTGGGATAATGTATCAGTTAAAAGATTTGTTTAAGCAAGGAAGCTCTTATGTAAAAATTATCAGTGAATTGATTAGAGAGCAGATAAAAACCAAGGAACAATATTCATACCTTTTCCCAGATGAGTACCATGGAATTAAGGAAGACCAACCCTTTTTTATTAATGACAAGGGGTTGAATATTTACTTTAACCCTTATGAAATTGCGGCTTTTGCAGCCGGTTTTCCTACATTTACAATTCCTTTTGAGGTATTGAAGAGCATTATTAATCATAATGGAGGCTTTTGGAAGTCATTTCATTAATGGTAGGGCGGGAGGATATTCCTGCCTTTTTTGCTTTCAGAAAATTAAAAAATAACAATAGAAAAAGGTAAGGGGAATATGAAATAATGTGATTAACTACTAAATGAATATAGAAGGAGTGAATTTTATGAGGATTTACGATGTTTCTAGAAAGTTGGTAAATGGAATGCCGGTATGGCCTGGGGATACCCCTTTTCAATATGAAGTTTCGTGGCCGATGGAGGAAAGCGGCTCAGTAAATGTAGGTAGACTTGAATTGAGCATACATACAGGTACACATGTGGATGCCCCATTTCATTTTGATAACCATGGAAAAAGAATCATAGAGTTAGACCTATCATTATACATAGGACCTGCAAGAGTAGTTGATATGGTCGGAAAATCTAGTATCGGGCTATCAGATGTAAAAGATCTCGATCTCGCTGGTGTTACGAGAGTCCTATTCAAAACACTTGCTTGGAACAATCCGGACGTATTTCCTGAGAAGATTCCCCATATTGAGGCAGAGTTAGCTCCATTTTTAGCAGAGAAGGGAATTAGACTGATTGGTTTGGATGTTCCATCTGTTGACCCCATCGACAGTAAGGAGCTTCTAGCTCATCACAGCTTGAATCAAAATGGAATTCACATCTTAGAATCACTCCTCCTGGATGAAATTGAACCGGGAGATTATGAACTGATTGCATTACCTTTGCCTTTAGTGGAAGGAGACGGAAGTCCCGTCCGTGCGGTACTCCGGTCCATATAATAGGCTGTGTTAAAGAACAGTGTTGAATTTTACACCCTGTTGATTGGAGCGGAAGGTGCGAAGACTCCTGTGGGAGTATGGTTCAGGGGAGACCCCGCAGGCGCGTTTCTCCGAGGAGGCTCGCCGAAACACCCACGAACCGCTCGCACCTGGAGCAGAAATCAACAGGCAAGGTTAACAGATCCAAATAATATAAAAAGAAGAAGCATCGTGCTTCTTCTTTTTATTGAATACTAAACATGAGGGCAACATATGCTGTGAAAATAAATAGAACGCTCATAAAAAGTGACATACCTTTTGAAGCCTTTTTGACAAAAATGAAAATGATGAATAAAAGAAAAATGAGAGCTGCGAGTGACAAGCCGATAGAGCCCACTCCAACCGTTAGATGCAATGGAAAACTGAATTCACCGGAATGAAAAAAGCCATATAGCTTGGAGACTCCTTCTGTTTTGATTGTACGAAGGATGTCATGCGGTGGCGACTGTTGCCCCATTGCTCCTGTAACAGCAAATATAAGCAACACAACGACACTCTCTAGCTTCACCCAGGATAAAGGGTTAAAGGTGGAATCAGCGGCCAGCTTTTTCCGAACAAGAATGCTGTTAATAAACGCAAAAACAAGTAAGGGGATAATCGTTAAGTGTTTAATCAACAATGCCTGCCCATAGGATAATGGCCAAGTATTAGCATAGTCTTTTACATTCATCACAAAGGTCATCAAGGCAATTCCGGAAATAACAGTGATAAGGAAACAGGTTACAGCAAGCGGGGTATACCACTTTAAAAACTTCAACCAATTATCATAGTTTTTCGAGAACCAGCCTACCATAAATAAAATCCCAATCCATGTACTAACAGCTAAAAAATGAATGGAATGAGTAAAAAATCCTGGCCATTTGGATAGTGCACTCGCATGACTGGACATACCGAGTGCTGCGATCAAAGCCAGTGTCAGAATTAACCCGGTAATAGAAAGGAGCGGCTTTCGTTCCATTTTGATGGGTAGTAAAAATATAAACAAAATAATGGAGAGAACCCCAGTTTTAATCCACGATTTCCCTACTTCGAACTTGGTTAACACAGATTGCAGTGTGAGGCCTAACTCCAAACCGCCTTTTGATAAGTATAAAATGATTCTTAGAACAGGTACAAAGGAAAAAAGGGCAATTCCAAGAACTGCCCCCAAGAGAATCCCTTTCGAGATATTAATCTCAGGACGGTAATTTTCAGGTACAAGATTGATAATAAAATGTCCGAGCAGTATAGAAAAACATAAATATAGTAATGCTTCACTTAGTACATTTACGATTAACATGTTAAGTATGCTTCCTTCTAAAAATTAACCAGTAGCTCCCCAATCCAACGAAGATAATGAGGGCAACAGAAGCTGGGATGACATAATCCTTGAATGATGGTTCAGCAGTCGTAGCTGTCGTTGTGACGGCGGCTGTTTCTTTGTCTTCCGTTGACTTAGATGATGAGTCTGAATTTTTAAGTCCTGTATCTGCTGTCTGTTCTTTTTGAGTTGAGGAATCCGTACTTTCCGTTTGGGCTGTTGTGCTACTTTCTTCAGGTAATTTTACTGTAAAAGAAAGGTCGCCCTCAAGTGGATGTCCATCTGTCCCGATAATCTTCCAGTGAATAGAATAAGCACCATTTGCAAGATCTTTCTGCAAAACACCTACTAACTGATTGCCTTTTATTTCAACTGGAAGGGTAACAGCTGTACCGTTCGCATCTGCTAACGTAAACGTACTAGTGGGTTCAAGGTTTGTTTCAAATGTTAGTTTGATTTCTTTCAGTGATTCAGTTAGCACTGCACCATCTTTAGGAGATGAATCTTCTAAATGGGAATGGGCGAACACATTCGTTCCTAATAGAAAAAGCAACAGAGCAGTGATTAGGGATATTTTATTAAACATCATTTTCAACTCCGTTATATTGTTATCTAGCTGTTGTCATTCTATCACCATTTTCATCTTCTTATATGATTTTCCGCTAAAGTTCACAAACCTTTCGAAATTAGAGGCTGTTTTCATTGATTTAAATCAATTCTTCCAAAAACAAGAGGTGATACACTTATCCTAGCTTTTAATAAAGGGAGTGAAGTATTATGTTTCAAATCGTAGATAAAAAAGCAATATTGGATGTCCGTGAACGAATTGCAAAGGGAGAGCACCCACGACGTGAAATCCTAAATTTTATTAAAGCAGCTCCTATTGGAACAATCTTTGAAATTCATTTGCCGCACAGAGGTGAACCGCTAATTGCGACAATCCAATCGCTGGGAATGAATGTGATCGTTAATGAAATAGAACCGATGCACTTCCGTCTGATGGCGGTCAAATTATCTGAACTTTAGTCGATTCCAGCTACCTGTTTAATACGATCCAACTCTAGAATCTGTATCTGTCTTTGTCCATCCATATGGATCCACTTCTTTGACATAAACGCTAAAAGTTTTCTGCTTACCGATTCTGGAGTTGTCCCAATATAACTCGCTAAATCTTTTTTCGAAATAGGAAGGGTAAATTTTTCTTGACCGGCATTCATTTTTTCCTGAAAAAGAATCAGTGCCCTAGCGAGCCGCTGCTCTACCTCCATCAAGCTTAAATATCCTACTGATTCATCCGCTTCATATAACCGGTCATTTAATGCTAATAAGAAGCGATAAGTTAAATCCGCATTTGTCTCCATGGTTTGTAGAAAATCCTTCTTCTCGATCAAGCATATGACCGTTTTCCCAATTGTTTCAGCATTTACATAATGTTTATCATTTCTAAGTAAAGAGGGTAAACCAAAGAAGTCCCCTGGAAACATCAATCGGACAATTTGTTCCTTTCCTTCTGGAGACATTTTGGTCAACTTAATAATTCCCTCATTCACAACAAAAAGCGCACCAGAACTTTCACCTTCACGAAAAATAAATTCTCCTTTTTCAAATTGCCGGCTCCTGGTTACCTTTTGTAGTAACTTCAATTCGTCTTCTTTCAATTTCTTAAAGACAGGTACAGATGTGATGCATGATGAAGCATGTGAGCAGCATGGTTCACAGCACATCTTATTTCAACTCCTCAATGACATATTGGCTTCTATAAGTTCATCATATCGTTATTTTAAAAATGGTGTAGTGATTTACATCAACTTTCTTGATGTAGGTCAAGGTTATTGAGAATTATTATCACTATAATAAAAGAAAAACAAGAGGTGAGTAAATCGTGCAAGCCTGTTTGATTGTTTACGCGAGTATGACTGGGAACACTGAAGAATTAGCCCGCTTTATTGCAGAAGGTATTCGAAAGTCCGGTGGCTCGGTGGTTATTAAGGATATTTTAGAAGTAGATGTGAGTGAGCTTCAGCAATATGACGGCATTCTTTTGGGAGCTTATACATGGGGAGATGGGGAGTTACCTGATGAGTTTCTCGACTTTTATGATGAAATGTCTCAAATTAATTTATTAGGGAAAAAAGCAGCAGCCTTCGGCTCGTGCGACTCTTCATATGAAAATCGAGGTGGGGCAGTGGATTTTTTAACCGCAAAACTAAAGGAATCGGGAGCAGAAGTCGTTCAAGAAGGATTGAAAATTGACTTAGCTCCAAACGATGTAGAAAAAGAACAATGCATTTATTTTGGAGTATCGTTTATGGCGCATTTTTCACAAAGGAAAGGAGCATAGAACATGAGTATAATTGAATTTGCACTAAATGATCTTGCGTGTACCGGTTGTATAGGTAAAATTAAAAGAGGAATCGAAAGAACGAGTGGGGTTGAAAAGGTAAAAATCTTAAGCGGAACAGGTAAAGTAAGAATTGTGTTTGATGAAGACTTTATCCATGAACAGGATATAAGCCAGAGCATTCATAAACTAGTTTTACGTTCCTTTGATTAAAGAAGCTGTTCTTTGCTGAATAGTTTCTTTTTGTTTTGTATTTCTCAGAGAACATTATGTTCTTTATAATGTATAATAGAGTAGTCATAATTTTTTCCCCCTGGTTAATAATAGAAAAAAGGGGGGATTAGTTTGGAAACTGAAAAGGACAATAAATTTGAGGAATCGTTTCTACCGATGTCCTCCATAGGTAATGGAGTTGGGATTGCTGTTCTTCCGGATGTTTTTTGTTATACGGACCAAATCGTCAATCTAATACTGGTGGGAAACCCAAATGAGACTCATGAGTTTGTTTTGATTGATACCGGTATGCCAAAGTCAGCGGGAGAAATTAAAGATTTGATCCATGAAAGATTCGGTGACAATGCTAGTCCAAAGGCGATCATTTTAACTCACGGTCATTTTGACCATGTGGGATCAATCGCTGAATTATTGGAAGACTGGAAGGTCCCTGCTTATGCCCATCAGGAGGAACTTCCCTATTTAACGGGAAAGAAGGATTACCCTAAGGGAGATCCGAATGTGGACAGCGGCTTAGTTGCTAAGCTTTCGCCAATGTTCCCTAACCATGGGATAGATATCAGCACATATATTCAGGCACTTCCTTCGGATGGTTCTGTGCCTTTTATGCCAAATTGGCAATGGATACATACGCCGGGACATACACCCGGTCATGTGTCTTTTTTCCGCGAACAAGATCGTACCTTAATTGCAGGGGACGCATTTGTTACTGTGAAACAGGAGTCACTTTTTAAAGTCATGACGCAAACTAAGGAAATTAGCGGACCTCCAAAATATTATACGACTGATTGGAATGCCGCCTATGAATCCGTTCGAAAGTTGGAGGCATTAAAACCACAGGTTGCGATAACTGGACACGGTTTGCCTATGAGCGGAAAAGAGCTTGAAGAGAACCTTCACTATTTGCTGGAACATTTCAATGAAATTGGAAGACCTGAAAGTGGACGTTATGTAAATTAAATTTGTAGTTAGAATGGGTTGCTATGGATGCAGCCCTTTAATTGGTGTTGATGTTCGTTAATAAGAACATTAAGAATTGGGTACGTATTAGCATCCGTATAAGTAGATAAACTGGTTAGTAACTATATTTTCAAGGGGGAACTAATGAGACTTTGTGTATTCCTGCTGTTCGCAGGGTTGCTGGATGCAGCGTTAACTCATTTTGGCATTGTTTCTGGATTTGTTACCGAAGGAAATCCAGTGATGAAGTTTGTCATTAATAAAAGCTGGTCCTATTTTTATTTGATAAAAATTTCACTTCCGCTTCTTTTGCTTGGCTTGTTTTATTTACGACCATTAAAGGGGTGGATGAAAACTCTCTTGCTTTCCACCTGTGTTCTTTACTTATCTGTCCTTGTATATCACGCAGCATGGGTTATCCTCTATTTTAATACTTCATTTTAATCTACTTCTTTGAATCTAGACACTCCACGGTAATTACGATAGTATCAATACGATATACAAATACTAATAATAAGAAAAATGATTTTTTTATAAAGGAGTACAATATGTTAAATACGTTAAAGCCATTTTTACAGGAAGCATGGGAGAAAGCTGGATTTCAAGCGCCGACTTCCATCCAAGAATCGGCAATCCCAAAGATTTTAGAAGGTAAAGATTTAATTGCGGAGTCACCTACAGGGACAGGGAAAACTCTTGCTTACTTATTACCACTATTACATAAAATCGATCCTGAGGTGCAATCTCTTCAAGCTGTTGTTTTAGCATCATCACAGGAACTAGTCATGCAGGTGTATCAGGAATTCCAAAAATGGTCAGAAGGAAGCGGGATCAGAGGCACATCCATTATTGGCGGTGCAAATGTAAAACGCCAGCTGGAAAAATTAAAAAAGCGTCCCCAAGTCATTTTTGCCACACCTGGCCGTTTGCTAGAGCTAATTAAGCAGAAAAAAGTAAAAATGCACGAAGTAAATATGGTAGTACTTGATGAAGGGGATCAGCTACTCATCCCTGAGCATTTAAACACAGTCCAAAACATTGTTAAATCAACGATGAATGACCGACAAGTAGTATTATTTTCTGCGACCATGAAAGCAGCAATAGAGAAATTGGCTAAGGATTTAACGAAGGAACCAGAGGTTATACGAATTGAAAAGGATGAAATGGCTTCTTCCGGTGAAGTAGAACATATTTATTTCAGTTGTGAACCAAGAGACAAGATCAAGCTTCTTGAAAAAAATTGTTCGCTTGGAGAAAAGTAAATCTCTTGCATTTATTAATGATATTGGTGAAATACAAGTATTTAAAGAGAAGTTACTTTTTAAAGAGCTTTCCATCGGAATTCTCCACAGTGATATGAAGAAGCTGGAGCGTCAAGCGGCTTTAAAATCGTTCCGTGATGGGAAATTGAAGATGCTGATTGCGACAGATGTGGCGGCAAGAGGGCTTGATATTCAGGGAGTAACCCATGTCGTTCAAATTGATTCACCAAAGGATATAACTCAATATGTCCATAGAGCAGGAAGGACAGGAAGAATGGGTGCGAATGGAACGGTCATTTCATTGGTAACTGAAAGAGAAGAAAGAGAGCTTAAGCGTTATTGCCGTGAGCTAAACACTTCACTTCATAAGAGAGTATTTTATCAAGGCCAAATCGTTGATGAGAAGCAACGAGCTCAAAAACTAAAAAGATAGGGGGGACAGTCCCCCACTGCGCTAAAGCGCTGGGGGACTGTCCCCAAAAAAGCAGTGGATTCGATCCACTGTTTTTTTGTCTTAATTAAAGGATTTATACCGTTTTGTCTTGAATTGTAGAAGAAATGGAGGGAAGAACAATGGAAAATGGAGTATTAAAAAAGTGGCATGATGAGTGGCTTGAGGAAGTAACGATCAGTGAGATCCAGGTGAAACTAGATAGCGGGGAGATTACATCCAAAGAACTGGTACTTATGTATTTACATAGGATCTCACTTTACGACCAAGGAGTGAATTCCATCCTTGAAATCAACCCAGATGCCTTGCAGATTGCGGAGGCGCTTGATGCTGAAAGAAGAGAAAAGGGTCCTCGAAGTCAATTGCATGGAATCCCTATTTTAATAAAAGATAATATCGATACTCATGACAAAATGCATACAAGTGCAGGATCGCTTGCTTTAAAGGATTCCATCGCCGTAAAGGATTCGTTTGTCGCAGAGCAATTACGAAAAGCTGGTGCGGTGATTCTTGGAAAAACAAATATGACGGAATGGGCCAACTTCATGGCTTATGGAATGAAAAGCGGATATAGTTCGAGAGGTGGCCAGGCTTTAAACCCCTATGGGCCTGGCACATTTGATGTAGGCGGTTCTAGTTCTGGGTCAGGAGCTGCCGTTGCGGCCAACTTTGCAGCTGCTGCAGTAGGAACGGAAACATCTGGTTCTATATTAAATCCTGCTTGTCAGAACTCTCTTGTGGGAATTAAACCGACCGTGGGATTGATTAGCCGAAGAGGAATAATCCCAATTGCTCATACGCAGGATACCGCAGGGCCAATGGCTCGGACGGTGGAAGATGCAGCCATCCTACTTCATGCCTTATGTGGTAAGGATGAGCAAGATCCAATTACCAAAACAAACCCGTTTAATCACTTTGACTTTACAGAGTTTCTTTTAAAAGACGGTTTGAAAGGTAAAAGAGTTGGAATTGCTCTGGATGGATTCATGGAGATTTTAAGTGAAGAAAAGCAGGTGGTGGCGGCAAAAGCGCTAGAAGTATTGAAAACGTCGGGTGCTGAGATTGTCGAGAATATTGATATTCCATGTGCTAAAGTGGATTGGAAATATGATGTGTTAACATACGAGTTTAAACCAGATTTAAATGCATATTTGAATCAGCTGCATCCTTCTGTTGGGATTAGAACGTTGGCTGATTTGATTGAGTTTAATCGAAAAAACGAAGAAAAAATGCTTAAGTATGGACAAAAAGTTTTGACGGATTCAGAAGCAACGAGTGGCAGATTGACAGAGGCTGCCTATTTTGAGGCATTAGAATTTGATCTTTACCATTCGACGAAGCAGGGAATTGACTACGCATTAGAAAAATATGACCTGGATGTCATCATCTTTCCTGGCGATGAAGGGTCACATATCAGTGCGAAAGCGGGATATCCATCCATTGCTGTTCCTGCTGGGTTTACGGCTGATGGGGAGCCAGTTGGAATTACTTTTGCGGGAACGGCGTATAGTGAACCGCTGTTAATTGAAGTTTCGTACGCGTATGAACAGATGACAAAATTTAGAAAGCCACCAGTCCTTAAAAAAGAATAAGCTGATGTGGTTTCACCCATACTATCATTGTATTTCTATTTCTCGAAAAGGAGCTGGTACGAATGGGTAGACAGAAACTGGGAAATCAGAATGCACAACGAAATAACAACCGTAAGAAGCCAATGGTCATGAGCGAAGAACTGGTTGAATTTACAACCGGAGAAGCGATCAAACACAACCGACCAAATAGTAAATAAATGAAAGGGCTGACTCTTTTAAAACTTGAGTCAGCCTTTATTTTTTATTATCCCTTTTCAAGTATATCCAATGGTTTTCTTGCTGGGCCTTCGATTACATCACCAGCATATGAGAAACGGGATCCATGGCATGGGCAATCCCATGATTTTTCCGCATGATTCCATTCACATTCACACCCTAAATGGGTACAAGTTGTATCTACTACATAAAGCTTACCGTTTCTATCCTTATAAGCGCCTGCTCTTTTTCCGCGATACATAACAACCGCGCCTTCACCGTCTTGTAAATCTTCCACAATCTTTTCGACAATTTCAAGCTTGCCCTTCAAGAGATGTTTGGCAACATCAGCATTCGCTGTAATAGCATTCGTTAAATCAGGGTCAGCCTGGAAACGGGAAGGGGAATACAATTCTTTGTAAGGATTACTACGCCCCAAAACATAATCGGTAAGCAGATGTCCTGCAAGAATTCCGGTCGTCATTCCCCATTTTTTATAACCTGTAGCTACTAAAATATGCTCTCTTCCTGAGGTGATCTCACCGATATAGGGAAGCTTGTCTATTGTTACTAAATCCTGAGCAGACCAACGGTATTCGTATCCCTTAATCCCAAATACCTCTTCAGCAAAAGCCTCGAGGGCTTCGTAATGCTTTAATGTATCCATCCCCTGGCCCGTTTTGTGATTCTCACCACCGATAATCAGTAATTTCTCCCCGTTATAAGGTGTATAACGAATAGATCTAGTAGGACTATCCGCACTAATATACATCCCTCCTGGAAACTCTTTGTCGGTTTTTACCCCAATGGCATATGAGCGGTCGGCATACATCCTGGCAAAATAAAGCCCTGGCTTATCGTAAAAAGGAAAATGGGAAGCGATGATGACCTGTTTGCAGGTTACTCTCTGACCATCTTTCGTGACCACCTTAGGTTGGGAGTGATCATCCTCGATATCTTCAGCCGTTGTATTTTCATATACAGAGCAACCTGCGCTAACTGCTTCTTCTAGCAAAGCTTTCAGGTATTTTAGCGGGTGATACTGCGCTTGGTTTTTCATTACAAGTGCCGCTTTTGTTTGAATATTAAAGGGAATGGAATCATTTAGAGACCCTTCAATACCAAGGTTTTTATAGGCTTCCCATTCGGTTTGCAGTTTTTCGGCATATTCGTCCGTCACTGCATACATAAAGGCATCTTCCTTACTGAAATCACACTCAATCCCATTTTCCTGAATCGTGCTCTCCACAAACTTTATCGCATCCATTTGTGACTCGAAATAAAGTCGGGCTTTTTCTTTACCAAAATGATTAATCAATTCATCGTATATTAATCCATGCTGTGCAGTTAATTTTGCTGTTGTGTGTCCTGTTGTTCCGTTCAAAACACTACCGGCTTCAATAAGAGCAACCTTTATGCCTTCCTTTGATAATAAATAGGCTGCCGTAATCCCGGTTATTCCAGCTCCTACAATCGCTACATCAACTGATAGGTCCTCAGTTAACTTTGGATAAGAAGGAAATTCAATTTCACGCCAAAAGGTTTTAGGAAACTTAGGTGCATTTTCAAATGAACTCATATGTAATCCTCCAGCTTAAAATAGTCACATGTATAATTTTTCCTAAAAAGAAAAAAACATGTGGGAAACTGTAAATATATTTCTTAAATAAAAAAGAACCTATGCTAGCACAGGTTCAGAAAGTTTTTGTATGAGTCCAAAAGATGACTAATTAGAAGGTGAATCTAGGACACACCTGTTTAGAGGGGCTCCTCATCGGAGTTAATTTTATCGACTCGAGTAGCATCCTCTGAGTCAAGAGCACCACGTAGGAAGTGAACGAGTGTACCTCCTACAAAACCAAGACAAAGGACAAAACCGATGGTTGTGACCCACCAAACAGCCATATAAAATCCCCCTTTTTATGTTGGCTGCCTCAATCGCCAAAGGCCGAAAACTCTGCCTGAGCCAGCCGCATTTATAAAATATATGCGTAAGGGGGAATTTTTTTACCAATGATTCAAGCTTTTGTTTTTAGTCCTTTTTCTTTAAATCCGCATAATAATCAACCTTCTTAATATTAACACCGACAAAGGTTTCGATGATGGACTGGCCGCCAGCAATGGAAAAAATTAAGATAACAACAAAGGCTACCCTAGGAAACAGCAAATAGGCACCGCCAAGTAAAATGGCACTCCAGACACCCGCACACCAATAGCATTTCAATAGATAACCAAACATGGAAGTAGGAACTTCCTTTGTTTCTGTACCATTCTGCGTTTCTACCTTCACTTTTTTGACAAATGGCTTGCGAATAAATTCGGTAATCTTATCGAACACAATTAAATGAGTTAACCGGTAGCTCGCTAAAATTAACATAATATAGGTCATCCATGAAATGTCCGTCACTTCTCAATCCTCCAAAAATCAGTAGATTTAACAAACCAAAGTAGATCAAAATATTATTTTTAGTTCCTTGTATATTTTGAGCCTCAAATCAAAATTATATATTCGGAGGAGGCGAAAAAATGAAAAAATCTTTTTGGGTTAGTTTTTTGTTCTTACTATCACTTTTCTGTATTCCTAGCGTTTCTTTTGCGCAGCAATATTACACGGTTCAGCCGGGTGACTCACTTTGGAAAATCGCGGTTCGGTATCAAGTTGGAATCTCAGAGTTAATTGCAGCAAACCCGCAGTTTAAAAATCCCAACTTGATTTACCCTGGTCAAAAAGTAACTATTCCAAACTTTGATGCCATTAAAAGTGTGGAAAATCAGGTCATTCAATTAACCAATCAAGAACGTGCGAAAAATGGCTTGCCGGCAATGACGGCTGATTGGGAACTTTCGAGGGTGGCACGTTATAAGGCAAATGATATGCGTGATAAAAACTATTTCAGCCATACAAGCCCAACTTATGGAAGTCCATTTGATATGATCAAGAATTTTGGGATTTCCTACCGTTCGGCTGCTGAAAACATTGCTGCTGGTCAAACCACACCTGCATCAGTGGTTCAATCATGGATGAACAGTTCAGGTCATCGAGCCAACATCTTAAGCTCTAATACACGAATTGGCGTTGGTTACGCTAAAGGTGGTTCCTACGGGTACTATTGGGTCCAAATGTTTATCTCTAAATAAGAAGAAGTCTCAAAAAGGGTCAGTTTCTTAAGCCATTTGCTTAAGGGGCTGACCCTTTCTACGTCTTGAGACCGATATAAAAATCAAGCTCAAGCGCAATTATGAGAACGAATGAAAAAAGGTAAGATGAAATCAAGATAAGAAAAGGAGTGAAAAACAAAATGAAAAAATTTGGTTTACTGTTAGCTGGAGGAATCGCAGCGATCATCTTACTGTCAACCATTGGTCCAATGGTGGGGTTACTAGTTAGCCTTGTGCTACTCTACTTCATTTTTAAACAATTTTTAAAGGCAGAATCCACGGGAGGAAAAATTGGGCTTGGAATTATCGGTCTTATCGTCCTAGTGGCTTCCCTTCATAATGCACCAGCCATCATTGGAGTTGTTGCAGCCTATGTGCTTTACCTCGTTTATAAAAAATGGAACGAGAACAAGCACAGCATGAAAAAAGAAGAAACAGACCCATTCGCCAACTTCGAAAAACAGTGGAATGAATTAAAAAATTACTAATCTTGTTAAAGAGGACATTGGTGATTTTTTCACCCTGTTGATTGGAGCGGAAATCAACAGGCAAGTTTAACTAAGCTAAACATTAAAAGGAGAGAATGAAAATGACAAACTTATTCACAAGAATAAAAAACACAATTACTGCTGATTTACATGAGGCCCTAGACAAAAAAGAAAAACATAATCCAATTGCCTTACTAAATCAATACCTTCGCCAATCTGAGCAAGAAACAGAAAAAGTAAGAAAGCTGTTAGAACGCCAGAATACACTAAAGGATGAGTTCACAAGAGAGTACCATCAAGCAGTTGAATTAGCGGATAAGAGAAAGTACCAAGCAGAAGTAGCGTCAAAAGCGGGTGAAACGGAGCTATATCAATTCGCTACTGCAGAACATCAACAATATGCTGAACGTGCCAGCCGTCTAAGTGCATCACTCGAACAGGTAAATGGACAGCTTGGGGAATTAGAAAGAAAATATGAAGAAATGAAGCACAAGCTTAAAGATATGCACCTTCGCCGAATGGAGTTAATGGGGCGTGAAAACGTCACTCGCGCCAACCTTCGTATCAACAAAGTACTTGATTCAAATACTTATTCCGATGCGGCTTTTTCAAAATTCAAAGACATCGAGAACTATTTGGATCGCTTAGAGGATCAAGTTAACAGTTCTTACTATCGTAATACGATTGATTCAAGAATTGCCCAATTAGAAAAAGAAATGAAATTAGAAGAAAGCAAGTCCATTTAATAACAAATATGGTATTCTAAAGAAAGGCGTAGGGTTCTACGCCTTTTACCCCATGAGAAAACAATTTGTACATATGGTAAAAAGGGAGGGTGAGCCGATGATTAAAAATACAAAAAATGATTACTTAGGATGGCTTGTGGTCATCGGAGTAGTCATTTTGCTATTGGAGATTTTATTTTTCAATAAAGGGCTTATTTTCTCCCTTATTATCGCGGGTGGAATGATTTATATTGGCAGGAAAAAGACCGGACGAAAGCTTGGTAAAGTCCTATTTATCGGCGGGATTATTATCTTTGTCATTAGTATTTTCAATATGATGACCTTTCGCTTCTTATTATTAGCGATATTACTGCACTTTTTTATCCAATACTTACAATCAAAAAAGAATCCGAAGAAAATATCATTAGATATTCAGGCTCAAGAAACAACTACTCAAGAAGAAACGGTTATAAAAGTAGAGCCGTTGTTTGAAAATGTATTGTTGGGTCAACAAAAGACACCAATGGGCGTGTACGAATGGAAGGATGTAAATATCCAGACGGGAATAGGGGACACAATTATTGACCTCAGTTTCACCATGCTGCCAAAAGGTGAAACCGTGATTATTATTCGAAACGTAATTGGTAATATTCACATTCATGTTCCATATGAAATTGATGTTAGCATCAATCATTCATGTGTGGTTGGTTCCACAACGGTGTTTGGGAACCACGAATCTAAAATATTTAATCAAGTATTCCAATTAAAAACACCAGGCTATGAAACATCAGAGCAAAAGGTGAAAATCTTTACCTCGCTTATTGTTGGGAATTTAGAGGTGAGCCGGATATGAGTACAACTCAGCGCCAGATTGTCTGGAGTGTCGTCTGCTCGTTCCTCATTGCCATTATTGTCGCAGCCATTTTTACGATTGTTTTTCCATTAAACAGCTGGTCCGAATTGTGGAAAAGGCATTTCATGGATATACCCTTTGTTATTTTTATTCCAGCCTTTAGCATTGTGATGGGTATTCTCACAGGTGGTGTTTCCGGTTTTTTTTGGCGGAAGCAGTTTCTAGCTATTGATCATTCACTCCATCAATTGGAACAAGGGCGAGCACCAGAGGAAAAGGGGAAGCCCCCTATTGTAGAGATGCAAACCATTGCGGAACGGATTGATAAAATTGGCAAACAAATGTCGGAGCAAGTCAAATTATCCCAACGGTTAGCTACTGAAAAAGTAGAAGACCAGGAAGCAAGAATTCAGGAAATGATTGAGCAGGAGCGAAATCGTCTGGCTCGCGAATTACACGACTCTGTCAGCCAGCAATTATTTGCGGCATCGATGATGATGTCTGCCATTAATGAAACAAAACAGGAATCTGAAAACGAACGTGAAGCAAAACAATTGAAACTAGTGGAAGAGATGATCCACCAATCCCAGCTCGAAATGAGGGCACTCCTTCTTCATTTGCGTCCAGTTGCCTTAAAGAATAAAACACTCCAAGAAGGAATTGAGGAACTGTTAATCGAATTATCTCAAAAGGTAACAATGGAAATTCATTGGAAAGTGGAAGAATTCCCTCTAGATAAAGGTGTTGAGGACCACTTGTTCCGAATCCTTCAAGAATCAATCTCGAATACGCTGAGACACTCGAAAGCGAACGGTTTAGAGGTGTTGCTGGTCAAACGAGATGATTTTGCTATTCTGAGGATTGTGGATGACGGTATTGGGTTTGAAGTAAATGAAATGAAGGCTGGATCATACGGAATGCAAAATATGCATGAACGGGCGCTTGAAGTGGGCGGTACCTTAAAAGTAATCAGTGTGAAAAATAAAGGAACAAGGCTGGAAGTGAAAATTCCAGTGATGATTAATGGGGATGGTGCGAATGATTAGAGTATTGTTTGTTGATGATCATGAAATGGTGAGAATCGGGGTTTCGTCCTATTTATCTGCTCAGTCTGACATTGAAGTGGTAGGAGAAGCAGATGATGGAAAAAAAGGAGTCGAACTAGCTCTCGAACTACGACCAGATATCATTTTAATGGACTTAGTTATGAAAGAAATGGACGGGATTGAGGCAACGAGGCAAATCATTGAACAATGGCCGGAAGCAAAGGTTATTATTGTAACAAGCTTCTTAGATGATGAAAAGGTGTATCCAGCCCTTGAAGCAGGGGCAACCAGCTATATGCTGAAGACCTCTAAAGCAAGTGAAATTGCCAATGCCGTTCGTGCTACATACCATGGCCAATCTGTTCTAGAACCAGAAGTAACTGGAAAAATGATGGTGAAAATGCGCCAAAAACATACTCATTTGCCCCATGAAGATCTCACTAGCCGTGAATTAGAAATCCTTTTGCTGATGGCAGAGGGGAAATCCAACCAGGAAATTGCTGATGTATTATTCATCGCACTGAAGACCGTTAAAACCCATGTCAGCAATATCCTAAGTAAGTTGAATGTACAAGACCGAACCCAAGCTGTGATCTATGCGTTTAAGCATTCCTTAATATCATAATACGTGAAACTACCCATCCTTTTGGGTAGTTTTTTTATTTTTTAGGCATTTAAGGCGTTTGTCGAGGTGACCAGTGCCTGTTGAAGCAACTTTTCACGGTCGAGGGGAACTAGTCGAATCCACTAATTATCACTTTTCCTTTTTAACCAATCACATACAAAGCTCCTAGACAAATTTCATGAGTTTAATGTTAGTAGAGTTTTTTTTAAAAAGTAATTGAAAATCCTTCTCAATTACTGTTATTATATTAATAATGAAAATCATTATCATTTAAAAGGAGATTTTTTACATATGAAACTACTAAAATTATCAGGAACGTTATTATTGTCTAGCAGTCTTCTATTCGGATGTTCAAATACAGAGAAAACTTCAACAAAAGAAACCACGAAAGAAACAAAAACGGAAGTCTCACCTGCCCTTGACGGAGTATCAAAGGAATATCGCGAGTACGCAATCGGTGAAATTGAGGAATTTGTGAAGGCAACGGAAGCCTTTACAACGGCTGTTAAAAATGGTGACGTGGAGAAAGCGAAACAACTTTATGCACCAGCGCGCATGCACTATGAACGCGCAGAACCAATCGCAGAGGTATTTGGAGATCTTGATCCTAAAATCGATGCTCGTGAAGGGGACGTACCTGAAGCAGAATGGGGCGGCTACCATAAACTTGAAAAAGGGCTATGGATCGACAACACAACAAAAGGGTATGAGCAAATCGCTGACCAACTAATGAAAGATGTCAACCTGTTGCGTGCGAAGGTAGATACCGTAGAGGTGACACCAGACCTGTTAATTACAGGTGCAGTAGATCTACTAAATGAGGTTTCCACTTCAAAAGTAACTGGGGAGGAAGACCGTTACTCTCATACAGATTTATATGATTTTGCTGCTAACGTAGAAGGAGCAGAAAAAATCTATCAGCTACTTCAACCAGCATTAAAGGAAAAAAATGAGGAAGTATCTAAAGAAATTCAAGCCCGTTTTGATGATGTGTATGCATTATTGAACCAGCATAAAAGTGGTGAAGGATATAAACTTTACACGGATTTAACAGAAGCACAAGTGAAGGAACTAAGCCAAGCCATCGATGCGCTTGCAGAACCGCTATCTCAAATTGGAATGGTAACGGAGGCGTCTTAATTGACAACGAATACGACTAACAGCTTAGAGACATTGAATGAAAAAAAGGTTTCGAGACGTGATATCCTTAAAACGGCTGGAATCGGTGGGGTAGGAGTGATTCTCGGTGCATCCGGTCTGGGCGGAATCCTTTCCATCCAAGAAAGCAAAGCATCAAATACGGGTACAAATAAAGACGTTGTACCGTTTTATGGGAAGCACCAGAGTGGAATCACAACAAAGACACAAAATCATGTGTATTTTGTTTCCTTAGATGTGACCACTTCGAAAAAAGAAGAGTTAGTGAAACTGTTTAAAGATTGGACAAAAGCAGCCGCGTTGATGACAGAAGGGAAGGCTATCGGCGAGCTAACAGGAAACGAATTCCTGCCACCGCAAGATACGGGGGAGGCAGCTGGGCTATCCGCTTCAAACCTGACGATTACGTTTGGAGTAGGTCCATCTCTTTTTCTAAAAGAAAATCAAGACCGGTTTGGATTAAAACACAAGCAGCCAAAGGAATTGGTGGACCTTCCGAAGTTTCCACTTGATGCTTTGGAAGAGGAATGGACTGGCGGGGATTTATGTATCCAAGCCTGCGCGGATGATTTGCAGGTAGCTTTTCATGCTGTAAGAAACCTCATTCGGATTGCGAGAGGGAAAGCAACATTGCGTTGGGCGCAAACGGGCTTCCAGCGTACCAAACAAGCAGACACAAAAAATGAAACACCAAGGAATTTGTTTGGCTTTAAAGACGGCACCATTAATCCAGATGTAAATAATGAAAAGGTAATGAACGAGCAGGTATGGGTTCAACCTGGGGACGGTCCTGATTGGCTAGTGGATGGCAGTTACCTTGTTGTCAGACGAATTCAAATGTTTATCGAAGTTTGGGATCGAACCAATTTAAAGGAACAAGAAAATACCTTTGGTAGACATCGTGTAAGTGGCGCTCCGTTTGGCAAAAAGAATGAATTTGATAAAGTGGATCTAAAATCCATCCCGGCAGATTCGCATGTTCGATTATCTCATGGCGACGGGTCACAGCAGATTCTACGCAGAGCCTATTCGTATTCTGATGGGATGGATAAGAAAACAGGAAGTTTTGATGCAGGACTGTTGTTCCTAGCTTTTCAGCGAAAGCCAAGTAAGCAATTTATCCCTATTCAACAGAGACTAGCTAATATGGATAAATTAAACGAATATACCTCCCATCGTGGAAGTGCGATTTTTGCTTGTTTGCCAGGGGTTAAAAAGGGAAGTTTTATTGGAGAGACACTATTTAACTAGTGTTTTCTTTTTAAGGAGAGAATCTTATGCACCGATATACAGTTAAGCCCTTATTATTATTAACGGTACTATTTATTTTTTTTCAAACGATTCAGCCAGTCGCAGCAGCTGAGGAGCATGATGAGCTTTTTGTGCTAATCGGAGACAGCTTAATGAAGGCGAAGGATGGAGAGGCTTCTGTAGTTTCTAGTAATATGGAGCAATTTGCAGCCGACTGGAAGGCAATAAAGAAAGCAGATAGTAAACAGGCTAAAAAGGTTGACCAAGAACTTAAAGAGGTTCAAAGTCTATTGGCAAAAGGGAATGTGGATAAAGAGACACTTGCCAAAAGCCTTTCGTCTCTTTCTAGTGCGGTGGTTTTGTATGACGAGGAACAAAATCCACAAGACAAAGAAAAAGCAAAAGAACAGGTTAAACAATTACTACCACTTATTAGCACTATGGAGAGTTCTATTGAAAAAGGAGAGACTGCTAGTTTAAAAGGTCAATACCAAAAAATATTGAACCAATGGACTGCTTCTGAAAAACTAGTTCATGATGAAAGCATTGCGGCATATGGAAATATTGAGAAATATATGGCTCTTGTTCGAATCGCTATCACACAAGAGCCTGCTGACAGGCAGAAGGCAATGGAAAACTTAGAACAATTAACTGCCGAAGTCGACAACTTTTTAGCCGGGAAGACTTCAAACCAACTCCAGGGTGACGCTTCGCTTTCAGATGTAGCGGCTTTGTTAGATCAAGCGGAAAAGCAGATTGCAAAAAAGGACTATATAACTGCCAGCGACCAGCTAAATGAAATCCTTTCTGTTTGGTCAATGGTAGAAGGCGACGTTCAGACGAGGGACAGTGGATTATATAGTGATATAGAAACGAAAATCCCTACGGCAATCAGTCTGTTAAACTCAGAAAAGGTGAAGGCGCAGAAAGCTGCTGATATTTTAAAGGAAATCAGTGATCGCCTTGCTCCCTTATTAAGTAAAACCAATTACACGTTATGGGACGCAGCTCTTATTCTTCTGCGTGAAGGATTAGAGGGGTTACTAGTTGTCGCTACGTTAATTGCTTTCTTGAAAAAAATGGGCCAATCATCAAAACAGAAATGGATTTGGTCCGGGGTTATTGCTGGAATTTTAGCTAGTGCGGTATTAGCGATTATTATCAATATTGTCTTTTCTCAGATCGTTGCAGCATCAAGCCGGGAATATATTGAAGGATTAACAGGTGTGGTAGCTGTGGTGATGATGCTAACAGTAGGTGCATGGCTCCACAATAAATCAAGTATTGGAAATTGGAACAAGTACATCAATCAACAAATGCAGCAGGCAATTGCGAAAGGCAGTCTTCTCTCCTTTGCCTTCATTAGTTTTCTATCCGTTTTCCGTGAAGGAGCAGAGACAATTATCTTCTATACAGGAATTACTCCATATATAAGTTTAATGCAGCTGATCAGCGGTGTCTTGTTAGCGATTGTCATTTTAGTCATTGTCGGCTTTGTGATTATTAAGTACAGTGTAAAGATTCCTATTCGTCTTTTCTTTAAAACTGCTACCTTCCTGATCTACTTTTTGGCGTTTAAAATCCTGGGAATTAGCATCCATGCATTGCAGATCTCGAACATGATACCAACCAGCACGGTGGAAGAATTGCCATTTATCGATTGGTTAGGACTGTATCCAACTTGGGAAACAACTATTTCTCAATTACTATTACTTGCCGTCATCTTAAGTATGATGTTTTTTATGAAAAAAAGAGAAGGAAAACAGATGGTTTCCGCAGAAGTTTAAAAGGGCGCTCATACGCCCTTTTTTTCGTTAGCCTAAAAAATTCCCCTACTAATCTTACAACTTGTCTCATAGGTTATTAAAGTAAGATTGGGTCAAAGGGGAGTCGATGTATGGCTATTTACTATAAAGGGATTATCTTTTTAGCAGCGTCCGCATTTTTAGGGGAAGGGATTGAAGTTCTAGTGAATATGATTCTGGCACGAGAGCTGGGATCACATGGGTTAGGACTTTATATGTCCATTCTGCCTTCTATCTTTTTAATTGTTTTACTGTCGAGCTTTGAACTGCAAGTATCCATTTCTAAGTTTATTGCTGAAAGAGAAGAGCGCTATCACAGGAATATCCTGCATCATGCCATCACGATTACGGTAGTGTTTACAAGTATTCTCTTTTTATTAACAGCAGCCGCTCTTCCGTTTGTTCCTATCTTTGATGGCTACCATCCTTATATTCGTTGGCTTGTTATGATTCTAATACCGGTTATTGCATTTACTTCTGTTGCCAGAGGGTATTTTATGGGAAAACAAGATATGGGAAGAATTGCGATCTCTAACTTTCTAAGAAAAGTCATTCAACTAGCCGGATTGTTTATCCTTTTCCGTTTGTTTGAGTTTAATGCACAGTCAGCATTGATGATCGCCATTGGTACGTTAATTGGAAGTGAAATTGTTGTCTTTCTTTATTTAATCTACTTGTTTATTATTCAATTTCAGCAATTGAAACGGCAGCCTTTTTCTAATATTAATCGGAAGGTTGTTCGGAAGAATTTAATGGCAGTTTCTGTTCCAACCACAGGCCTGCGGTTGTTTTCTGCTTTTACTAGTGCCATTCAGCCCTTTATTATTAAGGCTGCATTGGAACGGTCAGGTATGTCAGATGTCCTTGCAACAGAGCAATTTGGAATGTTGATGGGTGTTGCGGTTTCGATTGGTTTCTTCCCAGCTTTTATTGCCCATTCGTTGATGATTGTTTTGATACCTGCCGTGTCAAAAACACATGCACAAGGTGATTACCCTACATTACAAAAAATGTTGCAACAGGTGATGAAACTTACTTTTTTATATGGAGTCACGGCAGTAACTATTTTTTACTTTTATGCCCCCGAATTAACGTCATTATTTTTTAAATCAGATACATCAGCCATCTATTTGCAGTTGCTCTGGCCATTTTTTCTATTTCACTTTTTCATTATGCCAATGCAAGCTTTCATGATCGGACTAGATATGATTAAAGATGCCTTTGTCCACATCGTCTGGTCCATTGTGATTTCCTATGCACTAGTCTTATGGCTAGGGTCTTCGCCAGACTGGAGAATGAATGGAGTCATCATTGGGATGAATACCGGCTCAGTTTTATTAGCCTTGATGCACTATTTAACAATCTGTAAAAAAATTGGGGTATCTGTTTTAATGAAAAGCGGGGTCAGTCCCCCGTTGCGCTAAAGCGCCGGGGGACTGACCCCCAAAAAAGAAGTGTAGGGGTTTGATGTGTCCATTCCGTCTAATAGTTAGAAGAGTTTTTAGTTTGGAGGAATGGAAGCAATGAAAGAGCAATTGACTATTCCGTTTGAGGAATTAGTAAATGAATATGGTAAAGCCATCTTTAAATATATTTTCTCGTTAGTAAAGCATAAGGAGCTTGCGGAGGATCTTTACCAGGAAGTGTTACTCTCTGCTTATTTAGCATATTCTTCAATTAAGGAGCAGGGGAAATACAAAAGCTGGTTATATACGATTGCCATTAATAAATGCCGCGATTATTGGCGGAAGGAAAATAAATCGAAGCAATTTTGGAAAGAAGAGGTATATTCCTATTCTGTCTCGTTCGAATCACCCTTCATTCCTGAAGAGGAAGTTCTACATAATTTTTCGGCTCAGCAAATGGCTGAAAAGGTAAACTTATTACCCGAGATTTATCGTAATCCTATTTATCTTTATTACTATCACGATATGTCTCTCGTAGAAATTGCACAGACCAATAATCTGCCCATGTCTACCGTCAAAACAAGAATGAAGAGGGCCAAGGAACGGTTAAGACCCAAAATGCTATCACTAGCTTAAAAAGCTCCATTCTTAATTATTTATTAAAAAGGGGAAGGTTTATCATGACTTTAAATGGAACGAAGAAGATTCCTGCAAATTTACAGCCGTATATTTCAAAACAATACTACCACCGCTATACGCCCATTGAGCATGCTGTTTGGCGGTTTGTTATGAAGCAGAACCATTACTTTTTAAAGGAAATTGCCCATCCTGCCTACGTGAATGGATTAAGAGATTCAGGGATTAAGACAGAATCCATTCCAAAAGTCGATGATATGAATACCAGCCTTTCGAAAGTCGGATGGGGTGCGGTGACTATTGACGGACTGATTCCAGGCTCTGCTTTTTATGGTTTTTTAGCAAATCGACTTTTACCGATTGCAACAGAGATTCGAAATGTACAAAACATTGCTTATACGCCAGCACCGGATATGCTTCATGAAGCAGCAGGCCATGCTCCAATTCTTTTAGATGAAGCCTACCGCGAATTTGTTAGGAAAATCGGCGAAATGGGAGCGAAGGCACTATCAAGTAAAGAAAAGGCCCAGGTGTTTATGGCTGTTCGTCATTTAACGATTGTGGCAGAAGACCCCAATTCGACTCCAGAGCAAGTAAAAGAAGCTGAGTTGAAGGTAACGGAGGCTCGCAGTAAATTGCAAGGTTTAACTGAGGCAGATAAAGTTTCACGGCTGTTTTGGTGGACTGTCGAATATGGGTTAATAGGTGAACTCGATAACCCTAAGATTTATGGGGCTGGACTTCTATCATCAGTTGGTGAGAGCCAAAGCTGTTTAAAGGATGACGTCCGAAAAATTCCTTTTTCTGTTGAAGCTTGTATCAATACACCATATGATGTGACGAAGCCACAGCCGCAATTATTTGTTTGTCAAAGCTTTGATGACTTAGTTTCAGCGATCGATGACTTTGCTTCGACGATGGCCTTTAGAAAAGGTGGAACAGAGAGTCTTGTTCAAGCACTCCAAACAGATAATACGGCAACGATTTGTTTCTCTTCAGGTCTGCAGGTTACAGGAACCTTGGCTGATATCATTATTAATGAAAAAAGAGAAGCCGTTTATTTCAAGACGAAAGGACCAACAGCGTTGGCCAACAATAACCAACAACTAGATGGTCATGGGAAGGAAACTCATCGGAAGGGTTTTGGTACACCAATTGGCCGATTAGAGGAAAATATCGTCTTGGAGCATTGCACTTTCGAGCAGCTAAAGGAATTAGGTATCTCTCAGGACCATAAGGTTCAATTAAAATTTGAGAGTGGAGTAATAGTTGACGGAACGGTAAAGGACATCCTATTATCAGAGTCAAAACCAATCATCATCTCTTTTAAAGATTGTCAGGTGAGCTATAAGGATCAAGTCCTTTTTGAACCTGCATGGGGGACATTTGATATGGCGGTTGGCGCAAGCATTGATTCAGTATTTGCCGGTGCTGCCGATCCTGATGCTTATTTTGAATGGACGGAAATAGAAGAAGCAGAGGAAGAATTAGAGTTACCGAAATGGAATGAACTAGAGAATTTATATGAAGAGATTCGCAATATTCGTGAAGGCTCGATTTGGAATGATCAAAGTGCATTCCATGTAGGGGAAGTGTTAGCCATCTTAGATGACCGATATCCAAAAGAGTGGCTACTGCGCTTAGAGATCCTTGAACTTTATAAAATACATGATGACGGTCACAGTAATGTAACCGCTATCACAAGTAAACTGCAAAATTCTGACTGGGACCTATCTGTTAAACAAATGATTAACAGGGGATTAACTTTATTAAATTCCGTTGAAAAATAACATGGTTTAAATAAAGAAAAATCCGTGTTTTTTTGTAGGGGGTGTTGTTCTACGTGCCCGAAATGGGTGTGGAAACGGGAACAGGAACAGGGTAACGTAGAAGTGGTCTACGTTTCCGAAATGGGTGTGGAAAAGGGAACAGGGAAACGTAGAAGTGGTCTACGTTTCCGAAATGGGTGTGGAAAAGGGAACGGGGTAACGTAGAAGTGGTCTACGTTTCCGAAATGAGTGTGGAGAAGGGAAGTGGGTAATGTAGAAGCAGTCTACGTGCCCGAAATGGGTACGGAAAAGGGAAGTGGGTAACGTAGAAGCGGTCTACGTGCCCAAAATGGGTACGGAAAAGGGAAGTGGGTAACGTAGAAGCGGTCTACGTGCCCAAAATGGGTACGGAGAAGGGAAGTGGGTAACGTAGAAGCAATCTACGTGCCCGAAATGGATCCAGAAAAGAGAACCGGGTAACATAAAACAGTCTACGAGATAAACTAATAAAGTAAAAGGAGCTTGGGATTAAACCCAAGCTCCTTTTACTATTAGTCTTTACTTGAGAGGATTCCCAAGATACGAAGAATGCTGATAAATAGGTTAATAAAATCAAGGTATAAGTTTAAGGCCATTAACGGAACCTCTTCTGCTCTTACACCATAATGCTTCATGCGGCTGATATCAAACAATACATAGCCACTGAAAACAACTACACCAATAAAGGAGTAGGCGAGCATGCCTGTTGAGCTTAATGGAAAGAAAATGTTAAAGATAGAAATAGCAACTAACGCAAGTAGGGCAGCCAGTAGGAATCCACCTAAAAACGAGAAATTACGCTTAGACTTAGCCGCATAAATAGAGATACCTGTAAAAACTACGGTTGTACTTGCAAAGGCCATAACTACTACATTTGCTCCTGAAGTCGCAAGGTAATGAGAGACAATTGGATATAACGTAATACCCGAAATAAAGGTAAAAACATAAAGGAATGAGTACGAGATGGCTTTTTTTCGTCTAAAAAAGAATGCAGCCATAAGCATCACAAATTCTACAATCATTAATGGGATAAAGAGTCCCGGTGGTACTACAAACGCACCAGCCATCGTACCTAAGAAAGCGATAGCAAGTGATAGAGCAAATGTCCGTAAAACAGATGGCATAAACTCAGTGGATGTTTGAGTATACAAGTTTTTCACCTCTAAAATTATTTATTACTAGAATATACGTACAAGAGGTCAAGATGTTTCATTTTTTCTTAAAATATCTCGATCTTCTTTTAGTAAGTCACGAATTTCGGCCAAAAGTTCCTCTTGGCGATCGATTTTTTCTACGACCGGAGCGGGTTCCTCTTTCTTTTTGAAGCGATTGATGAATTTTACAAAAAGGAAAATAGAAAAAGAAATAATAAAGAAATCAACAACAGTTTGAATAAACTGTCCGTATTTTAAATCATGATAAGCAAGTTTGGAAAACGAGTCTGTTTTTCCAATTAATAATCCAATTAATGGCATAATGATATCTGAGACTAAAGACGAAACAATTTTTCCAAATGCTCCCCCAATAATAACCCCGACAGCCAAATCAATGACATTGCCCTTCATGGCAAACTTTTTAAATTCGTTCCACATAGACATGCTTCCTCCTTATTTATTCTAATTTATATTGTACCGTGAACCAGTCTCCTTCTCAACAGGTCCAGGTTTTCCAGTAAAATGTTGATTGACAGTGAACGCAAAATTCTCTATAGTTACTATGAAATTAATTACATGGATACCCGAATATTGGGGAGAGGTTCATAGCGAATACCCTCTATAAAAAACTATGGAAATGGAGCATTCAACCATATCCTTAGGATATGGTTTTTTATTTCTTTCTTATAGTTATAACCGGGATATATAAGGAGGATTAACAATGGCAGAAGGAAGAACAGAAGCTGAATTAGAAGGTGTAACATTATTAGGAAACCAAGGAACAAAGTATTTGTTCGAATATACGCCAGAGGTGTTAGAGGCGTTTGATAATAAACATCCAAACCGCGATTACTTTGTTAAATTCAATTTCCCTGAGTTTACAAGTCTTTGTCCAAAAACAGGACAACCCGACTTTGCCACAATTTATATCAGCTATATTCCGGATCAAAAGATGGTTGAAAGCAAATCGCTTAAGCTGTATCTTTTCAGCTTCCGTAATCATGGTGATTTTCACGAAGACTGCATGAATATTATCATGAATGATTTAATCAAGTTAATGGACCCTCGTTATATTGAAGTATGGGGCAAATTCACACCAAGAGGCGGAATCTCCATTGACCCTTACTGCAACTATGGCAGACCAGGTACGAAATACGAGCAAATGGCCGATTACCGTATGATGAACCATGACCTATACCCAGAAAAAATCGACAACCGCTAAAATGGGGACAGTCCCCCGATATGATAACGTATTAAAGCAGCGGGGGACTGTCCCCCGGCGCGTTAGTGCGTTAAAAAAGCAGCTTCTTGAAGCTGCTTTTTTTATGATATTAATTTCATTTTTAAGGCTTTAACTGCGGCATCTGTCCGATTTTTGGCTTCTAATTTTTGAATGATAACAGATACATAATCGCGTACTGTGTAGCTGCTCAGATGAAGTTTTTCCGCTGCTTCATTGATGGATGCACCGCTGGCAATCAATTGTAAGACTTCTTTCTCACGCACGGTTAAGACCGATTGTGTGCCGCCAAATTGCTGCAGGGCTTCGTCCCAAATGGAATATAATAGTTCCCCGGCATAATGTCCGAATTTAATGAGGGTCGATAAAGTTTGCATTGAGATTTCAAATTGTGAGTCCTCACCTTGGTCTAATAGTGCAATCCCAAGCAGTTTACTTTTTGTGGGAACGAAAATAGGCAACACCACTAATGAGCGAAGCTGAAATTCTTTAACATACTTTTTCGGCAACACCTCAGTGGCATTCAAAAAATAAAGCGGCTGTGAATGGGTTAAAGAGCTTAAATAGTTTTCTATTAGAGACAGTCCTAGGATTTCTTCTTGAATTTGCTGAACAGAAGGAATGTTGACATTATAACCGGACACGCCTATCCCTTTATCTTCATAATGATTGTATAAAAATAGAGCGCAACGGTTAAACGGCATATAATCGACTAACCCCTTGGTGATCGCCTTTACCGCGTCATCAACACTTCGCGCACGTAACAGGTGTTGTAAGAAAAGAAGAGAACCGTCCTTCCATTCCATTCTGCTTTCCAGCTGCTGTAGTTTTAATTGGCGAAGATACATGCCTCTAATAAAATCATATTGTTGTTCGGTAACGGTCATTCCAGGCTCCCGCAAACAAACTAATAGAACATCATTTAGACAGGAAACTTGAACGATATCTGTCTCTTTCTCTCCAGTGCCTATTAGTTTTTTTATCGCCAATGATATATGGCAAATTTGACTGGCTTTAAGATTTGAGCACATGTCAATTAAGTGGCTGTCCACAGCGTATTCATCTGCACATACTACACTTTCAATCTGATATAACTCCTGTTCTTTTTTTACCACTGCCACCCATTTCATAGGAATGATATTCGTAGCAATTATATTTTTTAACCACTTTTTATTTTGTTCTTCCCAACTTTGGGTTAATAATGCCTGATCCATCATTCGTGAAAAAAAAGATTGGATGGCCTGGTGGTCAAGAAATGTAGTTGTTGGTTTATCAGCCAGCAACTTATGAAATATATTTTCAATCGATGAAACAAGAGAAAGAGACTCAGATTCGTTGTACTGGGTGGAGTATCGACTTTGCCACTCAGTAAGAATCGAATGGATGAAGGTGTCTACATTGGAAGCTTTAGAGGTTGTTACTTTCTCGGAAGCAATTTGGATCATCGTCTCTATTTCTTCGACTAAATGATCATTTTGATATTTTAAGGTGGTTTGCATGTCCCGCCACTCCATCATGAAAGGTTCCTTCAACTCAAGCAGGAGGGACAGACCCTTTTGCAGAAGTTGCTCGATTTTATGCTTCATTTTCTCCACCTCCGTAAAAGTGCTTTCGTTTTTCTAAATATTACGATGAAAAATTTTCCATTATGTCCGTAGTGATACATTGCACACGACATTTGTCGGGGGTGGAATTTTTTTACGATATTTTCCGTGATTGTAGGGAGGATACCTTAGATAGTATTGTAAAGGAAAGGTTGTTTATTGAAAATTGGGAAAATTGGAGGGGTTTTATGGAAAGCACAATGGAACTTGTTGAGGGTACTACTAGTAAAAAGGTTTTTTGGTCCGCCTTAGGAACAGGAATCATAGCACTAGCTCTACTATTAGTGTCATTCGGAATATCTGGGGTTGCCTATGCAGTACCCATTGCAGGTGTGGGGGACTTTTATGTCGAGTTTGATAAGTTAGAAGGAAATGGCTATGTTTTCTATCCGAAAATGGGAGAAACAAGCAGTTCCGATTCGGCACCACAAGGAACAAATTTAATAGATACGCTTACCATTGATAATCTCCAGTTGTACAAGGATTTCCAGGTAGGAGGAGAATGGATTCGCGTGAAAATCACAGCCTCCAAGCCGGTTCAAATAACAGGGCTGCAGCATGATGCCGGTCTCATTGAAGCAAACGCAAAGTTTCAAAACCTAGTACTCCAAGAAAAGCATAGTGATGACTGGCAAAAACAATTTCAACAAACCTCTTCCAAAATTATTCTAGAGCACGCGAAATTAAAAACACACTACCTATTTCAAAAGACTATTAATATGAACGGTATGAGATTAACAGTTGAAAAGATTAATAAGAAATAAGAAATAAGGAGGGACTGTGATGGCATTTAAAAAGTGGAGGAAACAACGGCCGCTATGGGGAGCATTGATTACTCTTCTTAGTGGTCTTTTGATCTCCTGGGTTCCATTAAACCTTTATCTAAGTACATTTCTCCCCGGTTCGATTGCTATAATCGGATTACTATTTGGCGGGGTCATCACTATCATTGGAGTCGTTGCCTTATTTTTTCCGAATGCCTCAAAAATTCTAGGAATCTTTACTATTTTTCTATCTATTCTCTCCGTAATTGGGGCATTGGGGGGCTTCTTGTTTGGAACTATTTTTGGCATCATCGGCGGTGCGTTATTAATGGCATGGCGTCTGGCACCTGTCCAAGTGAAGGCTGCACCTCCAAATAGAGTTGAAGAGACGGTACACACTGTCTAAAGGGGAGCAAATTATGTGGTGGAAAAGGAAGTATATTTTCTTAACAGTATGTATCCAGCTATTATTTCTGACATTCTTTTC